>NZ_JBBPHM010000028.1:0-29390 GCF_038039755.1 Myroides sp. C1519
AACACTATCTTATTTTAAGCACATTAATTGTCCACTTTTTGCTGACGATTTACAGTTTTACAAGTTTTGAAGCTTCTGTATTTATACGTCTTCTTGAAAGGATAGGTAAATGGTTAGCTTATGCTTTAATTCTTTTTAGTATTCTCCTATTTCTTGTTTACAGGAGTGAGAAGAAGAGGATTGAAAGGAAACAACAAAGTATGGAAATAGCAAATGACATTTCTACTACAAATACAATTAAATAAAAAAGCACTATTTTTTGAAACAGTGCTTTTTTATTTAGTTTCAGGATTCTTTATAAAACTAGAATCCTTAAAGAATTCTGCTAGACTTATTCCTATTGCATCACAAAAATCAGATAAAGTATAAATCGTGATTCCACGATTATCACTTAGATTTGTCCATCGATTAATAGCTTGTCTATCCTTTTCAGAAAGAGATGCTAAATCAACTTTTTTCAAACCCTTTTCTTCCATTAAAAAATTAATCCTGCTCTTAATCTTATCGCGTAATACTATATCTCTATCCTTTAATTTCGCCATGAAACAATATTAGAGTTAATTTTTGTTTACAGCGTAAACCATTTGGTTTACAAATATTTTTATAATACATTTGTTATAATCATTCTTTCTTACATTTTTGTAAACAAAAGAATTAGTCTTAATGACATATTACTGTATATAAGCTAAAGCTTACTTATTTCTTGCATTAGAAAACTACCAAATTTTTATTAGCAACAAGGAATATTAAGTACTTTAGCTCACGACCTAGGCGTGGGCTTAATATCACTTAGTATAATGTTGCAAGGTATTGGTAGTACCTCTAATGCATTTACAAAAGTGTGAGAGCTTGCGCCTTATTTTATTTAAATAGGTTCACTTTCTTATATTGGAAATACTTAAGTTTCGCTTTATATTAAACATACTACATACCTCTTATTCATACCGTCTCCCAATTAGGTATATAGAGGTTTTAAAACAAAGGTGGATTTGTTTAGTGTTCATATTTAATGAATGCTTTCAATACCTTATCTATCCTTAATGGACTTATCGAATGTTCTATTCGAGATTTTTTCAATTATTACATTTTATTATTTATCAAAAAACAATTAGTAACTAAACCCACATTTTAGCCTATGAATAAATTTTAGTTTAACTAAATCTTATCGCTGTAGATTGATTTAACATTAACTTTTTAAAGTTAGATAGCTACCCTATTATCTATTTAGTTAGAGTTATAACACATTTTACGCTATGTCTAAAAACAGTTTTTAGATGCGTACAGGACACTTATTGCCTTATAATTCATACAAGTTAAATTATTCATCCATTCAATTATAAGGCAAGGTTTTTTAGTTAGTTATAAAAATGCTATGAAAGGTTTTTCACTGAACTATTTATTAATCAATTTTTAAAACATTTTAATTATGGAGAAAAACCGCTTACTGTAGGGCTTTAGCCTAGGTTGGTTAATGTAGGCTTAGTCCTTAGTGAGCATTTTAAACAAAACAAAGAAATAGGATGGCTTAAAGGGATTTTAAGTCGTGCTATAAGTCCATGACTATCCCTTTGCTCTAGTTTGCATTTTGGGAGACGTGCTTTAGAGCTTGGGGATAGTTTTTATAAAAATATATATGAATTAAATATTACCAATTAACTAACCTTTTGATATAGGGCTTGTTTAAGTACTACGGCAATAAGAATCTTAATGATTTAAAAGCATTTATATCAAAATCAATTATAAACATTATGAAAACTCAAATTTTAACCTTTTTTGGTTCTAGGAAGGCTATACCGCTAATCTTTTTAGTTAGTTTATCTAGCCGTCCAATCTATGCCGTATCAAATGATAAACATTTGTTTTTTAGTGTATCTGAATTGCTACAAGATACAAAACAAAAACCAACTATAAAACTCTCAGGAACAGTAAAAGATTCCTTTGGTGCTCTTGGGGGTGTTATAGTAACAGTTGGGACAACAGTAGTTACAACTGATTTAGAAGGAAAATATACCATAGATATTACTTCTGGTGATAAGATTACCTTTTCAATGATTGATTATAAAGATCAGTCTATTGTTTTTGTTGGTGGTAATGTTCTTAATATAACCCTTAATGAAGATAATAATACACTTGATGAAATTGTGGTCAATGCAGGATATTATACTATTAAAGATCGTGAGCGTACAGGTAGTATCGCACGAATAACAGCTAAAGATATCGAGTTTCAGCCAGTAACTAATCCACTGCAAGCTTTACAAGGAAGAATGGCTGGAGTTAGTATTACGCAAAACTCCGGCGTTCCTGGTGGAGGATTTGATATACAGATACGTGGGAAAAACAGTTTAAGGCATGATGGAAACAATCCTCTTTTCATCATTGATGGAATACCATTTTTATCAAATAGTCAAACTTCCAATAGTATGTCTTCATCAATTCTTCCAAAAGCTAATATTAGCCCACTTAATTTGATGAATCCAAATGATATAGAAAGTATTACTGTATTAAAAGATGCTGATGCAACAGCTATATATGGTTCTCGTGGAGCAAATGGTATAGTTTTAATAACCACAAAAAAAGGAAGAAATGGAAAAACAAGTTTTACAATCAATTCGCAAACTTCAATGAGCAAAGTTGCAAATTTTGCTAAGCTGATGAATACTGAACAGTTTAATAAAATGAGAGAAATAGCTATTGAAAATGATAAATTAACTCCTAATATCCCTAAAACAGAATATGATATAAATGGAGCTTGGGACAAGTACAGATACACAGACTGGCAAAAAGAACTAATAGGAGGGACAGCGATAGATAAAACTATTCAATTAGGTATATCAGGAGGTAATGAGCAAACAAAATTCTTAATTAATGGAAATCACAATGAAGCATCCTCTGTATTTCCAGGAGATATGGGATATAAAAGAAATACAATCTTACTAAACTTAAATCACAAGAGTAACGATAATAAACTTGAAATTAATACATCAACTAATTATACTGTTTCTGACAATAATTTAATTGAAACGGATTTTACAAAAAAAGCTCTTACTCTAGCACCAAACGCTCCTGCCTTAAGAAATGAAGATGGAAGTCTTAATTGGCAGCATAATACCTTTAACAATCCTCTTGCTGAACTAGAAGCTAAATACAAAAACAATAGTAAATCCCTATTCTTAAACACAAATATTGGATATAGAGTCTTTGATGAATTACTTCTAAAAATTAATCTTGGAATATCAAACAGCTCTTTCTCTGAATCAATAATTAAGCCTCATACAACGACAAATCCCTCAAGAGGACTTACCAGTGCGGATTCTTACTCTATGATCAATACAGTTAATAACTCTTCATATATTATAGAACCTCAAATCTCTTGGAGTAAAAACTTCAGCAATCATTCCTTTGATATACTAATTGGAACCACCTTCCAAAATAAGGTAACTAATATAAATTCAATTACAGGTTTTGGTTATACTTCTAATGCTCTAATATATAATATTAGTTCAGCAAATAATATATATACAGATAATACTAGTGAACTTGAATATCGTTACAACGCTTTATTTGGTAGAATCAATTACATGTATCTCAACAAATACATTATGAATCTAACAGGGCGAAGAGATGGTTCGAGTCGATTTGGTAAAAACAATCAGTTTGGAAACTTTGGCGCTATAGGAGTAGCTTGGTTATTTAGTAATGAGAATTTATTATTAGACAAAAAATGGCTTTCTTTTGGTAAAATACGAGCAAGTTATGGAACAACTGGTAATGACCAAATAGGAGACTATCAATACCTTGATACCTATACAGCCTCAGGTCAAAAATATGATAATATTGTTGGCATATATCCATCAAGACTCCATAATCCTAATTTTAGCTGGGAAACTACAACCAAACAAGAAATTGCCTTAGAATTAGGTTTCTTAAAAGAGCGTATTAACACTACAATAACCTATTACAACAATCGCTCTTCAAATCAATTAGTCGGAATTCCTTTACCTGGAACAACAGGTTTTTCCTCTATACAAGCCAATTTGCCTGCTACAATAAAAAATACAGGTTGGGAATTTACTTTAAACACTACTAATATAATTAATAAAAACTGGAAATGGACTACAGACTTTAATATTTCCATTCCCAATAATAAACTAGTTGCTTTTCCAGGGTTAGAAGGTTCAACTTATGCAAATCAGTACGTGATAGGTAAATCTGTTAATATCAAAAAAGTATATCACTATGAAGGAATTAACCCTACAACAGGATTATATATGTTTACAGATTACAACAATGATGGAAAAATCACATCTGAAGACAAACAACAAGTTAAAGAAATTGGAGTTAAATTTCATGGAGGTTTACAAAATAACATTTCTTATAAAAATCTTAATCTTGGAATATTTTTTCAATTTGTAAAGCAACAAAACTATAACTACGATAGCCAATTACTAATGCCTGGAGCATTAGTAAATCAACCCATAGAAATGTTAAATAGTTGGTCTTCCAATAATCCAAACAGTAATTACAGTTTTTATGGGACAGGGAAAAATACACAAGCATATACCTTAACTAAATTAATCCCTGATAGTGACAGAGCAATTAGTGACGCTTCCTATATAAGATTAAAAAATATCTCTTTATCATATAGACTCGATATTTCAAAATCAAAAATAGAAGATATATTACTCTATTTTCAAGGGCAAAATCTTTTTACTCTATCAAACTTTTATGGAATGGATCCAGAACTTGTAATTCCAGGATATCTACCTCCTTTAAAAACTTATTCATTAGGCATTCAATTAACTTTTTAAATTTTAACACTATGAAAAACATACTTTTAAACAGCAAAAAGTTAATACTACTATTAACTATAGTAGTATTCATACAAGCTTGCGAAAAATATATTGATACTTCCCTACCCTCTAATCAAATAAATAGTCCAGAAGTATTTAACGATATTGCTACTGTTAAAGCTGCTCTATCTTCCATTTATACCAATGCTAGAAGTTCTTCAATTATATCAGGTGGGGTACTTGGTATGGGGTTAAATTTAGGGGTATTTACAGATGATCTAGAATGCTATTTCCCTCAGTCTAATAATACCGGAATATATGACCTGTATACAAACAATTTATTAGCCTCAAACAACTCAATTTCTAAACTTTGGAATAATTCCTATAACCATATCTATTCTATTAACCTCTTTATTGAATCCTTAACAAAATCAACCAACATTACATCAAAACAAAAAGAGGTATATTTAGGTGAAGCCTATTTCTTACGTGCTTTATACTACCACTATCTAGTACAAATCTTCGGTAATATTCCATATACCACAAGCACTAATTATAACTATAATTCTAATATTTCAAAATCTTCTTTTGATCAAATACTAATAAAAATTGAAGAAGACTTAAAATTAGCTATTGATTTGCTCCCTTTAGAATACAGAGGTAATGATCGAATATACCCTAATGCAGTAACAGCAGAGCTATTGTTAAGCAAAAATTATTTACTGCAAAAACAATACGATAAAGCAGAATTTTATGCTATGAGAACAATATCTAACCCAATATATACTTTAGAATACGATATTAATAAAGTATTTAAAAAGGATGCTAAAAGTACCTTATGGCAACTAAAGACAAGTTTAGATGGAGAAATCACAGAAGAATCAAGAACATATCTATTTAATCAAGGTCCTCCTACAAATTTTTCATTAACTGAAGACTTAATTAAATCTTTCAATACTAATGATCTAAGATTGAATAATTGGATTAGAGAGATAAAGTCTGATAATCAATACTGGTATCATGCTTATAAATACAAAAACACTTCAGGACAAAACAAAGATGAGTACTCCATTATCTTTCGTATTGAAGAAGCTTATTTCATTTGTGGTGAAGCATTAATTAAACAAAAAAAAATAGAAGAAGCGAAGTACTTTATAAATGAAATAAAAAGAAGAGCTAATACAGCATTGCTTCATAACCAATTAAATCAGGAAGAACTAACAGATGAGCTACTAAAAGAGCTTCGCAGAGAATTCTTTACCGAACAAGGGCATCGCTTTTTTGATCTTAAAAGAAACGCTAAGTTAAACGCACTCCAATCTTTGAAACCTAATTGGACAGATAAACACCAACTTTTCCCTTATCCAGAAAAAGAAACAATACTTAATCAAAATTTACTTCCACAAAATTATGGGTACTAAATTTAATATTATACAAACTATCTTTTTATTAACTATCTCTTTCTATGGCTATTGCATAGAGAGAGATAGTCTCTATGTTCATCCCAATTGGAATACTTTATCTATTAAATCATTAACTCCTAATGGAAAGTGGTCTATCATTACCAAATCATACCAAAATAATCAAGACTCTATTTATATAGTAAACTCAAAAACTAAAGAAAAAATTATTAAAACAAAAGTGCATTCATTAAACTTTTTAGATTCAGATTACTTAGCTTCAATAAAACTTGATACACTTGAAATACTTAATCTAAACACATATCAAGCAACTAAAATACAAAACGTATCAAAATATACAATATTGCAAAAATCCTATATCCTAATTACAAAAAATGATAGTAGTAGTCAAATCATAGATACTTTTGGCAAGGTACATTGGAGTTTTTCTATCAATTCATATTTTTTCTTTAATGAGTCAAAAACAAAGGTTTTCTATGCTAAAAAAGAAAAGTCTTCCAATCTATCATTATTGAGCCTTAATACCTTTGAAACAATAGTAATAGCTAAAATCACTGATTCTATCTTGTCATTTAATTTAAATGAAAAAGAAGAAGTAGCTTTAATCACTTATACTTCCGATACTGGAGTCATGCTACAATCCATTAATATTTCAGATAAACAAACCACAAATATTCCAATCTCAACAAAAAAAGGAAAGGTATCCGGTATACAGACAGCATTTCTAAATAAAAATAATATTTATATTCAATGTTATATTAAAAAACTACTTCCATCTCAAACAGAGGAAATAGTTGATGTATGGGATGCTTCTGACAAAAACATAGAAAGTAAAATGGAACCTAATCAAGAATTTTCAAAAGCTTATGTATATAACCTTGTAACTAAGGAAATGGATTCACTTTTGGAAAAAAATTTCAATGAAAGCATTTATATTAATCATTCTAATCGCTTCTTACTTTTTAATCGTTTTGAAAATGTAGATTACACTACATTCATTCCTTCAATAAATCTATACTTATATGATAATATTAAACAAAAAAGAGTTTTAATACAAGATTCTTTAAGAACTATAAATTCTAACTTATCATACTCCTCAAATGGTGATTATTTAGCTATCAAACCAAATAAAAAATGGGTTATTGTTAATACTAAAAACTTAAAAAGAACAAGTAGCAACCAAATAAAAAGTCAAGATAAAATATTTTGGAGCGAAAACTCTCACTTTGTTTATATCATAGGCGATGGTAATCTTTGGAAATACAATTACAAAACGAATATTACAGAGAATTTAACTAATTTTAAAAATAGAAATATAGATATCACAATTTTAAATAGTCAAACATACCCAAATCAACTTGCTCAAGGTTTTGGTGTTTTTCCAAGATTTGTTAAAACAGATACACCATTACTCTTTCTTGTAAAAAACCCAAACAACAATAATCAAACATTATACAAATTAGAAAATGGTTCTATAAAAACCGTCATTAAACAAATGCCTAATCACATTAGTAATATAACATGGAATCAAAATGTAGATACAATTATATACAAAACTGAAAATTATAATGCCCCTAGTAATATAGTAATTCAAGCTAAAGATGAGCCTGAATTATTATTCAATAACAATATTCCAAAAGAACTATATGATTGGCGAAAACAAATTATTGTTGATTTTAAAGATAAGTTCGGTAATCCTCTAAAAGGAATTCTTTATTATCCCAAAGATTTTAAATCTAATCAAAATTACCCAATGATTACGCATATCTATGAAGATCAATTTTATCTAGCCAATAAATTTGAATTTCCTACTTTCTTTAATTACAAAGGTTTTAGTATCCCTCTATTTACAGAATTAGGATACTTTATTTTTCTTCCTGATACAAATATTTCAGATGAAGGTCCAGGTCTATCCGCATTAGACTGTGTTACTTCTGGCATAGAAAAAGCTTTAGAAATAGAGCCATCTATAGATCAAAAAAGATTAGGTTTAATAGGACAGTCCTTTGGAGGATATAAAACTAATTTTATTATTAGTCAAACAAACTTATTTAAAGCTGCTATAAGTGGTTCTGCCGTCAGTGACTTAATAAACAACTACTATTCATACAATTACAACTACAATAAACCTGCTTACTGGAAATTTGAAAATGGACAATACAATATTAAAAAATCACCTGGATCAGATATAGAATTGTATATGAATAATAACCCTATAATTTTTGTTGATCGTATCAATACTCCTTTATTAACCTGGACAGGACTTGAGGACTATAATGTACATTGGGAACAAACAAGACTTTTATTTACTGCATTAAAACGATACAATAAAACACATGTTGCTTTATTTTATAAAATGCAGGGACATTCTCTTTCTACTCCTAAAGCACAAAAAGATCTAACAGTAAGAACCATTCAATGGTTTGATCAATATTTACAACCTAATACAGTACACAATACTGAATAAAAAAGACGGTGCTGTTTATCAACAGCACCGCTAATTATAATTCTAATGCATTACTTTTTGTAAAGCTTTTTAACACAAGATGTTCCTTGTAGTTCAAACAAGTTATGAGAAACTGAAGCGGATTCTTCCCATGTACATGTAGCTCCTTCAATAATTGTACAGTCTTCTTTTGGCATACACTGAGTTGGTGCTTCTGCATCAAAATAATACCCTACCCTATCATTTGGGTTTAAATTTTTGAAGGCATTTGTTGCAAACGCACTACCGATAGCAAGCGCGAATACTCCGATTGGCAGACCTGCTGATTTTAAAATTTTTTTCATAATACTAAAAATTAAAAGTGATTAATAGCTTATTTTTAAGGTTGAGCTAAACCTTACTGAAACTTGCTCGTTAGCGATCTGGCCAATTTGTAACGAACAAGATTCTTGTCAAATAGACCATAGAGATAATGGTCTGTAACAATTAAATCAGATAGCTTATCTTCCCCTAGGTGGTTGATGTAAAAGCTTCCTATATAACTGCTACTTGTAAAGCCATAGACATCTACAATACTGGCTTGTTTCCACATCTCTTGAGACTCGTTTTGCCCCTTTGAATTTGATATTATAAACAAGAGATTGCGATGAGCTATAACCTTTGAGTTACTAGCCTTTACAGGAGTAGTCATTTTATTTTCTCCTGTTGATAATTTAGCTGAAGTGATACTTTGGGTTTTAGTTGTATCTATAGTGTTTTGTCTGCTAAGTAATGTAAGGCGGTTATCAATTTGAATAAACTGATTCTTATAATAATAAGTGTAGATTAGTTGCTTATTTTCTTTACTATAAGTAATTACTCCATCGGTGTCAAACACTCCATCTGAATCACTTTGTAGTAAATCAGAATTGAGTTTTACTTTCGTAGTACTTTTTTGATCAATTACTCCAAGAACATTTTGGTAGTTCTTGCTACTTTGCCCTTTAAAGGCAATAGTAGTGGAATCTATTGGGGTAAAATCTGAAAAGTAAGCCTGTTTATAGCTTAGTATTTCTGTAGGTTGTTGTTTATTTTGATTATCCAGTCTTCCTTTGAATATTATAGAAATAGTCCCATCAGCTAAATAGAAGTTAGGGTACATTGTTTTGAATTTTAACTGAGTATAAGGTAGATGTAAAGAATCAATCTGTATCTGAAAGTCTTGTCTTTGAAGGTTTTGATTAATAGCAATATAGCGAAGTGGCGCTGTATAATTACCAAGATATACTGTATCATTATGGTAGCCTGAGAAGTAAAAAGAGTTTACTTTTAGATCAAGTGTTTGATCCTCCACTACTCCATGAGGTAAATACCTTCTTATAAAGGGATTTTCCTTTTTGATGATGTGTTCTGAAGAGAGAAAAAGTAGAATAACGATACCTATGCTTAATACAGTTAGTAAGAAGATAGATAGAATAAATCGTTTTTTATTTTTTTTATTATTCTCTTTATCATTTTCTTGGAAGTAGATAGCTACTAATCCCAAAATACATACAATGATATTAAACCATAGATGCTCTCTCCACCCCATCTTTTCAAGTATGCCTCCACAAGAACAAGGAATAAAATCGCTGTAGTTTAATATCAGATAGATATAAATGGTAAAAGCTACCATTAAACCGTAACTAAGATACAAACCGAAAGTCTTAGTCAGTTTTAATGTTAAAAGTAAAGCAATAACAAGTTCAACAATAATAACCAAATAGGCTATTGTAGTAGCGTAAGCGCTTAATAATGGGGACTGAGTCAGTTGAACTTGAAATGCTTCAAAAGTGATGAGTTTGCTTATGGCTGCATAAACAAAAAGTAATACAAAGAAATATTGTACAATAAGTGAGTATTTGGCTTTCATAGTATTCGCATTTTGGGATACCCAAACCTACAAATAGCTAAATACCAAAACAATACGTGTTTTACCTAATTTTCAATATACTTTAGTATATTATCTTCTGAAAAGGCTTCTTTAACCAAAATATTAGGTTCAACACCAATCTGATCAAGTACTTTTCCTTGACTTGTAACATACATTGCAGTGGGTAAAAACAATGTATAACCATCTCTTATTTTAAATTCTTCTGCATTTAGCATCTTACCAGCTGATTTCTTACCAATTATCATAGCCATTTTGTTTTCTTTAAAACCTTGTAAAATAGGCTCACAAGTACTTGCTGTTTTTTCATTGACCAAAAAATAAAGCTTTTGATACGGTATCGTATTTTTAGGTTCAACCTTTAAAACAATACCTTCTTTTTCTGAAATTCCTTTTAGGAGTAACTCGTAGTTTGCTTTACTAAAAACATCATATTGATTAAGTTCTTGCTGTGTTGGTAAACTTTTTTCTTTATTGTAGTATTTTCTTGTAAGAAATACCCCTCCTACTATATCCTGTTTTGCAAGTCGCTCTGCGAAAGTCATTCCTGCTTCAATACTCCCTCCTGAATTATCTCTTAAATCAATTACAAGATTTTTAAACTGCTTTTGAGCTACTTGATCTAAAACCTTATTCATATCTTCTGTAGTACCTGAAAAAGAGCCTATTTTCACATAGTACGTATCACTATCTAAGAATTTATGTGGAAAATTGGTAGTTTGGGATTTGATATATTTATCCCAATCCTCCCACGCAATAAAAGCACTGTAGTGCGAAAAACCTAAATCATTGCTGAAATAATAAAATCCCATTAAAAATTCTAAATCATCTCTGAACTTCTCACAAGAATTGTCCATCTGTTTTTTAAAAGACTGCCATTTTTTGGAGTCTAAAACAGATTTATTATATATCTTATCTTGAGTAATTTTTTCTATATCATGCCAAATTGCTTTATAATCTTTCTTTTTAATCTCTTGATTTAAATCTGAGTTAAATAGCCCTACAATCTCTTTTTTTCCATTGAGTAATTTTCCCTCTATCCTATCATTTGTCTTAATAGCCCTAAAGTAGAAATTACCAAACATTGTGGTCATGACTCCTTTTAAAGAATCACCTTTAACCTCTCCTTTTTGAATCTTTATTAAGCTTCCTCCCTCTAACTTTTTATTAAACAGACGAGCCATCCCAGCTTTCATTCCTCCTAAGATAAGTTTATCACTACCTTTTGGGCTTTCAGCAAAAAAAGTATTCTCTTGTTTATTAAATGAAAAATCGAAATGGGTTTGTACAACACCAATATCTTTCATTTTTAGCGTTGTAGGCCACTG
Source organism: Myroides sp. C1519 (assembly GCF_038039755.1). Classification (NCBI taxonomy): domain Bacteria; kingdom Pseudomonadati; phylum Bacteroidota; class Flavobacteriia; order Flavobacteriales; family Flavobacteriaceae; genus Myroides; species Myroides sp. C1519. Next base: position 11,895 of record NZ_JBBPHM010000028.1, read on the forward strand.
TTGTGTCTCATTAGCCCTTGTACATCCTGTTATTGATGAGAAAAAAAGTAAAAAAAGACTTCTCATATAGATTTTAAATTTCATAATGGTTTACTTTAGTATAATTTGGTTTTCTAATAGATCATCGATTGCTTTTTGTTGATACGTAATATTATCAATACAATAACTATTCATGATTTTTACTTTGTTGTTCTGAATATAAATCAATAACGTAAAGAGCTCATTTGACATCTCAATACTTGCTAAGGTTAATTTATCAAATAGCACATTCACTGTATTGAATTTTAAAATATGGTATCGCTGAAAATTAAATGACAAATAATTTCCTCTTGGTTTTAAATCTTTGCTTTCTATTGTTTCTTTAGGTAAAAACTTTTCTAAATATAGCCATCCTTCCCATTGAGTAGGATACTTCTTAATACAATGCTCCAAGATTAAGAACAGCTTCTGAGTTGTCTGTTTTATATAAGATTCAGAATCTTGATTTACTTGTGAAATTGGTGTATTAAATATCAACTTTATTTTTCCCCAGTCCTCTCTTGGAGCAACAACTGGAATAATAGGTAAATTAAAACGAGAAGAAATATAGGCTATTCCCTTTCTTGCCAACACAATCTCATCCAATAATCTCACCTCTTCTAAGTTCTTATTATCGCGAAGTGGTACACCAGAATTTCCATCGATATAAAAAATTAAAGAATATCCTCTTTTTATATAATCTCTAATCTGCAAAATTGAATTCCTGTTCTCTGCATTTATGATTTGAAAATCAAAATTGAAAGCTCCTTTATATATTTGATTATTTAGCTTTTCTATATCCTGGTAGGTTTCGTCTCCTTGTTTGTCAATATATTGCTTATCTGTAATTAGGACAAAAGGTATTTGCTTCGCAATTAAATACATATTAATTATTCGATAAGAACCTACATGATATGTACAGTAGATTGTTGATTCTTTATTCTCTAACAATTCTTTACTTGTTCCATCATATACTATATCAATTGTATCTAAGAGCTCAACATATTTTTGATCAAAACTTGCCCAACTTTGGAAATACTTAACCTCTCTCGCAAAGTTCTCATGACTTTCTACAGTAAAAGAAATTTTATTTAAGTTCTGATCTATCTGATAAAAGTATTGCATCAATGTGGGGTTATTCTTAAAATCAGTTTCCATAAAGTATGAACGTGCACCTATAACCCACTCGTAATAACTATAAGGCAACTTAAATTCTGATATATTTTTGTCCATCTTAATTTTTGTATTTGTTATTTACTGTTCTGGTTAGTAGGTGTACTATTAGTTGTAATACTATATCTCCTGTTACACCTGTTTGATCTCTTTGTGGATCAACTTCAACAAGATCTATACCTACTATATTTAATCTTTTAAATAAGATATCAAGCATGGATATAACCTTATTAAAGGAAAGTCCATTGCTAATTGGATCTGAAACACCTGTTAATAAACTAAGATGAAATACGTCAACATCAAAGGTTAAATAATAGGACAAATCTGTATCGATAGCACTTAGCCAATCATTATTCTCTTGAATCTGAAAAGAACTAAAAAGCATATGTTTCTTATTTAATTCTCCTGTTAGTTGACAACCTTTCAAGCCTCGTGGCCCTAGTGTAATTACTTTTTTCACCCTATCAAGCTCTAATACCTTCGTTAAAAAATTACCATGATGGTTTACTGTAATATCCCCATAGAACTCATCAATTTCACTGAAGTAAGTATCCGAATGTGCATCAAAATGAATAATTCCTATATCATTATTATCACTTATTGCTTTTATTATCGGATAACTTATTGAATGATCTCCGCCTATTGAAAAAGGAATATTTTTATTCTTTACCAAATGGCTAATCAACCTATCTATTTTATGGAAATAATTACTTGGTGATTCTGTCAAATAATAAAACAGATCTCCAATATCTGTTGTATTATGAAACAAAGCTTCTTTATTAGATTCTAAAAGCTGCATATCCATTCCTATTAATTGTCCCAGCAGATTTGTATTTAAATGAGCTATATTAAATCGAGAAGAAATAGTCCTTAAGTAAGAAGGTGCTTTTTCTATACTTAATGAATTGATATTTCCCATAGCATAAGGAATACCCAACAAACATATTTTATTTCTTACTTCTATATATTCTTGAGCTTGAAGTCCAAAATAGGTTTGATTATGAAGGCGCAACAATGGTTCTACTTTATAGTTTTCCTTTGAAACAATTATCCGATTGTTAAGCAAAAAAATCCAAAAAGCTTTCTTTTCCTCTATAGTACTGATATCTATTCTACAAAAATCTACATAAGTAAAATCTACATTTTTAAAGGCATTGATTATTGAATAAGATTCAAAATTTAAAGCACATCTTTTAAGAGTTATCTTATTCTCAACAATAACTTCTTTCTCTATAACCTGAAAACTAATACACTTAGCGACTATATATACCATCTTTAAAAACAAAGATTCCTCCAAAGAATCATTATTACATTACTTTCTTTGGAGGAATAATTAACAACTAGTTTTCAATTCTAAATTGCAATCTAAATGACTGTGCCACATCTCCAACCATAGGATTCATTGGCTCTAATGTTTGAATTGTTTTTAATTCAACATCCACATCATTCCCATTACATCTATTACTACATCTCGCAGTTTCTTTCTGTAATGCTTCTGCATCATTAAAATCTAAAGTCGCAAGCCTTTGTTGAAAATCTTGAAACGATAATTTGTTACTTGTTAATTCCTCTGAGAATGAACCTACAACTAAGTTCTCTCCTGTAACATTTTTAAGTGTTTTCATAAAAATAGTTTTGATTGGTTAATAATATTAAACAAGGCCAAACTACCACATAGTAAACACTTAAAAAATACGTGTTTTTACGAATCCATAGTAGATATACTACTAACATAAATCATCTTCAGTGATGTAATGTCTGGTAATGGCAAAAATGATCACTCCAATGAAATTACTTGCTTCTGTCTTTTGCATGAGTATTTCCTTATGTTTCTCGATAGTACGAATACTAACATTCAACTTTTTTGCAATCTCTCTACCACTGTATTGGTTGGCAAATAGCCTTATAATCTCTACTTCTTTATCTGTGATAGTTACATCTTTAGTTTGCTGTTGAGTCTGTAAATATTTTACTAATTCTCTGATTTTCTTATCGTAATACACTCCTCCATTAAATACTGAGTGTATGGCCTTTTCTAACTGACCAAGCTCAATATTCTTAGTTAAATATCCTGATATATTATACCTAAGCATCCTTTCAATACTATATGAATCATTAAAACTACTAAGTATAAGAACATTTAATTCAGGATATTTTTCATTTAATCGATGAGCAATTTGGAAACCATCCATAACAGGCATTTGAATATCTAAGAATAAAATATCCACCTTCTTTATTTTCAATGATTCAAACAGTTCTATACCATTTGTACATTTAAAAACTACTTCTATACCTTCTACTTGAGAAAGAAGAAAAGAAAAACTTTTTAAAAAAAGCTTATGATCATCTACAATACCTATTTTAATTGCCATCTTTCTTTTTTATTTTTAATTGAATGATATTACTACAGTCATTGGATTGATGAATAATTTCAGCCTTTATTTGTTGTACCCTTGTCTTAATATTACTTAACCCTAAACCTACTTCTTGTCTTTTTAAATCAGCATTAAGATCGTATTTTATTCCGTTATCTTTAATTGATAATATCATATACTGTTCATACCATTGTAAAGATACATCTGCATAAGTAGCTTGACTGTGTTTTATGATATTCTGAATTAACTCTTGTACTATTCGATAGATTTCTAATCGTTCAAGTTCACTAAGATTAAACGTCTGATTATCTGAGGTAAAAGTTATATCTATAGAAGTAACTCTGGATATTCTAATTAAATAACTACTTAAAATTAAGTTGATGGGATTACCCTTAATCAGTGGCGGAGATAAATTATAACTAATTCTCAACACCTCGTCATAACATTGAGAAACACTTTCTTGAATATCTATAATAGTTGTAGCAACTAAATCCTTGTCTTTTATTAATTTGAGAACACTAACAAAGTTTTTCAAAGTGGCTAAATCACCACAAAGTCCATCGTGTAATTCTTTAGCAATTCTCGCTCTTTCCTTATGCTCTACTAATAAATTTGTTCGAAGCTGTTCGGCAAGCTGTTCATTGCGGTATTTATTTAAATTCTTCTGATAGATGATAACTAATATTACCACCATCATACAAAGTGATATCATAATAAAAGTTCCCAGCCAAAAAAGTATTTTTAATTCATTTTCCATACGCCTATAGATAATAAAATTCTTAAAATTAAACTGGCAATAATATTGACAAGCCAATAATCGTAAAAAAATAATTCACTCTTATACAAATAATTAGATAACACGAACAAAGAAATTGTTGTACTATAATAGAAGAAAAGTCCCATAACAATAAAAAAAGTACTTTCTTGATATAATCTCAGGATTAGCTTTTGATCAAATACTTGCTTCACCCAAAGAAAGCTACAACTAATAACAAATAAAGTCATATAAGATTTATTAAGACTCTTCGACACTAGAATCATTTCATTATTTAAATAGATAAATGATAAAATGTAAACTACTAGAAAAAGACCTAAGCCAATTATAAAAAACCGCCTAGGTCTCTGTGTAATTAAATTCTTAAAGAGATAAAATACAGCCAAGAATTCAAACAAGGAGTGTATCTGATACCAATGAGTCACTTTCATCTGAAGTTGAATAATTACAACATATTCATAGATAGACGAAAATGCAATTAATGTTATAATTGGTATAATGGCTTTATTACATACAATATCCTTTCTCATAACAAGAAAAAGTAGCATTGGAATCCCTCCTGCAATTAAGGCTATATATAATATCAGACTGTATATCACTCTATTTTTCTAACTAATTGACTTTTCTTTGGACATAAATGAGGACAAGTCACTAATTCATCAAGCATGATTCCACTAGTTAAATCTTCTCCGCTTTCATCAACTCCGACTAAAACAACATTACTTTGATTCGTTTTCACATTTAGACCAGGATAAACACGTAATCCTACGCATCCTTTTTGCTCTAATAACTCATCTAACTTATCAAGTCCAACAAAATAACTATTAGGTTTTTCATTGTTTTGTTCTTGATAAGAATGTGTCAGATCAACTGCCTTTTCAAGGCTAATTACTGTTCCTGAATTTTTGTTAATTTCCATAAAACTAAACATTTAAAAGTTAATTATGTAAATGTTTATAATTTTCAAATAATAAACAATACGTGTTTTCCGCATATTTATTCGGAATAAACGTATTGATTTTTAAATTGGCATTGCTTTATTTTAATAGGCCAATAAAATCAGAGAAAAAACAGGGTTAAACGTGTCAGTAATTAACCAACCTAAACTCAATAATTATGACACAAACTGCTCTTTACACAAGTGTATTAAAGACAATCGAATCAAAGGAAATTGAATTAAACTTACTTGACTCAACTTCTATTTCAAAAGCTTACGAAATGATTCAATTTTTAAGGCTCTTACTTATAAACCTAAAACAAGAAATACTTCAAGTGGGGTTCAAAAATCAAATAGATGAGATTGATTTTTTTAAAGTAATTAAACCTCAAGTCTTAGGCAAACTAATCTTTTACAACAAACTTTATTCTATAGAAACAAGTTGTCCAATAGATATCGTTGTTAAAAATAAATACTATCATAAGCATCTAGAAGAACTAAACCATGAGTATAAGAAGTATTTTGCCTATAATGACTTTTATAAATACTATAATGCTAATCGAACAGATAAAGACATAGAATATTTTACCCTGGGTAAAACAGATTTACTCATTGGAATTAATAGCTTTATCTTTGAAATAGATGCTCAGTTCTCAACTTATTATGACTATAAGATAGCTCGAATCTTATCTCATGATTTACTTCAAAACTACCTTCATGAAAAAATACAAGAATATGATATTAGTACTAATCAGATAATATCTTCTAATTTAGTGTGGTCAGAATCCCAAAATGCGCTCATAGAACTTATCTACGCACTTTATCTATCAGGATCTATTAATAATGGTAAAGGAGAAATACGCAAAATAGCGGTGTTGTTTCAGCAGGTATTTGGTATAAAGCTCTTGGATATACATCATGCTTTTCATAGAATGAAAACAAGAGCTAAATCCAAAACGTGTTATTTGGATAAATTAAAAGAAGTATTAGAGAAGTATATGGATAAGTACTAGTAAAATATCATAGACTAGCCTTTAATTATTTGAACTAGTCTATGATATTAGTTATCTCAATTAATCTAATTACATTTACTTTTCTAGAACTAATAAATTAACTAACAAGGAAATAACAAATATGAACCTTATCAATTCAGCGGTGGTATTGTTAAGACAAAAGGTAGATTTGACTTTGGAATAGATTTATTCTACCTAACACAAATGAGCCATAGAGAAAGAGATCCAAGACCTAAGAGTACATCATCTGATTTAAGACTAAAGGCAGGTGTTGCCTATAGTTTATTTAAAGATTATAAATTGGGGACTTTTGCTCAAGTATTAACTAATAAGCAAACCACTTCTATTATTTTCTTTAGTGAAGTAGCACGAGCTGACCTGTATAAAATGAATGGAATAGGTGACTATAATTTCTATTTTAGCACTAAGTCTAGCCAAGCTAAATACACTAGTGATGCATATAAAACAGGTTTAAGTTTGAGCTCTTTAAAAGAAGGTGATTTTGTTGTTAGTGTTATTTTCGGACAACGCAATTTAACTAAAGTAGCCAGCACTATAAACGCAAACCACGATATCAATAAATAAAAGCAGAATGAATGGTCCCTTTATTTAAACAAAGGCTTTTCTTTTGACCAGCATCGTATAGTAGCTAATATTACCTATGATAAATTAGATAAAAAAGGGAGTTCTATTCTATATTCTAATGTAAGCAATGAGTTTTCTAAAATATTAGAATCTGAAAATTACAGTTATAAAACAACACTAGCTAAAGGAGAAATACTTTATCTAATTACAAGATGATTTGCTGTCTGTAATTCCTTATTACGCGCTTAAAGAGATAAAGGAATCAACCTTTGATTCTAAAAAGTATCGCAACTTTAAATATGGAATCTTTGGACTACAAGGTCGATATGTTAAAAAATTTAACCCGAAAGATGTAGTAACCTTTAGTGCAGATATGCAAAAAAGAGAAGTAAATAAGACAAACTACAGTCTAGGAAATTCAGATATAACTCCATCCATTAAACAATGGCTAGACAGTGATTATGCTATTTACAACAGTGCATATCTCAACTATAGCGCAAGTGTTAGATATGATCAAAAATTAAGTCCTAAAATAGGAGGATACTTAAAATTAGATTATAATAATCTACAATACAAATCTCAAAAATCTAATACATATATAGGCTTTACCACAGGAATTACTTTTTAGACTACTACAATAAAATAAAGATTAATATAATAATTGGATTGATTGGATTTACATGTTTTTTCCTATACAGCTTTGACAAGATATAAATAAACTAAAACCCTGAATAACAAAATATTATAAATTATTATAAAACCGATATATCTCAGTGACCTACCCCATTTATAGACCCAGGAGTAAATTAGACAGAAATGCAAAGTATCAAACGAGACTCTCTCTATTTTGAAAACCAAAATAAACCTGAGGTTATCTTAGGAAAGATGCTCTTTTTTGACCCTAAATTATCTAGGTCTGAACAGATATCATGTAGCTCTTGTCACGATCCTGAAATGGGATGGACTGATAGAAGAAGAGTGGCTCTTTGCCACGATCATTTAAAGGGCAAGCGAAACACCCCAAGCTTATACAATATAGCTGATAGAAAAATTTTCTTTTGGGATGGTCGAGCTAATAGCATTGAAGAGCAAGCCTTAGGTCCATTAATTGCTCATAATGAAATGGCTATGAATCTAGATATACTACCAAAACGATTAAGCAAAATAGAAGGTTATGCGCCTTTATTTAAAGCTGCCTATAACGATACTGTTATCACAAATAACAAAATCATCAAAGCATTAGCTGCCTTTCAAAGAACTATCAAAAGCCAACCTAGCAGAGTAGATTATTTCATCGATGGTAAATACAACTACCTCACTGATCAAGAAATTTATAGGCTGCATCTATTTAGAGCAAAAGGTAGATGTATGAATTGTCACTTTGGGAAAGACCTAACTGATGATTCTTTCCATAATATTGGACTAACTTATTACAAGCGTTTCTATGAAGATTTAGGACGTTATAATGTAACTGAAAATCCTGATGATGTAGGTAAGTTTAAGACACCTTCACTACGAGATTTACTCAATACACGTCCTTGGATGCACAATGGTCTTTTTTGACGATTTACAGGGAATTGTCAACATCTACAACAGTGGTATGCATATGATAGATCCAACAAGCTAACAAAAGCAAATAGCCCTCACTGACTCACTTATGAAACCTTTAAAACTTAGTAGAGAAGAAACCAAAGCAATTGTTGCTTTTCTATAAGCCTTATCAGGGAGTCGTTTGAAAATGGATAGACCTGATTTTCCTAGATAAAACATATATATAATAAAAAATACTACAAATAAAAAAGCTCCCTGTGAAGGGAGCTTTTAGGCTAATACTGTTGTTTTAGATCCAACAGCGGGGATCGGCCGAAAAAAAAATTGATTTGTTGCTTTATTAAACTACGTATTCAAAAATTGATATTCTAAAAAGTCTATAGTTCGATAATTATAAACTCGCTACGTCTATTTAACTGATGTTCTTCTACGGTACATGGTACTCCATTACTACATTTGTTCTGTAGCTGTGTCTCCCCATATCCTTCTCCTGTAATTCTACTTCTCTCAATGCCTTGATTCACCATCCACTCTACAGTAGACTTCGCTCTGCGATCTGATAACTTAAGATTGTAGTTATCATTTCCTCTACTGTCTGTATGTGAGCGAACATCTATCTTCATCGTTGGGTATTCTTTTAATACCTCTACAACTTTGATTAGTTCTGCTGCTGCATCTGGGCGAATATTAGATTTGTCAAAGTCAAAGTAAATAGGATTTAGTTTAAGCTTCTTAAATAAATCATCGTTCACTTTTACAGGTTCTAAAGTCTTCTCTAGTCCTATATCTACTCGTTTTACTCCTTGTTGACGTTCTACGATAAATACAACTTCCACTGTATTATACTCTTCTTTCTCAGCTTTAATACGATATTTCCCTCCACAATCTAATAAATTAGACAGATAATATCCTTTTGCATCTGTAATAATTGTATCTGTCTGCTGATAAAGAGCATCTGATAAAATCACTCTAGCATTAACTAATGGCTCTTTAGTCACCTCGTCATACACTATTCCTTCTAAAGCTTGCTTACAAGGTTTTTCTTTAAAGAAATAAATATCATCTCCTCCACTAGCTCCTGGTCTATTAGAACTTACAAATCCCTTGTGAGATTTGCTATCCATATACAAACCAAAATCGTCAAATGGGCTGTTAATTGGCGTTCCCATATTAGCAACCTGACCAATGCTTCCATCTACATTAATCTTAGCCACAAACATATCTAATCCTCCTAATCCAGGATGACCATCTGATGCAAAAAACAAGAAATAGTCTTCTGATATAAATGGAAAGGTTTCTCTACCTGCTGTATTTACTTTAGCACCGATATTCTCTACATTGCCATATTCACCTGTAGGATAAATAGCTACTCTAAAGATATCTGATTGCCCCAATGTCCCTTTTCTATCTGAAGAAAAATAAAGCCAATTACCATCCGGTGTCAAACTAGGATGGGCTGTATTGAAATAATCCGAGTTAAACGGAAGCTCCAATACCTGTTCCCACAAGCCATCCTCGCCTTTAGTAGCTTTATATATCTTTAATAAAGAAGATTTGTCCTTATTGTTTCTTCTCTTTCCCTTTTCACTAGAGTTATTTCTTGTGAAATACATAGTATTACCATCCTTTGTAAAGACAGCTGTTGCATCATTTACTCTAGAGCTTATCTCCTTAGCGAACTGCTTAGGCTCTGAGAAAGTCCCGTCAACATTAATTGTACTACTGTATAAAGCTGTAAAGCTCTCATTAGTCCACTCATGAATAGCCTTATCTACTTCTTGATTACGAGCTGATGTAAAAATTAATTCATTGCCTAATATAGCAGCTCCATAATCCGAAAACTCTGTATTAATACTCAAAGCCTTTATATTATACAAATCTTGTTTGTCTTTTATCTTTTGCAAATAATCCTTATTTTCTTGAAAAAGTTGTGCTCGAGAATCATTAGCTTCCAATATAGAAAACTCTTCCATTTTTTGTTTAGACTTGTCATAACTCTCTACAGACTTAAGCGTCTGTGCATAACGATAGTAATATTCTGATGGAATTGGCTCTTTTCCTTTATCGCCATACTCTCCATCAAATAAAGTTTCATACCACTTATTAGCTTCAGGTAACTTTCCATTAAAATAATAAGCATCCGCTAACTTCTTTAGCATATCTGCGTTAGTATATCCCTTGTTTGCGATGCGTTCATAAATCTTGATCGCATCTACATAAGCCTGAGTTTGATATTCTTTATCCGCTTTCTTCTCTGCTACTTTCTGTCCATAAGTATTAATACCTACAAGAAGCAACATTGTCAAAAAGCTTATTTTTAATAGCTGTTTTTTCATAGTTTCTATTTCTTTATAGCTAATTTTCTTTAGAAGAATCGCGGTGCATTAATTGTACTACGACGGTTAAATAATTCGAATCTTAAGAAAATCTCGTGTGATCCTGAGTTATAACGTTGAAGCGCAGTAGTCTCAAAGTCATAAGAATATCCAACAAATAGGTTTTCATTGACTTGGAATCCTGCCAAGGCGCTCACTGATGCATCCCAACGATAAGCTGCTCCTAATGTAAACTTGTCATACATCAAAAAGTTAGCTGTCAAGTCTACTTGTAATGGTGCTCCACTTACTGCCTTAACTAAAGCGGCTGGCTTAAATAATAAGTTCTCACTCACATCAAATACATATCCTCCCATTAAATAGAAGTGCATCTTCTGACGCATAGTCGTGATATCATTATCATCGTAGCGATCTGTAGTCAAGAAGTTCGGAACCGATAGTCCTACATAGGCTTTGTCAGAGTATAAATAAACCCCTGCTCCAATATTTGGGTTAAACTTATTATTAATATTCTCTTGACTTACAGGATCAGTAGGATTGTGGATATTAAGCTTTGTATAATCAACACTTAATAAATTAGCTGTTCCTTTCAAACCAAAAGCTAATTTATAATCAGCATTTAAGTCAATAGCATAAGCTAAATCTACGGAGATGTTATTCTCATCCATAGCCCCTAATCGGTCATTGGTAAAATTCACTCCTACTCCTAACCCCCTTTCTCCAAGAGGTGTAGACACAGATACATTCGCTGTCTTAGGTGCTCCATCTAGTCCTACCCACTGTGTTCTATACATCCCAAACACATTAAGTGTTCCACGACTCCCTGCATAAGCTGGGTTGATCATATTAGTATTATACATATACTGGGTATATTGCGGATCTTGCTGAGCTTGAATAGTTTGGAAGCAGCCTATTAGCAATAGACTGATTCCGATTTTCTTTATATTTTTCTGAATACTCATAACTCTTCTTACTTATTACTTTCTAAATGTAGGTAACCCGATTTCTTAATCATACGAGAGCCACTAGCATCTTTATACTCATAACTCACGATGTAGAAATAAGTACCTGTAGGTAACTTCTCACCTTTATTTATAGTAACACGTCCATCAGAGTACCCTTTAAACACATTACCTGCACTGTCATAACTCTTTGTGTCAAATACCTTAACTCCCCAACGGTTGTAAATTTCTACTGTGTTATTAGGGAATCTGTTAATATTATCTATGATAAAGTAATCATTCTTTCCATCTCCATCAGGAGAAACAAGGTTGTAAATAACGATATCTCCATCTAAGATTAAGTCTGTATTCACAGTAGCTAATGTAAAGAATCCGTACCCCTTAACACTCGTAGGTGTAGTGATCTCTTTTTTCTCTAGATCTACTACTCCTCCTTCGTCTATCCAAAGTTGTTGCTTAGCATCCCAACGTACGATGTGTAATTCTTTCTCTGGGTTAACTAATAACTCTTTAGGTGTAGTACGCTCATCCCAACTCAAAGTTAGCATGATATCTCCTTTACTATTATCACTTCCTTTATCTATTGTCCAGTATTCGCGCTCATCTAGTAGATTAATCACTCCAGACTTAGCGCTACGCGCTCTAAAGAAATTCTTATCATCTAAGTTATACTTTCCTTCATACGCATCCTTTACATGCTTAGGAGCAGTGATTCTAGCATAACGGTATAGTCCTTTATCTCCTTTAGGGTATTGGAACTCCTCATTACCTATCTTCTCTATATAGCCCTCTGCATGACTTCTATCTGTAGGCTTAAGCGCTTTCGCTCCTTGATGGAAGGTTAACATCCCTGCTAGTGAATCCACCTTAATAATACCATCTTTAAAGTCTACACTACCTCTTACGTTAGCCTCATTCTTTAGGTCAAAGGCCATGTCTTTAGTAGAGTTGTCTAGCACTACATCAAAGAAATTAGAAGGTTGGCTTCCTGTGATATGTTGAGCTCCTTTCGCTTCTTCAAAAGGAGTGAACACAGCTTTAGAACCTTTGGCACTTGTACTGTGATCATATATATTGTCATTGTTAAAGTTGTTGTAGTAATAAACCGTTCCATCATTCTTTACATACCCTTCTTTTGCATTATCAAAATCATAGATAGTAGACATGACTCCTCCCTCGGCTATCGAAATCTTTCCTTGGTTTACCATTACTTGGTCTTTCTTAGCTTGTTGTGCTACTACTGTAGCTGGCAATGCTAAACCTAGTAAAGCAACTGATTTATATAATTTTCTTGATTTCATAGTTTTTATTTTATAATTAATTAGCTACTGCTTGATTTAATAACATTGGATTAGTAACAGCAGAACAATCATTTACTTTGATCTCAAACTCATTTGATGTGTCTGAACATTGATTGTTAGTTACATTTAATCGAATGCGTAAACCATTTAACTCTTTACTAGCATGACTAACTTTAATTGTTTTTCCCTCAAGAATAATTCTATTTGAAAAAGTAGTATTATCTAATTCTTTCCAATTTGTTGTTCCAGTTGTAGTGTATTCCCATTTATAATTTGAAACATTTGTAGTTATAGATACTTTAGCAGAATCAAAATTTTCACAAATCACAATATTGTCAATATCCTTGCTTACCTCTGGCAAGGCATTAATCACAATAGTAAATTCTTTTTTAGGACCTATACATCCATCCTTTCCCTCTGCAACAAAATATTTATAAGTACCTACAGCACTTGGACTAGGAACATGTGATAATTCAACTTGATTACTATCAAAATAAACCAATTCATAACCTTTATCTTTTCCTGTAGCCGATAGCTCATTTTCTAATACTAAAGGCTCTCCAAAACACAACTCTCTATTCTTAGCAATAGGTGAAGTAGTTACTTTTTCAATACTGATTTCTAACTTAGCATAACAACCATCCTCCATGCCAGGCACCATCACATAATACATTTTTTTACTACCATTACTGTTAACAGGAAAATCTCCAGTTACTAAGCCATCATTAGAAGTATAAGTTGTTGGTACTTTACTATAAAACTTAGCTCCAGGAGGATACATATTTACAATTTCACTTCTATCAAATCCTGTTGTTGGTACAGAACAAAAAGCCTTAAACTGCATAACTCCATCTTCTACAAGAGGGTTACAGTTTTGCAAGAAGTCTGTTGTAACACTTATCGTAAAAATAAAATCATCATAAACAGGACCAGCACAAATTCCGTTTCCATAATCTCTTACTAAATCAGAATTTACTTTTGATTTTGATGTAGCTCCTTCTCCTGATATTTTACCATTAATCTTTACCTCTAATCCACACACATTGGTAGATAACAATACACAATTATCAGATACTCTAAATCTATATCTTAATTGCGCCAACAACTTTTCTTTTGTTGTATCTAAAGGTAAATTTCCAATATCCCAAACAATTTTACCTCCTGCTGTAACACTTGGATCATTTGTACCTCCAGTAGGTGGTACCCAAATAACACTTCCTGATGCATCTAGACCAGGCACTATTTCTACGTCTAGAAAATGCAGATTAAAAGGTACAGGTATTTCAATTTTAGAATTATTAACCGCTTCTGTTCCTTTGTTATAAACATCTAGCTCAAATTCAAACTCTTGTCCAGGAGTGATTGTTCCATTATTTAATGGTTTTACACCGCCATAATTAGTTGCTTTATTCTCTCCTACTACATCAGGAACATAAGCATCTACAGCAAATACAATATTAAATATAATATATGTATCTTGATTTGATCCATATGAAAATGAAGTTGATGACTGATTATTTCCTATAATTTGATTACTAGTATTATTTAACTCAAACATAGAAATATCCATTCCTGTATTATTAATCAAGTTTGGATTTCTTGGGTTTCCTCCTGTATGAATTGAAGAATTAAAAAAGTTGTTAGTAGAGTTACCTCCATGGTTTAAGTCTTGATAGCTATTAGAATTTCTTTTTTGAATCTTAAAATAGTCTCCAGAGATATCCTCATCTCCTTCACCGGCCATCATTCCTATTTTTACATTTACATCTCCATTTTGGGTGGCTCTAAAACCACTCACTGGTAAAATAGCTGCACCTGTTCTTTTAACCATATAACCATAACCATCAAAAACAGTAATATCTCTCCATTTCATCGAAGTATTTTTATAAATAACAACCATTCCCCATCCTCCATAGAATCCAGTTCCTCCACCTTTCCCTTCTTTTAAGGCAATGTCAGCCACAAAATAATTTGAAGCTCCATGTTCACGAACATAATCAGTTACATCAGCATAAGCCGCATACATAGCTCCTTCTGATGTAGAGGGGTAATATATATCAGTATCTTTTGCCGTTATTTGTATATATGACTGGTTTTTAGCTTTTAACTTAACTTTACGTTTATCCAATCCGTCGAAAGTCAATGGGCTATTTGTATTCCTAACATCTATATCATGGGCACGTCCCGTCCAATATAAACCTGCATATACAATTTCAGTACATTCACCACCTGGTAGAATTAGCTCTGCAGAAGATGAGTTTATTGTGTTTCGATCATTGTCAATGTCTACATAGATCATCTCATTATTATTTCCCCCTTGCTTTCCACTATTTGCATAATTTTTTAAAGTAAGGTTAGTATTACCAATCATGGTAAAATCTCCTTGCAGATTATAATTCTTTACATTAGTATATGGTTTGGGTGCTTTTGCTGATTCACGTGGTTTAAAATCTTTTATAACTTGTGCAAAACCCGAGTTACTCCCTAGTACTAAAAAACTTAATAATAAGAGGGCTGATAGATAAGCACTTATTTTTTTTGAATATTTTTTCATAGCTTTTCTATTAACTTGGTTGATCCATTGTTGAATACAGAATTTCAACATCTTGTTTTTCGTTTAACTTTTGTAATAAATCAATAAACTCTGTTTGAATTAACTCTTTATCTAATTCTCGATATGATCTAATGTAGATGTATCTAAGGCTTTTTAATTGAATAATTAAATCTTTGGGAACAACGATTTGCTGCTTTCCATCCCATTTAATATTTATTAAAATAACCTCTTTTAATTTATCTTTATAAACATTGCTTAAACCAATAAAGTCGCTAGTGTCTTCAATAGACATTTCAATTATCTCTTTAGAGTTTCCTTGGTGAATTTTAGCTTGCTTATCAAATGCTATAAACATAGAAGTTGGTGCACCATTAGCTAGATAATCAAGATCATTAGCCTGTGAATCAGTTAATTTAATAAGTTTCTGATTGTATTCTAAAATAGCACTTTGTGCTTGTGCTTTGATTCCAAAGCACAAGACAAAAGCTATTATTATATATAAAATATTATTTTTCATAATTAATTATCTTCATTAACAGAGAATACAATGTTTATAAAGCTTCCTACATTTACATTAGCTGTATCACTTACTTTATATGTCATTAACCCTACTGCATTAATACTTACAATAGTAAATACTCCTTCTGTTGCATAAGTCACATGAAAACCTAGCTCTGATGCAGGTAAAACTGGTAAAGCTGATGCTCCATCACTACTCATTACAGGACTACCAAATTGTTTCTTATAAATAGCATACATATCTATTGTACCTGTACGAGTTGCATTATTATATGCAACACCTTCTTGTTGAGCTTGACTCTCTGCCGTAGGAACCATGACTGAAGGCATATAGAAGAACTTAGGCATTGCTGCTTTTAAAGCTTTTATAATGTCTCCATTTTTATCTACTGCTAATAAATGCTGAGTAACCCCCTCACTTTCATTAACTGCTTGCGTTTTTTTCTTGTCAAGCCCCGTTAAAGCAAGCGTATTATCAGTAGTAGTATTAATAGCTGTTTTTTTAGTTAGTAAACCTCCTAATTGGATATTAGTGTCTGTTTTAGTAAGTCCATTATTCGCTGTAACTATCTCTCCTACATCAGTCTGATTTTTCCAAGTAGGAGCTCCTGTATTATCTGTAACCAATACTTGATTATTACCTGCATTAGCTATGTCTTCCGGTTTTATCGTTCCATTTTGGATATGATCTGTTGTAATTTTATTATTAGCAATATTTAGTTTAACATCTGTTAATAATGATTTAGTAGCTGTTGTTGCTATTGCATTACTATCAGTACCTATAACAATTACACCATCTGTTGTTAATGTTTTAGCATCAACTACCTTATCAACTGTTACATCTGGTGTTCCTGGAATCCAAGCTTTTGTTGTTTGGTCATAAATTAACGTTTGTGCATTAGAAGGTTGAGTATCACTAACTAGCGTACCTTGGATAGCTTGTACTACAGTTTTACCTTCTTTTAGTACAGCATCTCCTTCTAAAATTAACTCTGCCTCTACTCCATTAACAGAACTTACTATAGCTGTTTCCCTAGTCACAAGAGTATTAGAAGTAGCAGACTTTTTATTAATCCACTTAGTTGTAGCTGTATCTCCTGTTCCTTCTGTTACTAAAATTTGTCCATCTATTCCTGGTTTAATTTTATCAGTGGTAATTCCTTTATCTGCAATTTGGATACCGGCATCAGCTAATAACTTATCAGTTCCATTTACTCCTGTTACAAATTCAAGTCCTCCTGCTAATGATAAATCACCTTTTGTATTATCTACTGTAGTCTTTAATTCTTCTAATGCCTCTTGTACATTTGTTGATGTAAAGCCATTAGTACTGTTATCAAATGCAATAGCATTTGCATTGGTATTAATACTTGTGATTGTATCTCCTTTTCCATCTT
>NZ_JBBPHM010000029.1:0-26407 GCF_038039755.1 Myroides sp. C1519
TAGAGCTCCAGCCTTCCAAGCTGGTTGTCGCGAGTTCGAGCCTCGTCTTCCGCTCTAAAGCCTAAGTTTTCTTAGGCTTTTTTTGTAAACAATAATATGCAAAAAGAGTCCTTGAGTAGTAACCCAAGGACTCTTTTTTATTTTAAGTAATTTAATTCTGTTTCTGGGGCAATTTCAATGGCTTCTTTTCCTTGTTCGAAAATACGCGCAGTAAGTGTTCCTTTTAAAACAAAAGAATCTCCTTTTACTTCAATCCAACTTCCTTCTCTAAGGCCTACAACAGGTTGGGTGTTTAAGGTGTGAAATTCATTAATTCTCGTTTCTCTTGTTTCTCCCATATGTGTAGAACCTTCAATCGGATCTAAGTAATGCGGGTTGATATTGAAAGGTACAAACCCAAATGTTTTAAATGAAGGGGGATAAGTGATAGGCATATCATTGGTTGTTTCCATTGTTAGTCCGCATATATTACTACCAGCACTACATCCTAAATAAGGTGTTCCGTTATTTACCGCATTTTGAATAGCAGTAATTGTTTCTGTTCTATATAATTGTTTAACAAGTAAGAATGTATTTCCTCCTCCTGTAAAAATACCTTTTGCTTCTTTTACAGCTTGAATAGGGTCTTCAAATTCGTGAATTCCTTTAACGTCTTTCCCTATTTTTTTAAAAGCCTCTTTTGCTTTTGCTGTATAATCGTCGTGAGAAATGCCACTTGGACGTGCATAAGGAATAAATAAGATAGTATTTGTATGCTTGAAGTGTTCTTCTAATGTAGGTAATAAGTAAGCTAAATAGTCACTATTGTAAACAGTAGAAGTACTTGCAATTATAATATTTTTCATAATGATAGTAATTTTTACAAAAATAGTTCGTTTAATTGTAATTAAGGATTTCTAATTCTTCTTTTAAAAATTCGTTGAGACAATATAATTATGTTTTAGTTTATTACATAACAAAATGTAGATATTGTTAATACAGGGCATACAATTGTCTATAATGGGGTTGGTTATAGATTTAACATAAGTTTGCTTTGATAAAGTTTCAAAGTCTTTGGGAATAGGATATTTTTACTTTTAAGTATATAAATGTATGATGAGAATATTTTTAGCGCTTTTATTTGTATTTAGCTTTTCTTACGTAGAAGCACAAGAGCGTAAAATGATAAGTGGGAAAGTTGTTTCTCGCTCAAAAAGATTAGAAGGAATTTATGTTTCTAATATAAATACAGGAGAATCGTTAACTACTGAGAAAGGTGGGTATTTTAATATGATGGTGAGGGAGACTGATACAGTTATGTTTTCTGGTGCTTTTTTTATTGGTTACAGACACGCAATAGATGATGTGGATTTGAAACGTGATATTGTTTTATTTCCCTTAGAGGCTAATGAACTTTATACAGAATTAGATGAGATTGTAATTACAAAGATTAGTTCAGAATCACTTGGCATTGTACCAAAAGGCATAAAGAAATATACGCCAGCAGAGAGACGACTGTACACTGCAACATCAGGAAGTGGTTTAATTCCAATTGATGCTGTTGTTAACTGGATTTCTGGTAGAACAAAAATGCTGAAGAAAGCTTTGGTTTATGAGAAACAGGAAATGCGTAAAGAGAAATTTTTAAGGATGATTCCTGAAGAGAAATTAAATGAGGATTATAGTATTCCGAAAGACTATTTGGTTGGTTTTGCTTACTATGTAGCGACAGATGAATTGATGTCATCTGTGCTAAACGCTTCTGTTCCAAATAAAAATGCAGTGGAAACACGTACAGGTGAATTAGCTTTAGAGTTTTTGGAATTAATACGTGAAAAATTAGAAGAGGATAAAAAGAGTAAATTAATTCAATAGTTTAACAAATGCTTTTCTAAATTATTGTGCTATAAATTAATAAACTTTGTAGATTTGTAGCCTTATAAACTTGTAAAATAGAGTGATATGTTCGGAATCGGTGGTGGTGAGTTATTTTTCATCATAGTAATTATACTAATGTTGTTTGGTTCTGATAAAGTGCCTGAGATGGCGCGCACATTTGGTAAGTTTATGGCGCAGTTGAAAAACGCTACTAACGACATCAAACAAGAAATTAATAAAACAGCTGATCAATCGGGTATTACGAAAGATATAAAAGAAACTTTTGATGTAGATATCAATCCAATGAAAGATATTCAACAAGAGATTGAAAAGCAAAAAGAGGACTTAGAGAGTATTACAGGACCAATTAAAAGACAAAGTTAATGTTAGAAACATTAGTACAATTTGACAAAGAGTTAATGATTGCGCTAAACAATATAGGATCGCCAACGTATGATCCGTTTTGGTTGTTTATCACAAAACAAATTAACTGGTTGCCTTTTTTTCTTCTCCTTTTATATACGGTTTACAAAAAGGTTTCGATTAAAAAGTTAGGTGTTATTTTACTTTGTTTAGCTTGTTTGATTGCGTTTACAGATCAAATGACAAATTTGGTTAAGTATACGGTTGCAAGACCAAGACCTTGTAATACGGAAGACATTAAAGATATGTTGCGTATTGTTAAGTGTAGTCCAACGTTGAGTTTTTTCTCAGGACACGCTTCTAACTCAACAGCAACAATGTTGTTCTTGTTTTTAATTTTGAGAAGATATTATAAATACGCATTTTTAGTATTTATCTTCCCTTTAGTGTTTTCATTTAGTAGAATCTATTTGTCAATGCACTTCCCAGGAGATATTTTCGTAGGTATGTGTGCTGGTGTAGTATTCGGAACATTATTCTATCAGTTGTTTAAATGGATAGAAGTAAAATATAAAGACAAATTAGTTTAAGATATATAACGAAAAAGGGCTTGATGAAAATCAAGCCCTTTTTGTTTATTTTACTCTTGAGATTGTTAAACCATCTCTGATAGGTAATAGTATTGTTTCGATTCTCGGATCGTCTTTTAAAAGTTTGTTGTATTTGTCGATTTCAACTGTACTTTTATCGTTTTCCTGAATTTCTTCTAAAACTTTTCCTGACCATAAAACATTGTCAGAAAGAATAACTCCTCCTTTATTCATCTTGTCGATAATAAGATGAAAGTAGTTAGAATAGTTAGGTTTGTCAGCGTCAATAAAAACTAAGTCAAACTTCTTGTCTAAGGTAGGGATAATGTCTAACGCACTACCTAAGTGTTGATGTATTTGAGCTCCATAGGGAGATGCGTCAAAATGCTTGCGTTGAAAGTCGATTAACTCTTCTTTGATGTCAATTGTATCAATTGTACCTCCTTCTTGTAACCCTTCCGCTAAACACAATGTTGCATATCCTGTAAAAGTTCCAATCTCTAAAATGTGTTTAGGATTGATAAGTTTTGTAACAATGCTTAAAAAGCGCCCTTGAAAGTGTCCGCTAAGCATTCTTGGTTGTAATACTTTACGGTGTGTTTCTTTATCTAAGTTAGCTAATGATACAGGTTCGTTTTCTGTATGATCTGCTGCGTATTTTTCTAATTGAGGTGATATAAAATGCATATTAATCCGATAATGTTATTGTCGTGAGTGCAAAGATAATTCTTTTCGATAATGTTGGGAATATTTTCAGATAGTATCGTTGAGGAAGTTTTATTTGTCTAAATTTATATAATTCAACCAATTATGATTATTATGAAGTTCTTCGCAAAGTTTTTAAAGTGGTTTGCTGTTATAGTGATAGCAATTATTGCACTTGCTTATATTTTTAAAGTAGATTATTTATTTACAGCCGTTCGCACAATCTATTTTAATGGGTATAAAACTGCTTTTTTAGACGATTACAAATATTTCCCTACTCGAAAGATAGAGAATGCAGTTGGTCAGCCTTGGCCTGTTTCTAAAGAGTATAATACGGTTAAGCCAAGTGAAAAGTTGGAGCAAACACACAAAGAGTTAGAGACAATAGCTTATGTGATTATTAAAAATGATAGTATATGGCACGAGAGTTATTATGATGGTTACGGAAAGGATTCTTATACGAATTCGTTTTCAATGGCTAAAAGTGTTGTTTCTGCCGCTTTAGGAAAGGCTTTGCAACGAGGAGAGATTAAGAGTTTGGATGAACCTGTGGTTAATTATTTGCCTGAGATTAAAGGGAAGTATAAAGATGAACTAACGGTAGGAGATTTGTCTACGATGTCTTCTGGAATGGATTGGGATGAGTCGTATTATAGTGCGTTTTCTGTTATGACAAGAGTTTATTTTGATAAAAACTTGCGAGATGTGATGTTGGGGATTGAGATAAAGGACAAGCCGGGACAGGAGTTTATTTATAAAAGTGGCGATACGGAATTGTTGACAATGGTTTTGGAGAAAGCAACAGGTAGGTACTTGTCAGATTATGTATCAGAATATTTCTGGAAACCAATGGGGGCTGAGTTGCCTGCCTTGTGGCAAATAGATCACGAAGGAGATGGGGTTGAAAAATCGTATTGTTGTTTTACGAGTAATGCGCGTGATTTTGCAAGATTTGGAAAATTGTACAAAGATTATGGAAAGTGGAATGGTGAGCAGATTTTAGATAGTACTTTTGTAGCAAAGTCAATTACACAACAGTTTGCTAATGGACCAGAGTATGGTTATGGTTGGTGGCTGGTAAAGCATAGGGGACAAGATTTCTTTTATATGAGAGGGCATTTAGGACAATTTGTAATTGTTTCTCCGAAAGACAATGTTGTTATTGTTCGCCTTGGTCATATTAAAGGTTTGCAAACAGAAGAAGATCCGCATAGCAATGATCTTTACTTGTATATTGATGAAGCATATAATATGATGGAACAGACTAAAAAATAAACGTATGATTGATAGACTATCTCTTGAAAACCTTTTGTTTTTAGATATTGAAACAGTACCTGAATGTGCTGATTTTTCTGAATTAGATGATGAAATGAAAATGTTGTATGAAGCGAAGACTGCATATCAACGCAAGGATGAATTTACAGCAGAAGAATTTTATGATAAAGCGGGTATATGGGCAGAATTCGGAAAGATCATTTGTATTTCGGTTGGATACTTTGTTTACAAGAATGGAGAGCGCCAATTTAGAACAACAAGTTATGCAGGTGAAGAAAAGGAATTACTGGTGAATTTCGCGAATTTATTAGAAGGGTATTTTGGAGGTGTAGAAAAGCTGTTATGTGGCCATAATATCAAGGAATTCGATGTTCCTTTTTTAGTTAGACGAATGTTGATAAATGGGGTTAAAATCCCCAATAAGTTGCGTGTTTTTGGGAAAAAACCGTGGGAGGTTCAACACTTAGATACAATGGAATTGTGGAAGTTAGGAGATTTTAAAAATTATACATCTTTGCGACTTTTGACTAAAATTTTAGGCATTCCTTCTCCAAAAGACGATATAGATGGTAGTGAGGTCGCAAGAGTGTACTATAAAGAGAAAAATTTAGATAGAATTATCATTTATTGTGAAAAAGATGTCGTTGCTGTGGCACAAGTTTTGCTTAAGTTTAGACAAGAGGAATTGTTGACTGAAGATGAGATTTTATCTGTGTAAGTTAAAAAAATATTAAAATTTTTAGTTCAGTAGTAGGTGCTAAAATATATTTTTACTATTTTTGAAACAAATAAAGATATAAAAGTGAAAAATATTCAAACATATTCATGGTCTTCGATTAAGTTGATGGTACTTCCATTTCAGCTTAGGCTATCTGTATTATAATATTTTGAATATTTAAAAATATAAATCGATGGCCTCTGTATATAACAGGGGCTTTTTTTTTGAACTAATAAGAATTACAAATGAAATCAATTATTAATTATTTATCGTTTATGCCGTCGTATAAGTGGATGTGTCTTGTACATACCTCGCCTGTGCGTGTGTTGCCAAATGTGATATCTTGATTTATTTGTAAGTAAGCTGTAAAGCTATGAATTGATAGAGGGTTCTTTTGGTATGTGTGCTAAAAGAACCTTTTTTTATATATAATATTTAGTAATTGAATTAATTAAAAAAGAGATGGGGAAACAAGTTTTAAAAGTTTTGGGATTTTCAGTAAGAGAACAACAATTTGCAGTAAAAACGGCTAATTTTTCTTTTACAGTGAAGGATGGTAGAGAATTAGTAAGAGATGAAAATGCTAATTCAGGTGAATTGTTACTTGCTAAATTAGCGGGAAGTATTCACGCAATTGGTAATTTAATCGGTAAAACTTTAGGGTTAGATTTGAAATCTATTCAAATTGAAGTTTCTGGTGAAGTGAATCTAAAGGATTTAACAGAAGAGGATATCCAACAGTTTAAAAGAATTGATGTAATGGTTAAGCCAACTACAGAGGCTTCAATTGTAGTACTTAAAGAATGGATGGATGCAGTGAAATTGGCGTGTCCTGTATTTAGTAATTTTAAAGAAAAAACACCAACAGTTGTTACTTTGGTTAAAGAATATGATCAAGTAAAAGTAGCTTAATATGGTGGTTGTCTATATGAAAATTGTGGTATAGATTTTATTGTTTACAAGCTTTCGTATCAATAGAGATCTATATCACAATTATTATATTATTTTTGTTAATCACGTTTTATCAAAAGTAATAATGGACAATGTAACCCCTATTTTATCTGTAAGTAATTTACAAATCGATTTCTTAAAGGAAAAAGTATGGAATACCATTATTAAGGGTAGTACTTTTGATATAATGCCTAATGAAATATTGGGTGTAGTAGGAGAGTCAGGATCTGGTAAATCCGTTACTTCATTAGCCTTAATGGGCTTATTACCAAAAGAAAATTCTCGCATTTCTAAAGGAGATATTTTTTATAAAAACCAAAATATTACTCATTTATCGGATAGTGAATTTCGCTCTTTAAGAGGAAAGGAAATTGCTATGATATTTCAAGAGCCGATGAGTGCTCTAAATCCTTCTATTACTTGTGGTGAACAAGTGTCTGAAATTTTAGTAGAACACACAGATTTACGTGGTTCTGAACTTAAGAAAGAGGTGGTTAGTTTATTTGAAAAAGTAAAATTGCCTTATCCTAAAGAAGTTTATAACAAATATCCTCATCAAATATCAGGTGGTCAAAAGCAACGTGTTATGATTGCTATGGCTATTGCTTGTAAGCCTTCTTTGCTTATAGCAGATGAGCCAACTACTGCGTTAGATGTTACTGTTCAGAATGAAATTATTAGTTTATTGAAGGAATTGCAACAAGAAACACAGATGAGTATTTTGTTTATTTCTCACGATTTGAATCTTGTTTCTGCAATTAGTGATCGTTTATTAGTGATGTATAAGGGGGATATTGTTGAACAAGGAGTGTCTTCTGAAGTCTTCAATCAACCAAAAGAATTATATACTAAGGCGTTGGTAGCTTCTCGTCCTTCTATGGATGAACGATTAAAGAGGTTGCCTACTATTCAGGATTTTTTAGATAATAAGGTTGTTAATGATGTTATTTCTGATGAAGAAAGACAGCAAATGCATCAACAGCTGTACAGTGGTGAGCCATTGTTGCGCGTAAGGAATATCTATAAAGATTACATTACAGCAGGTAGCTTATTTAAGAAAGGAGTTTTTCACGCTTTAAAAGACATCAATTTTGATATTTATGAAGGAGAAACGCTTGGTTTGGTAGGAGAAAGTGGCTGTGGGAAATCGACTCTTGGAAACGTGATTTTGCAGTTAGATAAAGCTACAAAAGGAGAAATATTTTACAAAGGAAAAGATATTGCTAAATTGAGTAGTAGCGAGTTTCGTGCACTTAGAAAAGATATTCAAATTATTTTTCAAGATCCGTATTCTTCATTAAATCCCCGTAAAACAGTGGGAGAGGCTATTTTAGAGCCAATGGTTGTTCATAAGTTATACGCTTCTGATAAAGAGAGAAAAGCGAAAGTGATTGATATTTTGGAACGAGTAGGGTTAGATGAAAGTGTGTGTGACAGATATCCTCACGAATTTTCAGGAGGACAAAGACAGCGTATCGGTATTGCAAGAACAGTTGCCGTACAACCAAAGTTAATCATCTGTGACGAGTCTGTATCTGCATTGGATATTTCTGTTCAAGCACAAGTGTTGAATTTGTTGAATGAACTGAAAGAAAACTTTGGATTTACATATATATTCATTTCTCACGATTTAGCTGTTGTTAAATATATGTCGGACAATATTCTTGTAATGAATAAAGGGGAGATAGAAGAAATTGCTGAAGCAGATGTCTTGTATCGTTCCCCTAAAAAAGATTATACTAAAAAGTTAATTCAAGCTATTCCGAAATAGTTTATTAATACGGAATATATGATGGAGCAGGCATTACGTGCATAGTTTTCGTGTTGCCTTTTGTTCTTTTAAGTTTGCCAGGTATTCCGTTACCGTCGAATACAGTATAGTATTCTAATGTTACATCGCCAATAGATTTTACCTTTCCTTCTAATTCTTTACGATCAAAACGGTCGTAATAAGTTATTTTATAAGGTCCTATTTTCTTTATTTTTCCTTCTAATTCACTCCAATCGAATCGGTCGTAGTATTCAAAAGAAATAGAACCGATGTTTTTTATTTTACCATTGTTATACATACTAAAGCGATCAAGGTAAGCAATGTTTAGATTGTTTATTCTTTTGACGCGGTTTTTTAAGTATTCATCAAATGTATTGGTGTAATATTCTACAGAGTTGTTTCTTGAAATGTAGTCAAGTTCAGGATCAAAGTAGTCGTAATAGTCGTCTCTTTTAAACTGAGGACGCTTTTGATTAAAAGTAAAGTCTGTTCCATTTTGATAGATATTAAAAATAAGATCATCTATTTCTAATACAATGTTTTGAACGTTTTTTGAATCTTGTGATAACTCAAAGTAAGCGTAATTGATGTTTTGTCCAAAGCTTACGACCGAGATAATAGCAGAACAAATAAATGTAAATAGTAACTTCATATATAATATTTAAGATATTTTCCCCTTGTGTAAAGGGGAAAAAGAGCAATTAATAACCTTCGTAAGGTACTTCGTATTCGTTGAATATAATACCATTTTCTTGTAACTCTTCTAAGATTGGAAGGTAAACCTCTTCTTTGATTGGCATTTGTACTCCTGGGGTATTTATAATTCCTTTTAAAATTTTTAAAGCAG
The DNA here is from genome assembly GCF_038039755.1 of Myroides sp. C1519. Lineage (NCBI taxonomy): Bacteria > Pseudomonadati > Bacteroidota > Flavobacteriia > Flavobacteriales > Flavobacteriaceae > Myroides > Myroides sp. C1519. Next base: position 9,078 of record NZ_JBBPHM010000029.1, read on the forward strand.
CGATGGCTACAGGTAATCCTACGGTTTTTGCCATTGCAGTATAAACTTGGTTATCGCCGATACAGATCATTGTAGAGTCAATTTGTTTCTTTTCACTACCAAGTAAATAACCGATTTTATGGTACATAACAATCATATCTTTATCTTGTTCATCTAAAGTCCACGAGTCGTTTAGGATTTTCTCTAAAATTTGAGCAGGTGAAGCATTTTTTAAACCAATTTTTTTAGTAGCGTTGAAAAGATCAAGTTCTAAGAGTTTTTCCCAAACAATATCATCTTGGTCAATACCTAAAGCAAGGCGTAATTTGGTTTCAACTGTATCTGTTGGATGGTATGGTAAATAAAGATTGATAAACTCACGGTAAGTCATATTCTCCGAATTATCAACTTTGTATGTGTCATCAGTAACTCCAAGCTCTACAAAAAGATTCCAAGCACGCGAGTAGCCAACTCTTCTAATCGTACCTCTAAAAATTGTTTTAGCATCATCAAGTCCATACGCTTGTTGGTATTTTAAGGAATCTCGATTGGCATAAGCTTCAAATTTGCCGTATCCTTCAATGTTTAGAAATTCTGTTCTTCTGAATACTTTATTATAAGGAATGTATTTGTATTGTCCTTCTTGTAGGAATTTCGCTGCACCACCTTGTCCGGCTAAGACAACATTTCTTGGATTCCATGTAAATTTGTAATTCCACAGGTTATTGTCAGATTCAGGAGCGATAAGTCCTCCACAAAACGACTCAAAAGAAAGTATTTTACCTCCTTGATTCTTTATTTCGTGGATAATTTTCATAGCACTCATATGGTCAATACCTGGATCAAGACCAACTTCATTCATAAAAACAAGGTTGTTTTCTTTTGCTTGTTGATCTAATTCTTGCATTGCTTCACTAATATACGAAGCAGTAACCATGTGTTTTTTAAACTTGATACAGTCTTTTGCAAGTTCAATGTGTAAGGCGGCAGGAAGCATTGAAATGACAATGTCTGCTTTATTAACAAGAGCTTGTCTTTCTTGTTCGTTGAATAAATCAAATTGAATAGGCGTTGCATTAGGGTGGTCCATAGCTTTTTGTTTTGCCAATTCTAACGATAGGTCTCCAATGGTTAAGTGGAGGTTTTCTATTGTTGATTTTTCAAGTAAATACTTAATTAAAGAGGAACTCGATCTACCAGCTCCAATAATTAGAATTTCTTTAGTCATAATATGTTGGTTAGTTTATGAATATACGAAAATAATGATTTCTTGAAGCTGTCAAAATTCTTTAGTGAAAAAAACTTTAACAGTTTGTATGATAAGTTGTATATTTGAAAGAAAAATCGATGGGACGTAAAGTTATTGCTATAGCTGCCTTTATAGGAGCTATAGGTATCATTTTAGGAGCGTTTGGAGCTCATGGATTACGAAAAGTGGTTACAGAAACGCAGGTTGCTACCTTTGAAGTGGGTGTGCGCTACCAAATGTATCACGCAATATTCTTACTTTTTATAGGACTATGTAGTTTTATTTCAGACAAGGCTAAAAAAACAGCTATGTACTTGGTTTTGTTGGGGATATTGTTTTTCTCAGGTTCTATCTATCTACTTACCTTTAAAGACTTGATTTCTATTGACTTAAGAGTAATCGGTCCAATAACACCTATCGGCGGAGTTTTATTTATAGCAGCTTGGATATATATTGGTATTCAGGCACTTAAATCGAAAGATGCTATTAAATAATTCTTTTGTATATTTATATTTTAAATTTATTTCTAAGTTTGCAAACAAATTAATACACAACATAAATAATGAAAATGGATAATTCTGAATCAATTTCACTGGAAAAATATGGTATTAAAGATGTTGTAGAAGTAATTTATAATCCTTCTTACGACGTTTTATATAATGAAGAAACAAACCCAAATCTTACAGGGTATGACAAAGGTGTAGTGACTGAACTTGGTGCTGTTAATGTAATGACAGGTGAGTTTACAGGACGTTCTCCTAAAGACAAGTACATTGTTAAAGATTCAGTAACAGAAAACACAATTTGGTGGAATTCTCCTGAGTCTCCAAATGACAACAAGCCAATTGACAACAAAACATGGGATGCATTAAAAGCTAACACTGTAAAACAATTATCTGGAAAGAAATTGTATGTAGTTGATGCTTTTTGTGGTGCTAACGAAAACACTCGTTTAAAAGTTAGATTTATTATGGAAGTGGCTTGGCAAGCTCATTTCGTTACGAATATGTTTATTCGTCCAACGAAAGAAGAGTTAGCTAACTTTGGTGAGCCTGACTTCGTAGTAATGAACGGATCAAAAACTACTTTCAAAGAGTACAAAGATTTTGGATTAAACTCTGAAGTTTATGTTGCATTTAATTTGACTGAGAAAGTACAAGTTATTGGTGGTACTTGGTACGGTGGAGAGATGAAAAAAGGAATGTTCGCAATGATGAACTACTACTTGCCTTTAAAAGGAATGGCTGCTATGCACTGTTCAGCTAATAAAGGACAAGATGGTGATGTTGCTGTTTTCTTTGGTCTTTCTGGTACAGGTAAAACAACTTTATCTACTGACCCAAAACGTGAATTAATCGGTGATGATGAGCACGGATGGGATGATGAAGGTGTATTCAACTTCGAAGGTGGATGTTATGCAAAAACAATTAACTTAAGCCAAGAGAATGAACCAGATATTTTTGGTGCTATTCGTCGTGATGCTTTGTTAGAGAACGTTACTGTTGATGCTAACGGAAAAATTGACTTTAATGACGGTTCTGTTACACAAAATACACGTGTATCTTACCCAATTGATCATATTGATAACATTGTTAAGCCTGTTTCTAAAGCAGGACATGCAACTAAAGTTATCTTTTTAACTGCTGATGCTTTTGGTGTAATGCCTCCAGTGTCTAAGTTAACTCCAGAACAAACTAAATACTACTTCTTATCAGGATTTACTGCTAAGTTAGCAGGTACTGAGCGTGGAGTTACTAAACCAGAGCCTACATTCTCTGCTTGTTTCGGTAAAGCTTTCTTATCTCTACACCCAACGCAATACGGTGAAGAATTAGTTAAGAAAATGGAGGAGCACAATGCTACTGCATATATGGTAAACACAGGATGGAATGGTACTGGAAAACGTATTTCTATTAAAGATACAAGAGCAATTATCGATCGTATCTTAGATGGTTCTATCGAGAAAGCTGAAACTACAATTGTTCCTATTTACAACTTTGCTGTTCCAACAGCTTTAGAAGAAGTAGATACTAACATTTTAGATCCACGTAATACTTATGAGGATGCTTCTGAATGGGAAGAAAAAGCTAAAGATTTAGCTGCATTATTTGTTAAGAACTTCGAATTGTATTCAAACAATGCAGAAGGAAAAGCATTAGTTGCTGCTGGTCCACAGTTATAATATACTTTTATATAAAAAAAGCTTGCAAATTACATTGCAAGCTTTTTTTTGCTCTAATTATAATCATAAAAAAACCTCTATGGATTTCCATAGAGGTTTTTTTATAATTATTTATTCACTTTTTGAATATACTTTTCAAGAGCCATTGTCATAGATGGAGTCTCAGGTGCAGGAGCCATGATATCAACTCTTAAGTCGTTATCAAGAGCTTCTTTCTGAGTAGAAGTTCCAAATACAGCAATACGAGTATTATCTTGTGTAAAGTCCGGGAAGTTCTTGAATAAAGATTTAATTCCTGTTGGACTAAAGAATGCTAATACATCGTATTTAACATCAGCTAAATCAGACAGATCACTCATTACTGTTCTGTAAAAAGTTCCTGGTGTCCAATTTACTTTTAGTTCATTTAATGTAGCTGGTACATCACTGTTTAATTGATCAGATGCAGGTAATAAGAATTTTTCATCTTTATACTTTTTGATCAATGGTGCTAATTCAGTAAAATCTTTTTGACCTACATAAATCTTTCTTTTGCGGTAAACAACATACTTTTGTAAGTAATATGCTACTGCTTCTGATTGACAAAAATACTTAAGTGTTTCAGGTATTTTGAAACGCATTTCTTCAGCAACCCGAAAGAAGTGATCTACAGAATTTTTACTTGTTAAAATAATCGCGGTAAAATTGGCTAGATCAATTTTTTGGTGTCTTACCTCTTTGGCTGAAACACCTTCCACGTGGATGAAGGGTCTAAAGTCAATTTTTACCTTGTATTTTTGTTCTAATTCAAAGTAAGGTGAGTTTTCTACTTTAGGCTCTGGTTGAGAAACCAAAATTGTTTTCACTTTCATAATTGTACTTTCTTATATTGCTCCCATATTTTTAAACCAGAAATACAATAAAAAATAAGGGGCTATTTCAAGGGTGCAAAGATACAAAATAAAATAGAACAACTTATTTAATATTGATTTTTGATTGTTTTTTATAAAAACTATGTATAAAAGGGTATTTGTTGCTATTAATGCAAAAAGAATAGTTGCAATAATAATCTTATTGCTAATATTGTTATAGAAAAGTAAAACATCAACTCCCAAGAGTAACATTCCAATATAGTTTCTATAAGTTGCTTTTTGGAGGTTTAATGCATCTGCAAATTCTTCTATGCCAAATGTTATTGAAATGATTTTATCAATTAGATATTTTCCTATAATAAAAGTTGCAGTAAAGTTTAGAATTTGTAAAAAGGAAGTAAATGTGTAAAAGGGAATTACTTCAAATGATTTTAATACTATTTGAATAAAGAAGGTTACAGATAATAGTTGTACTAATAAAAAAGACAGTGTAAAACTATTTCGTAAGTTAGTATTGTCTTTGTATATTTTTAAATATTTATCTGATACGGCAAGTCTTGTAAATTCAGCAAAACGTACACCGAAGATTGTTTTATTAAATGCAATAATAGAAAACCCTATAAAGAATAAAGCTGTAGCCCAATCTTTATTTGGAATTATGCGGTCTAATAAAATTATATTCTCCATAATGCCTACAAAATTAGCAAAAAAATGGATTGGGTTCACTTTGTATTTTATTTAAGTGCTAACTTTATAGAAAAAGGTTATTTTTGTGGCAAACCAATTATAAAATGGAATCAGGATTAGTCATTATACCTACGTATAATGAAATTGAAAATATTGAGTTGATTATTGATGCTGTAATGGCTCAGCCTCAGCAATTTCATATTCTGATTGTAGATGATAACTCACCGGATGGTACGGCTGATGCTGTGCTTAAACTACAAAATAAATACGCGAACCGTCTATTTCTTGAAAAGAGAGAGGGAAAGAATGGGTTGGGGACTGCTTATGTACACGGATTTCGTTGGGCTCTAAATAGAGAATACCAATATATTTTTGAGATGGATGCAGACTTTTCTCATAATCCAAATGATTTAGGAAAGCTTTTAGAGGCTTGTAAACTTAATCAGGGACTCTCAATTGGTTCTCGCTATGTTACGGGAGTAAATGTGGTTAATTGGCCTTTAAACCGCGTATTGTTATCTTATGGTGCTTCTATTTATGTTAGAATGATAACAGGAATGAATATTAAAGATACAACTGCTGGTTTTGTTTGTTTCTCTCGTCAAGTTCTTGAAAGTTTTGATTTTAATCAAATACGCTTTGTAGGATATGCTTTTCAGATTGAAATGAAATATAGAACTTTCGTTAAAAACTTCCCGATAACTGAAGTACCAATCATTTTTACTGACCGTACAAGAGGTGAGTCAAAAATGTCTGGGGGAATTATAAAGGAAGCTATTTTTGGCGTTATTAATCTACGATTACGCAAATTACTAAACACACTATAATGACACACTATTTAATTACCAATGGAAAAATTGTTAATGAAGGTCAGATTTTTAATGCTGATATTTTAATTAAAGATGGGGTAATTGCTAAAATTGGTTCTTCTATCGAGGTATCTAATGATGTTCAAGTTATTGATGCTAAAGGAAGTTATGTAATTCCTGGTATGATTGATGACCAAGTTCACTTTAGAGAACCTGGGTTAACGCATAAAGGTGATATCGAGTCTGAATCTCGTGCTGCTATTGCAGGGGGAATTACTTCTTTTATTGAACAACCAAATACAGTTCCTAATGCTGTTACGCAAGAAATTTTAGAGGATAAATATCAAATAGCATCAACAAAGTCATTTGCTAACTACTCTTTTATGATGGGGGGAACAAATGATAACTTAGAAGAAGTTTTAAAAACAAACCCAAGAAATGTTGCTGGGATTAAATTGTTCTTAGGGTCTTCTACTGGGAATATGTTAGTTGATAATCAAGATGTTTTAGAGAAAATCTTTTCAAGTACATCAATGCTTATCGCTGTTCACGCGGAAGATGAAGGAACTATTCAAAGAAATTTAGCACAATACAAAGAGCAATATGGTGATGATATTCCGGTTAAGTATCACCCAATTATTAGAAGTGAAGAGGCTTGTTACATTTCGTCTTCTAAAGCAATTGAGTTGGCTAAGAAAACTGGAGCAAGGTTACACGTATTTCACGTATCTACTGCTAAAGAGACTGAATTGTTTAGAAATGACATTCCTTTAAAAGATAAAAAGATCACTGCAGAGGTTTGTGTTCACCACCTTTGGTTTACAGATAAAGATTACGATAAAAAAGGTAACTTTATTAAGTGGAACCCTGCTGTAAAAACAGAGCAAGATAAAGAAGGTTTATGGAAAGCATTGAATGATGGACGTATTGATGTGATTGCTACTGACCACGCTCCTCATACACTTGAAGAAAAAAGTAAAGCATATACTTCTGCTCCGTCTGGAGGACCATTAGTTCAACACGCTTTGGTTTCTTTGTTTGAAGCTCATAAACAAGGTAGATTGTCAATTGAAACAATTGTAGAGAAAACAGCACATAATCCGGCTATATTATTCCAAGTTGAAAAAAGAGGGTTTATTAAAGAAGGTTATCACGCAGATATCGCTATTGTTGATACAGAGCAATCTTGGGAAGTAAGTAAAGAAAATATTTTATATAAATGTGGATGGTCTCCATTTGAAGGAGAACAATTTAGTTCTAAAATCACACATACATTTGTCAATGGGTTTTTAGCTTACGAAAACGGACAAGTGAAAGAAGAGCATAAAGGACAACGTTTATTGTTTGTTAGATAAAAAGATATAAATGAATAAGTTTTTAGTAATATTAGCAGCATTAGTTTTGGGTTCGTGTAGTAACGAAGCAAAGAAACCAACCCCTTTTATTGAAGAACAGAAAATGGAGGATATTCTATTTGATATGTCTTTATTGTATTCTATTGAAAGTGTAAGTGCTTATTCAAGAGAAGATAGTATGCCTCAATTGAATATGAATTCTATATTGAAAAAATATGATATTGATAGCCTAACTTTTGTTGAAAACAATAAGTATTACATCGAATTGAAAGAAGGTGTTTATCACAATATGCAAGAGAATATTAATAGAAAACTTGAAGCTTTAAAAGTAAAAACAGACTCATTAATTGCAAAAGAAGAAGAAGAGTTGGAAGCTAAACAAAGAGAAGCTAAAGAGTTGAGAGAAGATTTAATGCATAGATTACAGCAGATTGACTCAATAACTAAAAAGACTTCTGAAGATGATAAGCAGCTACTTGAGGCAAATAAACTTGAATAGGTTCAAACTGAAATGAAATAGCTTGAATTACTTTTGAGTTATTATAAATATATTTAGAATGAGAAGCTTGCGCGATTGATCGTGTAAAGCTTCTTTTTTTTCGGGTTACCATAGAAACAAAATAATCCAATCTCCAAGCTAAATTACAATGTGTAACTGTTGCGTTGATAGTTGGTCTTTTCTTTCCCATTAAGTCCGCAATATCATTGATAAGATCTTGGTAACTGATATTATCTGAAACCAATGTAAATCGCTCGTTTACAATATCACTTTGCATTAGTAACGTCATTGCTTTCACTACATCTGTTGCACTAACTATAGCAGCCATTCCCTTCGTATAAAAAGGGAAATCTTTAGAAACCTTGTGAAAGAATTCGTTGCTTCCTTCGTTATTAAAGCCAACACCAAAGATTATACCTGGGTTAACGATTACTACATTTAAACCTTCTTGTGTACCACGCCAAACCTCCATTTCAGCCCCATACTTTGTAATAGCATAGTCACTGTGATAAAGTTCAGGATTCCAATCTGTTTTTTCTGTAATGATATTGTCTTTTTTTAAGGTCTCTCCCAATGCAGCGATAGAACTAACAAAGCAGAATTTCTTAATTTTAAAGTCAATCGATAGGTTTACTAAGTTTGCTGTGCCTTCAATATTCGTCTTACGCAGGTTTTTTTCATCCCTTGGGTCAAAAGAAACAAGCGCAGCACAGTGATATACATACTCAATATTTTGAAAAGCCTCTTCTAAAGCTGGAATATCTGTAATATCAGCTTTTACCCATTCTATTTTTAGAAATAAGTGGTCTGCCTTTTTTAAAGAGAAAAAAGATTTCGTTTTTTTAATACTATCCTCATTTCTATAAATAGCGCGAACCGCACCTTCTGTTTGAAGAAGATGTAGCAATAAATGCGTACCGACTAAACCTGTTGCTCCTGTTATTAGTATCATATCCTTAGACAAAAATAAGTGATATGTTTTACAATATGAAAAATTATAGGAGAAACTTAAAAATCAACGCCCGTATTATCAATATCTAATGAATAAAAATAAAAAACGAATAAAAGAGCAAGGTTTGAGGAATTTTATTCCATACTGTAGGGTTTTGGGCTATCTTTGTGAAAAATATAATTAAATGAAAAATTTTATTGAAGAAGTGACTTGGAGAGGAATGCTCCACGACGTTATGCCAGGCACTGAAGAACATTTGATGGAGCAGATGCGTGTAGCGTATGTGGGAATTGACCCAACAGCGGATTCATTGCATATTGGACATTTAGTGAGTGTTATGCTTTTGAAGCACTTTCAATTAGCAGGGCACAAGCCTTATGCTTTGGTAGGTGGTGCTACAGGTATGGTTGGTGACCCTTCTGGAAAGTCTAATGAGAGAAACTTGTTAGATGAAGAAACGCTTCGTCATAATCAAAATGCAATTAAGAATCAGTTAAGCCGCTTCTTAGACTTTAACTCAGGTGCTGACAATGCTGCTGTTTTAGTAAACAACTACGACTGGATGAAAGAATTTTCATTCTTAGAGTTTATTAGAACGATCGGTAAACACATCACAGTTAACTATATGATGGCAAAAGATTCTGTGAAAAAACGTCTTAATGGAGAGTTCCAAGATGGTATGTCTTTTACAGAGTTCTGTTACCAATTATTACAAGGATATGACTTTTTACACTTGTTCCAAAATGAGAAGATTACGCTTCAAATGGGAGGTTCTGACCAATGGGGGAACATTACAACAGGTACTGAGTTAATCCGTAGAACAATTGGAGAGAAAGCGTATGCTTTAACTTGTCCATTAATTACAAAAGCTGACGGTACTAAGTTTGGTAAATCAGAAGGTGGTAACATTTGGTTATCTGCAGAATATACTTCTCCTTACAAATTCTACCAATACTGGGTTAACGTATCTGATACAGATGCAGAGAAATACATCAAAATATTTACATTCATTTCTCGTGAAGAGATTGAAGCTTTAACAAAAGAGCACACAGAAGCACCTCATTTACGCGTTTTACAAAAACGTTTAGCTGCTGAAGTTACTACAATGGTTCACGGAGCTGAGAATTTAGAAAATGCTATTAAAGCATCAAATATTTTGTTTGGAAACTCTACTTCTGATGATTTGAAGCAATTAGATGCTCAAACTTTCTTAGAAGTATTTGATGGTGTACCACAAGCAGAAATTGAGAGAGCTGATATCGAAGCTGGGTTAACAATTGTTGACGCATTAGCTGGAAAATCTAACTTCTTACCTTCTAATGGTGAAGCACGTCGTTCTTTACAAGCGAACTCTATTTCTGTAAACAGAGAAAAGATTGCTGAAGATTACGTTATCAACACAAATGACTTGATTAATAATCAATTCGTATTATTACAAAAAGGAAAGAAAAACTACTTTATTTTACACGTAAAATAAGCGATAGTTTGGATTCAAATACTATAGTGAGGCAAGTGTCTTACTAAACAAAAAGGGCTGCTCATTGAGCAGCCCTTTTTTAGTTTATTTAGCTTCTTTTACAAAGAGTAAACAAGTACTTGTTGCTTTGTGGAAAAGGTGGTTTGCCACACTTCCCATAAAGATTTCTTTTATTCCTGTAGACCCCTTAACTCCTAAAATCATTAAGTCAGCCTTTTGTCTTCTTGCATATTGCAATAAAGCCGTAGAAATACTCTTATCCTCAGCAGGTACTATTTCAATATCCGAGTAATTGGCATATTTTTTATCCCATTTCTGTTTCTTCTCAGTAATATCCTCTCTCGATATTTTGTCAATTTCTTTATTTGTCATACTTGAGTAGAATCCCCAATACAATTTAGAAATATGAATAGCCGAATGTTGAATCTTTTGTCCTTTTGAATTATTCTTGAATCGATCAGCCCACGTCATAATAGGCGTAGTGTACTTAGAGAAGTCGATTGCGTCAATAATATTTGTTATAGGTACGTGATATGTTTCTGGCACTAATAAGGTCGCAGAAGGCAAAATACGGATTAACTTCTGAGCTAAGGCTCCATTTCCTTCCAGCTCTTGTTTGTTTCCTAAGATAAGCATATCAAATTGCTGTTTTTTAGAAATATTGATAAAAGCAATTTCAGAGTAACTTTCCAATTTTACTAAAACTTCAAAAGCATACGTTGCTCCAGACTCTTCTATTTGTTTGGTAACACGTTGTACTATTTTCGATTGAATCAATTCAATGCGTTCAGGAAGTAATAGTTCTTTCGGTAGTTCACCAAGTTTTAAATTATGAAGAAAAGTTACTTTGTCAATATTTAAAATATGGTCTAACACCTGTGTATATTCAATTAGGTAATGGTCCATTTCAGACAAGTCAATACCTACGATTACATTTAAAGGTTTATTAATTGTCATCTCTTTTTATTTTTGTTGTTCGTCGATTAATTCAGAAATAATGTCTTTGTAACTTTTTTCTTGTTTCGACTTTTGTTTCTTATTCTGTTTATTTAATTCTTCTTGTAACCCTTTTTGCAAGCTATAGCACATCACTAATAGAATTACGGCAAAAGGCAGACCTGTTATAATAACAGCTGTTTGCAAAGCATCAAGTCCTCCTCCCCAAAGTAATACGATTGCGATAAAACCTTGTGTAAATGACCAGAAAACTCTTTGCCATACTGGAGATTCTCCAAAACTACCAGAGGTAATATTATCTACAACTAAAGACCCAGAGTCAGATGATGTAATAAAGAAAGAGAAAATAAGAATAATTGCTATAATAGATAGGAATTTAGCCAATGGGAAGTGTTCTAAGAACACAAATAACGCAGTTGAAATATCTTCTTTTACTGCTGTTACCATTGATAAATCACCTGATAAAATCATTTCCAACGCACTACCACCGAAAACATTCATCCAAAGTAAAGTAATTAGTCCAGGTACGATTAAAACACCTAAGATAAATTCTTTAACTGTTCTTCCTTTAGAAATACGTGCAATAAAACTACCTACGAAAGGAGACCATGCGATCCACCAAGCCCAGTAGAATATAGTCCATACATTCTGCCAACCATTGCCTAAATACGTTTCGTTCCACGTACTAATATCAATAAAGTTAGCTAAATAAGACCCCGTATTTTGTACATAACCTTTTAATATAAATAAGGTTGGCCCTAAGAAAAATATCATTAACATAAACACCGAAGCGATATACATGTTAGCGGTACTTAAAATTTTGACACCCTTATCTAAACCTGAGAATACAGATACAGTTGCAATTGAAATAACCACAAGAATAATTCCGGCTTGCATTAATGGAGAGATTTCCCATCCATATAAATAATTAAGTCCGGCAGTAATTTGGGTAACTCCTAAACCTAAAGAAGTAGAAAGACCAAAAACAGTGGCTAATGTTGATAAGATGTCAATAACGTGTCCCCACCAACCGTGAATTTTCTCTCCCCAGAAAGGGTAAAAAAGAGAACGGAAGGTCATTGGAAGTTTTCTATTGAAACCAAAAAAGGCAAGGGCTAAACCTACCATTGCATAAATGGCCCAAGCGTGTAGTCCCCAGTGTAAACTTGTAAATTCCATCGCTTGTATAGCTGCTTGAATTTCATTGTCTACCGGGCGGGGAGGAGTACCAAAGTGAGAAACAGGCTCTGCGATACTAAAGAACATAATACCGATTCCCATTCCTGTACTAAATAACATGGCAAACCAAGATCCTTTGCTAAACTCGGGTTCGGCATCTTCGCCACCCAAGCGTATTTTACCAAACTTGCTAAACGCAAGATAAATAGCAAAGATTAAAATAACGTTTACAGTTAGCACAAAGAACCAACCAAAATTAGTGGTTACAGAATTTTGAGCAATTGCAAACCAAGAACCTACTTTTGTAGGGAATAAGACACATACTGCAATTAAAGCGATAATAAGCAAAATTGAAGTAATGAATACAGGAGGATTAATAACTAATTGTTTGTTGTCAATTAATTTTTTTAACATGAGTTATACTATTTAAATTAATAATTATAACCCAGTACTTTGAAGGTAATAAGGATCATTTATTTCAAATGTGAAAAAATGATAAAGCAAAATATAGTAGTGTATTTTTTACTTAGACGTTTTATAAGTTAGGGTAATATTAAGTAGTGTTTTACTTACAAACGATCCTAATAAAAAGCACTGAATTGAATAAAAAAACGGTTACGTCTTTTTGAGAGTAACCGTTTTTAAATATTTTAGATTATCCTAAAAACGGATATTTATAATCAGTAGCTGGAACAAAAGTTTCCTTGATTGTTCTTGGAGAAACCCAACGAAGTAAGTTCAATACAGAACCTGCTTTATCGTTAGTACCAGAAGCTCTTGCACCACCAAATGGTTGTTGACCAACAACAGCACCAGTTGGCTTGTCATTAATGTAGAAGTTACCAGCAGCGTTTACTAAAGCATCAGTAGCCTCAATTGCAGCGTAACGACATTTAGAGAAGATAGCACCTGTTAATGCGTAAACAGATGTTTCGTCAACTAATTTTAATGTTTCAGCCCATTTAGCATCTTCGTAAACGTAGATAGTTAATACAGGTCCGAATAATTCAGTTTTGATTGTTTCGTATTGAGGGTTAGTAGTAACAATTACAGTTGGCTCAATGAAGTAACCTACAGATTTGTCATATTTACCACCAAATACTACTTCAGCATCGCTATCAGCTTGAGCTTGGTCAATGTATTTAGCTAATTTGTCAAAAGAACTTTCAGAGATAACAGAAGAAACAAAGTTAGATGGATCCTCAGGAGTTCCCATTTTAATTGTTGCTAAGTCAGCACCCATATATTCTTTTACTTTAGGCCACATAGAAGCAGGGATGTATGCTCTTGAAGCCGCAGAACATTTTTGTCCTTGGTATTCGAAAGCACCTCTTGTTAAAGCTACAGCAACTTCTTTAGCACAAGAAGATGGGTGAGCAATAACGAAGTCTTTACCACCTGTTTCACCTACAATTCTTGGGTAAGTTTTGTAGTTGTTGATGTTTTGACCAATTTTAGTCCACATACTATTGAAAACACCAGTAGATCCTGTAAAGTGGATACCAGCGAAATCAGGGCTTGCTAATAATGTATCAGTAATCATAGCAGAGTTTCCGTAAACAACGTTGATAACACCGTCAGGTAATCCAGCTAATTTGAATACTTCAACAATTACTCTTGCAGAGTAAATTTGAGTTGCAGATGGTTTCCATACTACTACGTTACCCATTAAAGCTGCAGAAGCAGGTAAGTTACCAGAAATTGCAGTAAAGTTAAATGGAGTAATTGCGTAAACGAAACCTTCTAAAGGTCTGTGCTCAAGTCTATTCCAGATACCTTCGCTTGAAGCAGGTTGCTCTGAATAAATTTGAGACATAAATTGTACGTTGAATCTCAAGAAGTCAATAAACTCACAAGCTGAATCAATTTCTGCTTGGTGTAATGTTTTTGCTTGAGCAATCATTGTAGCAGCGTTGATTTTAGCACGGTAAGGACCAGCTAATAACTCAGCAGCTTTTAAGAAAATAGAAGCTCTGTGCTCCCAAGGCATATTAGCCCATTTCTTTTTTGCTTCTAAAGCAGTAGAAATAGCTTTCTCTACTAATGCTTTATCTGCTTGGTGGTAAACACCTAATTTATGTTTATGATCGAATGGAGGGAACAAATCTTTTGTATCACCTGTTCTAACCTCTTCTCCACCGATGTATAATGGAATATCAACTTGAGTGTTGTATTGTTCTTTGAAAGAATTCAAAGTTAATTCTCTTTCTTTTGATCCTGGCGCATAAGACTTAACTGGCTCATTAACGGCAGCAGGAACTTTGTAGAATCCGTTTGACATATTATGTTTCGTATTTAAGTAGTTTAATGAATTGAATAATTACAAATATAATTAAAAAAAATTAAAACAATTTTGCCTCTCCCTCAGAAAAACCTATGTTTTGCTTAGTTTAACACAAAGTCTGCAGATAATTTAAAGTTTGGAATAGTAACTTTAAATAGGCGTGCGTGCGTGTGATTTAATACGTTGTAATGGCCTTGCATTGAGCCTAATGACGATTTTAAAATGCAACCACTTTTATAGGTGTGTTTCTCTCCAGGAGCAATAATAGGTGTCTCGCCTATGATGCCTTCTCCTTCTATTATTTCTGTATTTTTCAGGGAATCATAAATTTCCCAATGTCTTGACAATATTTGTACAGTATCATCAGTTGTGTTTTCAATTGTAATTTTATAATTGAAAACATAACAAGTGTCTTTTGACTTAAAAAAGCTGCCTTCATACTGTGTTTCGACAGAAATCTTGATTCCTTTGGTGGTTTGTGAAATCATAGGTAGTATATTAAGTTGTTTCTATTTTTAATAAATAATATTTTCTGCGCTTGCTTCCCCAATACCAATTGCTCTATCGTATAAATCTATATTGTTTCTGTAATATACAATTACTTGATACTTATTGGTTGTTAGTGCATAATTTCCATCCGCAGCATTTTCAGGGGAAACTCTGTTTTTATGTACAGCTGTATAACTAAAATTCGTAAAACCTTGTTTAATGAGAATGGCTTGTTCGAACAAATCTTTTTCTTCGTTGTATTTTAATTTGTTGTTTTGAGTAAGCTCATAGTCGTTAAACATACCCGTAACATAGTAATCTAATCCAGTTGGAGCCTCTGCATTTGGTTTAAACGAAAAGTAAACCCAACTATATTCTGCTTCACTATTCGGATTTTTTCCATTGATATTTCTCGGGTAAAAACTACCGTTTATATCAGGGAAAAAGGTATATCCTTTTGTGGCTCTACTTTCATTAGTATATAAAAATGTATTATATATACCATTATTAACGTAGGTAGATCCAATCATATTGTTCACCTGCTTTATATCGCTATTGTCAAAGTTTAAGTATTGATTACCAGCCCAAAACTGAGTTTGTTCATCATATTTATATACTAAATCTGTGCCAATTGTATATTGTGGTTTAATATTGTTTAAAAACGAGTCCCATCTGCCATTTTGAAAGATAGCTACTTTCACATTGTTGGTAGGATTGTTATATAATACTTCGCCCAACTGAATCGTAAAGTCTAAGTTTTGTTTTGTATCGTAAACATCTAAATTTCTCGTTCTTTTCACTTGAATAGGAACTGAAACAGCATTCTCATACAGTACAAATTTTCGTCTAATCACTACTTCATCGTCTGCATTGTAAATTTCCAAAACGTAATTACCACTCTTAGTAATTCTGTACATTGAATTAGGTAAGGTTAGCCTGTAATGTGTGTAGGGTTGTAATGTATTATATGAATTTTCGTAGTTCAGAATACGTTGGTTGTCCATTCCATCTATGTAATCAATTTGTTTCAGTTTAGACGGTTTCCAATCGTAATCATACGCTTTTACTCTGTAGTAATAATTACTTTCATCTCCATATAAATCATCAAAGGCAATAGTAAATGAATCTCCTAATCTAAAAAAAGGATTCACTGCTCTATTGTTTGCCATAAAAGCAGCGGACTTAATATAGTCAGCTGTTATGTTTTGCGGAGTCTGTGCTTGTGCTATTAGACAAAGTAAAATAGCAAAGCAAGTAAAGAAAAAGTTTTTCTGCATTGCTATCGAGTTTCGTTTTTTACAAAAAAGTTAATTCGAGAAAAAAGGTACGATTTTTTCTTGAAACAAGCTTAAGCTTTCGATTTTGATATCAGCAATATCAAATTTCGGATCGTTAAATTCTTTAGGGTCAGGAACTGATACTACAGTCATACCAGCTCTTTTTCCAGCAGTAGCCCCTGTAAACGAATCTTCTATAACTAAACAGTTTTCCGGATTACTTCCTAAGTTTTTTGCTGCTGTTAAGTAAACGTCAGGTGCTGGTTTTCCTTCTTTTACGTGAAGAGCAGAAACAATGGTTTGAAAGTATTTTTTAATTTCTAATCTCTCTAATACTGTGTGAATTAATGAATCAGGCGAATTAGTAGCTAAACCAATTTTAAAGTTATTGTCTGACAGATAGTTTAATGTGTCAAGAACGCCAGCTTTAATTTGTCCTTTTTCACGAATCAACGCATCAACGCGATCAATAACAGCTTGTTCAACTTCTTCGATTGACTTTCCTTCCCAAGGAAACATTTTATACCATAATTCAGTAACAGCTCTGGTTGTTTGACCAGTTGTTTGTAGTGCAATTTTGTCATTCCAAATAGCTCCAACCGAAGTAAAAACCTCTTTTTCTGCCTGTTGCCAAAAATGTTCTGAGTCAATTAAGACTCCATCCATATCGAATAAAACGGTATTAATCATAAATGCGTGTAATTGTAATATTTAAGTGTTTACGAAGATAAGTAAATCAATGTGGATAGCGAAGTAGAATGTGTGGTTAATCGTGTAGAGTAGCGGTTGTGAATGAAATTGTAAGGACTAACGTTTAGCAATCACTATAGTATACCGCCAAAGAAAAGTAATACTGTGAGAATTTCCTGTGAAAATGAATGATGATAAACTATTAAGGTTGTTTTTAATTAATCATAGCTTAGGTGCTTGTATATCTATTGTGTATTCTATGTAAAGTGCTTGTAAAGTTTCACATAGTTTTTATACATTGACTATACAAGGAGTATACATACACTATACATACACTCAAAATAAAACAACACAAAGAGTTGTCTCGTCCTACTATAGCTGTACAGCTATAGTTGATAATCCTGTTTTGTACTG
>NZ_JBBPHM010000002.1:0-284398 GCF_038039755.1 Myroides sp. C1519
TAGAATACATGCCTGTCACGCATGGGGTCGCGGGTTCGAGTCCCGTCCAGACCGCCAGTAAAAAAGGAGCCTCTCACGTAGTTGAGAGGCTTTTTTTGCCCTCTAATAATTACTTATTTGAGGACTTAAAATTTAGTTGTGTTGTTAAGTGCGTAAGCACTAAGGTTTAGTAGTTAGACCAATGAAAAGCTTTCCTAGTGCGGGAGAGCTTTTTTTATGTGGTATAATTATTTTATTTAGTAATAGAGAAGCATTAATCCGTTTGGATTGATGCTTTTTTTGTTTGTAAGAATTAAAAAAGGGTATTCAATTAGAATACCCTTTTGTTTATTATTTATCGATCTTGTTTACTATTAGATTGTCCATTGTAAAGTATAAAGCGGTATTAGGACCATTTTTACCTTTATCGGTTGTTTCTAAGAAGAATACTAAGTATTTTACTTTTCCTAAAGGAGAAAGGTCTACAGTGTTCCAATTTGTATTAATTTCATTTATACCGTCTCTGAAGTCTACAAAGTAATGCGTTACTGGTTGTTCAGATGTAAGCTTTTTATTTTCATCTGCACCATAGATATGAATAGCAAAGAAATCACCTTTTTTGAAAGCACTTGCATAAGCGTCTCCTTCTAAGATACCATAGTATGGCCAAGGACTAATAGCGAAGTCTGCACTAACAGCGTTGTATTCATTGTTGTCATCTTCTAATGTAACAACAGAAGAGAATCTATCAACAGCAAAGGGTTTGCTTGGATCTAACAGTTTTACATTGGGTTTATGATCTGCATAAGATACTAAGAAAGGTGTTCCTTTTCCTGCTACACCTCCTTGTGGCATAGTTCCCCATTGGTTTTCTAACCAGCCATCTCCTTTTAATTGATTGCTATTATCAGTACTGTTCGATACTGTGAACCCCATCCAAGTGTAGTAATCAGGGAAACCAAGGTGTTTAAAGTTAAAGATTCCACTTTTTAAAACAGCATCTTCTGTATAGGTGTCCTTCCATATTTTACCCCCTGTAGTTACTTGTCCATCGGATAAGTTAAAATCAGATAGATCTAATTTTACATAATTGTAATCATAGCTTTTAGTAACTACTACCTCATAAGTATAATATTTATACGAATTACCATTTTGTTCAGATAACACTAAGTTATAAGTACCTGGTTTATTAAAGGTATGTTTAAGTACTTGTTGTAATGACAGTACTTGTTGCGTTGTATTATTAGTCCATTTGTAAATAGCATTTACATTATTAACTTCAGGATTAATGGTTACTTCTTCAAAAGTTATTGCTTGAACACTTCCATTAAAGGTTGGTGTTGAATAAGGAGCACTATCATCGTTAGAGCAACTTGTAAATGTTGTAGATGTTAATAAAGTTAATCCTATGAAAAGGAAAGAACTTAGTTTAAAAAAATGTTTTTTCACGTTTGTTGAATAATTTATTGTTTGTTGGCTATCATATTTAGAGTGATAGTTTTTTGTTATATGACAGAATAGAACTAATGCTATTATAGGTCATTGCGCAAATATATTATTTTATCAACAAGTTTTTTACTTAGTAAATTAAATTATAAACATCTTGAATATGGGGTATAAGTAAAGTGATAGAGGAGTATAGAAATGAAAAAAGCAATCTATTATAGATTGCTTTTTTATTTTGATTGTTGCTTAAATTATTTTTTAGGTAATTTATGAGCTACTAATTTGTTTATTGTAAAGTAAGCAGGGGTATTGATTCCGTAATCTCCTTTATCAGAAGAATCAGCGTAGAATACTAAATATTTAGCTTCTCCAAGTTTAGAAAGTTCTACTGTTTGCCAATCTTTATTTATAGTGCCAACTCCTTTAGTAAAATCAACTAAATATTTTACGATTGGTTTTTCATTAATAACTTCTTTATTTTCATTTAAAGCAAAAATGTGAATGTTGTAAAAGTCACCTTCTTTAAATTTCTTACCATATCCATCACCTTCAGTTACTGAATAGTAAGTGTAAGGATTAATTGCAATAGATAGTTCTTCAGGTAAAAATTTTTGAGCTAAATCTTTAGCATCTGTTAGTTCAATTACTGTTAGTGTATTATCAATGTCAATTACAGTTCCTTTTTTAATATCAGTAGGCACTGTTTGCGTATTTGCAACGATAAAAGGATTGAAAATTTCTTTACCTTCTTTATTTTTAGATACTGTGTTAGCCATTGTACCATACATATTAGTAGCAAAAGCTTCTTTTTGATTTTCCTTATCTGTACTATTAGAAACAGTGAATCCTGACCAATAGTTTACTCCGTCATAATTAGAAACTAAGTGGTTGAAAATAAAAGGAGAAGTTTCAAGTTTTGTATTTGCTGTAAATGTATTACTCCAAATAGAGCCATCTACTGTAGGAAGTGTTAATTCTATTTTTGATAAATCTAAAACACTATGTAGTTCTTTTCCATAAGATACGGTTGTTGTATAAGAATACATTTCAACTACATCCCCTTTAGTTGTTTTAAGAGATATTCTATAAGTTCCTGGTTTATTGATTTTATACTCTAATACTGGTGCAGTAGAAATAAACTTTTGAGTAGTATTATCGAACCAAGAAAATTTAGTATCTACAGGATCAATTTTAGGATCAATTGTAAAAGGTTTTCTTGCGTCTTGTTTTAATTTAGTGTCATGAATTTCAATAGTAGTATTCGCTGAATCATCGTTAGAACAACTTGTTACAAGTGGTGCAGTTAAGCTTAGTCCTAAAAAGAATAAGAAACTCGTGCGTAAGAATCTGTTTTTCATCGTAAATAAATTTTGTATGTGTATTTTAATGGTGCAAAATTAGTAATTTTTTTGGTTAATATTTTTAAAATTTAGCATTTAAAACAAAAAGACAATACGTGTCATTTTGTTTTTATTAAAAATAGTAACATTTTTTAACAAAAAAGCCTTAGTGTAAATACTAAGGCTTTTTGTTTTATTTGTTTGGGATAAATTCTTTGGTAGAATGTAAGTTTACTATTCCACCAAATTCGGTAGACACTTCTCCTAACCATCCTGCTTGTTGACTTACTCCAGTATATACTTTTATAAAATTTATATGTGGTAATTTTACAGGATTACCTTTTTTATCAACAGCCCAACTAATATCTATGGTGCTATTTTTATTATCATTAGGTAGATTATCTGCATATCCGTACTCATAAGAAGGTAATTTCCAGTGACTATTAGTTCCTTGAATCGCGTGATCAGGAAGTTTAGTCCCTTTAAAAGATATAGATTGTTCCTTTACCCATTCAGGGAAATAACTTTGTGTATGATAGTTTAGTTTTGGTTTCCACCCCTTATTTCCTTGGTTGTCCGACCATTCTACATATTCCTCGAAGTCCCCTGTTTTATTATCTTTATCTTTTTCAGGTTTATAGTATGTAATTTCGTAATTCTGGATCGTACCCATTAATGAATGTCCACTTCCTTTAATTTCATACCACTCATCTTCATTAGGAATTCCATCTCCATTTTTGTCATAAGCTACCATAATTATTCCTGGTTCAGCGTTATTTTCAAAAGCGTTTCCTAAAACTCTAAAATCGCGAAAGCCTTCTACATTTAAGATAGGAGAATCAAACCCTACAACAATATAACCACCGAATGCACCTAAGCTTACTACAGAAGGGTTTTTACCTGAGACATAATTCAATGCCTTTTTTATCATATCCTGCTCTGTATCTCCAGGTTCATATTTAGGTAATTTGTTTGTAAATTGCCCGTAAGCAGGTTTAAATTCAAACACTTTAGTAACGTGACTAAAGTTTGTGACAGGAGCTGTAGGATTAATTGGTACAGAAGGATCTGTTGGAGGAAGAATAGTGTTGTTTGAATCATCACTACTTGAGCAACCACTTGTTGCAAGGACAACAAGTGATAAGCTAAGTATTATTTTACTTTTTAATAACATAAATTAGTTTGTTTTTGTTTTTCTATCTTGTAGGAATAGAAGTTCCTTCTAAATGTAAGTCAATAGCACCACTTACTTCAGTAGAAGTTTCTCCTAACCAGCCAGCTTCTTGATTTAATCCAGTGTAAACTTTAATAAAATCAATTCCTGGTAAGTTTACTTTTTTACCATCTTTATCTACTGCCCAAGAAATATCAATTGCTGATTCGTCATCTTTATTCGGAGCATTATCAGCATATCCATAATCAAAGCTATATAATACCCAATAATTTCCTTGACCACTCTCATCAATTGCATTATTTGGCAATAAGGTTCCTTTAAAAGTGATCTTATCATCTTTTACCCATTCTGGGAAATAGCTTTGCTGATGGAAAGTATTCTTGGGTTTATACCCTTTGTTCCCTTGATTATCTTCCCATCTCATATACTCTAAATCTGTAGCCCAAGTAAGAGCCGGATCTTTTACAGGTTCTTTATTTGCTTCAGGTCTATAGAAAGTGATTTCATAATCCTTTACTGTTTTTGGTTTTGAGTGCTCACTTCCTGCGATTTCATACCATTCATCTTCATCAGGAACACCATTACCATTTTTATCATAAGCAACCATTATCACACCTGGTTCACAACTACCACCTCTTCCACTTGCACCTGCATTAGGGTTTGCATTTGCCCAAAAAGCATTTCCTAAAACTCTAAAATCTCGTTTTCCTGGTACATTTACAACTGTGTGATCAAAACCAAATACAACATAACCACCAAAACCACCTAAGCTAATCATACTTGGTTTTGGTACAGCGATTGCTTTTTCCGCTTTTTCAATCATTATTTCTTTAGTATCTCCCTCTTCGTATTTAGGTAATTTATTTGTAAACTGCCCATATGAAGGTAAGAAATCATATATTTTAAAAATATGATTTTTATAAGCTTCTTTTTCTTTCTCTATTTTAATATCAAAACTGTGAGTTATTTGGTTATTATCGTCTTGTACTTGTACGATTAGATTATAACGTCCTTCTTTTAAAGTAACAAAATATAAGTCATTATCATTACTGATAACTGAGTCTTTAGCTATATTATTGAAACCAATAACTTTCCACGTTACTTTTGGTGAAGTGAATTTTTCAAGATTAGGAATAATCGCAATTGATTGACTTCGGTCTGTGGCATATTCTCCAGATAGTTTTAAATCAGAAGATTCTACTGGAATAACTGGTTTTTCTGGAGCTACTGTAAAAGGAGTTCCATCGTCATTTGAACAACTAAAAAAGAATAAACCTCCAAGGCATATTGCAGCTAATGAGGATAATCTTAATTACTTTTTTTTCATAATTTATATAAGTTGGTTTATTTTTTAATAAAGGCAAAGTGTGCAGGTATATTACCTCCAGTAGTTCGCCATTTTAGTTTTCCTTCAGGGGAATAACAATATACAAATCCAGTACCCACATAATCTTGGGCATCTGTCATATATATATCCTTAGTTTCTGGGTTTACTGCAATTCCATAAGGGATTAATATTTGTCTATCTGTCCCATCCGTTATAATGTTATCTGTGATAATTTGCTTCGTATTTGTATTTAAAATACCATATGAAATAGTATTCTGACCCGTATTGTGTTTATATGACGTTGCGTAATAATACAATTTATCATCATCAATTGTCATATTAGAAATAGGGATGTCTAACTTTTGTTTGACTTTGTCTGTATTAGAGTCAATTACATATAAACTTGGTTCTTCATTGTAATAATCACCACGTGAGCTTACGTATATATCACCATTGCGGTCCATTTGCATACGGTGTAAGTTAATTCCTACATCTATTTTTTTGATTTCAGTAAACGTAGTTAAATCTACTACAGATACAGTAGTGTCGTAGTTTGGTACTCTATATCCACCAGAGTTAGCTACATATAGTTTATTACCTTTTATAACCATTTCCTCAGGTTGGTAACCTACCACTACTTTACGTGTAACCTCTAAGGATAAAGTGTCTATTTCAGCAACAAAGCCAATTTCTGCATTCGGGTTGATTTCAACTTTTCCCGAATAAGAACTCACGTAAGCCTTACCGTCTTTAAATTTTAAATAGCGACAGTTTGGAACGTGAATTTGTTTGATATGTTTTCCTGTTTCAACATCAAATACTTCTACAAAGTTTGAAACGTTTATCGTAGCATAAACCTTCTTACCATAGATTTGGATGTCATTTCCAACATCTCCTAATTCTTTAGTAATGTTAGGGTTTCTCTCAGAAAATATATCTCGTGTATAAACTCCACTATCATATTCAAATAAGTCAATTGAAGCTCTATTCATACCCATATTCCCTTCGTTTAACAGATAGAAACCTCTGTATTGGTCTGAAGGAGTAGGGATAGAAACAGTAGAGCTGTCCGATAAGAATATCATTTCATCTTTTCTACAACTCGTTAATAGAATCAAAGAAAAAAGGAGTAAGTATATATTTTTTAATCTCATAATTCAAAGTTTAAAGTAAAACGAAAGTTGCGCCCTGGCATAGGGAAGTTAGTTACAACTTCATAATATTGATTCGCTATATTGTTAGCTTCTATAGATGCTTTAAAACGGTAGTTATTCCATTTAAAGCTTTTTTGCAATGATAAATCGTGTGTGTACCAAGGTTGTATCTCATTGCGTTTAATGTTGTTTTTATTACCGTTATAACGTTTTCCAACATAGATAAAGCTATAGTTAAATGCCCAATCTTTATAGTCTAATGACACAATTGAAGACCCCGAATGCCAAGGAGCATAAGGAATTTGGTCACCATAATACGAAGGTTGTCCAAATAGGGTAGTACTTTTGTCTTTAGCAACGGTATATTCGTACGTTAGATTTACACCAAGTGTTAGGTCGTCTATAATATTAACTGTTGTTCCTGCCGAAGATTCAATACCGTAGTTTTCAACCTTACCTAAGTTTGTCATCATCCAACGCATCATACTTGAGGTAGGAGAAGCAATGATTTTATCTGTGATATTCGCATAATAAGACTCTACAGATAAATGTACTTCATCAAAGAAACGTGTGTTTAATGGTTTGCTATAAGTAAAACCTACGTTGAATTGTCTTGATACTTCAGGTCGTAAATTAGACGTACCCAATTGTGTATAATACAGATCATTAAAAGTAGGTAGCCTAAAGATGTATTTGTAGAAAGCGTGAACTATAAAGTCTTCACTATCCCAAGGTTTATAGCTCAAGAATAGAGAAGGAGCCCATACAGAACGGTCAGGAGCTTGTAGGTTATGGCGTACTTTTTCTTTAGTAAATGTTCCAAGAATATTCCCTTGAGCTTTTACCTTTCCAAGATTAACAGATGTGGCTAATGATGTCAAGAAAGTATATCTCTCAGGATAAGAAAACAATGTTCCTTGTCCTTTTCGCGTAGCATTTAGTTTGTTGTATTGAATGTCAGTAGCCAAAGATACCTCCCAAATATCGGTTATTTTGTAAAGGTGAGCTGCCGATATATACCAGTCTTGTTGGTAAAAAGTATTGTCGAATTGTGGGTTATACGTAACCTCTTCACCTTCAAAACCTACTGTTTTACGAGATTTATAATGCATCAAATCATAAGCAAACTTCCCTTTTAATAAAAAAGAGTATTTATCAGTTACAAAGCGTGTCCACTCTGCCTGTGCCATAAAGTTTTTGTCTCCTTGGCGTTCATTGATGTTTTCTGTTTCAATAGTAGTATCACTCTTTTTAATCACCGCACCAGGTAATCCTCTGTCTGATTGGTAGTAATACACATTTGCTTGCCAAGTATTCTTATCGTTTTTACCATACCAAGCGTTTTCAATTCGATAAGCTTCAATGTCACTGTTAAGTCTGTGTCCAATTGTATCATAAGCAACCGAACCATTTATGTTGAGTTTTTTTTGTCTGAATTTATAATCCCCATTAGAGTAAATGTACTCAGCACTAATACTGGTACTCACATTGTCATTTACTTTGTATTCCGTTCTAACAGAAGGGTTCACTAACTGAATAGACCCTGCTTTGTACTTAGCAGAAAAGTTATAATCTTTTCCCTCTTTAAAGACAGGTTTTTTAGTTTGAATATAGACAGTAGAAGCAGAAGCGTATTCCTTTGCAGATTGAAAAATAGCACTGCGTTGTCCGTTGTATAGTTTTACAGCTTCTACATTATCTAAAGAGAATTTACCTAAATCTACAATACCATTTTGTGCATTTCCAATTTGAACACCATTGTAAAAAACACCTACGTGATGCGTACCCATATTGCGGACATCCACTGTTTTTAGTCCACCCATTCCTCCATAGTCTTTGATTTTGATACCCGCAAAATAGCGTAAAGCATCAGCAACACTATGGCTGTTTAATCTTTCAAGTTGTTCTCCTTGTAAAGTTTGTACAGGAATAAGGTCTTTAAAAACTTCTTTTTCAATTACAATCTCATTCAGAGAAGTAATCGTATCTTGTTTTTGTTGTGCGAATAGGGAAGTTCCTATCAAACAACATATTCCTAAAGGGAGTAGTTTTAAGTTCATAGTTTAGTCAGCTAACAAAGTTGATGGAAAAGGGAAGAAAGAAACGCATCTAACCTATCGTTAGCAATAAACGAAGAAGTGCGTTCGCTGTTTTATACCCGAAAACATCAAACAATTAAGATAAAACGGCAGGTATTCTGACTTACTCAAAAACAAACATCCTTCCCATTATACAGAGACAACAGTGGATAACGCGGTTTGTTTTCTGGACGAGTTTACAGCAGCGGGTCTGTTTAGGATTTACACCTAATTCCCTTTTAATATCTCGAAAGACAACCATAGTATCGGTTACAAATATATATAAAATAATATCTTAAAAAAGTAATTTAAACAGCATAGTATCAGAATGCTATACTTTTATTAGGGATATCTCGGAATAATTATAGAATTGTAAAAAAGTCTTTATGTTTTTTCTGTGTGTTAATCGCTTGTTTATTGGTCGGAATATCCCAAGTTGGATATACGCGCATACCTCTTTTACCTTGCTTATTGGCTGAAGAAATAATGTTTAAGGTGGCCAATACATTTTTTGGGAAGATAAAATAACCTTTGTTGTTGTTTTCAACACAAGAAATAATCATAAAATCAAAGTCGTCAGCAATGTGATAAGGTTCTGTAATCCCGTGTTCATTCCTTTTCCAGATAGCTACAAAAAGTCCTGTTTTCTTGGGTGTAACCTTAGCTTCTCGGTAAATTATCTTGTAGTTGTTGATTGAAAAAGAACAAGCATTATACTCATTACTTTCAGGGAATAAACAATAATTGGTTACAAAAGAAGCTGTTTGTAATTCTGAAAAATTATTTAATAAAGGAATAAATTGTTCCAACATTTTGATTTTTGTGTAAATATATTTCAAATGAATTGTTTTCTTTGCAAAATCAAATAAATTAAAATCACGCCAATGTTATCAAAACCAAGATTAGCATTATTAATAGGAATCGTGTGTATTTCGATTTTTCCTGTTATCGTAAAATTAGACTTGACACCGCCTCTAATTTCAGCATTTTATCGAATGGCTATTGCAGCTGTATTTGTAGTGCCTTACGCCTTATTTACAAAGCAAATGAAGCTGTACGATTTAAAAACGATGATGCTAATTGTGTTATGTGGTTTTTTCTTTGGTGCAGATATAGGCGTTTGGAACTTTGCTATTCAAGGGTCAACAGCTACTCAAGCTACTTTGCTAACTAATCTTGCACCCGTTTGGGTAGGAATAGGAAGTTATTTCTTCTTGAGTTCAAAACCAAGTATTAATTTTTGGATAGGAACCGTATTTGCTATTACAGGAATGGTTGTTTTAGTTGGTGTAGATGTGTTTATGGACTTGTCTTTTGACTTGCCATTTGCCTTTGGAATTTTGTCAGGTATCTTATATGCGTGTTATATTTTATTCAGTAAAAAGGTTTTAGAAAAAGTAGAGATTATACCATTTATGTCATACAGTTTATTGGTTTCTTCAATCTTTTTAGGAATCACAAACTTTGCAATGGGGTCAGAGTTTTCTGGGTTCAGTAGTATGGGATGGTTAACATTAGTTGTGCAAGGAATTGTATGTCAGTTAATCGCTTGGTTCCTGTTAAGCTTTGCAACAAAGCATATGCGAGCAACGAGAGTTTCACTAAGTTTATTGAGTCAAGCTTTATTAGCAGCCTTTTTAGCTTGGATGTTCTTAAATGAAGAGATTACAATGCAGATGATTTATGGAGGAGCAATTATTCTATTTGGAATTGGGATAACATTTGTTGAAAAGCCAATTATTGGAGGAAAAAAAGAAGTGAGTTTGAAATAGTAAATCACCTGTTAAGAATAAAAAAAAACGTCGTATTAGTGATAATACGACGTTTTTTTTTAGAACCATATACTGGCATTCTTCCAAATTATGCTAATTCCAAGGGCTACAAATACAATAGAAACAACTATTTTCATAAAAGTTGATACTAAAAAACCAAGGAAAGAACCAGAAGCAGCTTTCAGTGCTCGGTTGATATTTTTATAGTCAAATAATAACTCACCTAAAAGTGCCCCAACAAAAGGTCCGATTATAAAACCAAAAGGAATTGGAGCAATTAAACCAACAACCAAACCGATGTTAGTGCCCCATATTCCGTAGGATGAGCCACCAAAACGCTTTGTCCCCTGTGCAGGAATAACGTAGTCTAAAATTGAAATTGCGATGGTAATAACACAAGTAATCCACAAGATATAGTGATTTATTTCAACACCTGTTGTTAGATATAAACACAGTATTCCAAACCAACTTAGGGGTAATCCAGGTAGGGCAGGAAGCACACTTCCGACCACTCCGCCTGCTAATAAAACAAGTGCAACGATTAATAGTAAATATTCCATTCGTATTTTTTGTATTTTTGAGAAATAAAGGTACAATAATCCAAGCTATGAAAAAATCACTGATGTTTATCTTTTTACTGGTTTTAACTGTTTCCTGTCAATTGAAATACAATCAATTGCCAGATGAGGAAGTGTTGCTAAAAGAAGAATTAGATAAAATTGATTGGACTAAAGTTGATACATATCCGACAGTAGATTTGTGTGATTCTTTGTTAGATGACAAGTCTAAAAGGGATTGTTTCTTTTCTTTTATTACCCAGAATTTGCAAGTTCGTTTTAATGCAGATACTATTGAGGGTAATTTTACTCAGCTTGACACCTTAAAAATATTAGTAACAGTTAAGACAGATTCACAGGTAGACTTTGAATTATATGATTTGCCGGAAACGCTAATAGAACAGACAAAAACAATTAATAAGTTCTTACACGAACAAGGGCAAGTATTTTCAGTAGTTCATCCAGCTGTAAAAAGAGGCGTACCAGTTACAAGTCAATTTATTATTCCTGTTGTTTTAAATAAACAATAGTTGTCTTTAAAATAATCTTGGAATTGCGTGTAACGTTATAAATCAGCTTCTTCTTTTTGCTTTACTCTATAAGTCATCACAAATATACTACCGATGCTGATAGGCAATACAATGTTTAGTAACCAAATTAATGTTGCGACCAACGCTACTACCCATTGATTAACTCCTAAAGCGGTGAAAATAAACATAGCAATACTACCTTTTACAGCAAACTCTAAAAACTGAAAGTTAGGAAGTGATGATGCCATTAAATAGATAGCAGAAACTGCACATAACAATTCAAAATAAGGAATGTCAACACCTAATAAGTAGTATAAAATCACATATTGGTGGGTAAAAGAAGCATAGCGAAAGAATGCTAAGATTAAGTTTTTACGATGTTTCTGACGAGGGATTTCATTTATCATTTCGATAAGTGATTTAATAGAGTACCCTTTTATCGTAAAATGACGCAGTGAAAACAAGATTAAAATTACAGTTGCAATTACAGCATAGGCAATAAACAAATAGTAATTCGGAATTATTTCGTGGAATTGATTAAGAATACTTAGTCCTATTAATCCAAATACAATGGCATAAATGACTTGAACGCCATTACAGATCATATTTAAAAAGATAACTCTACTTGCGTCTTTTTTCTCAAAATACAATGCCTTTCCTGCATATTCACCAATACCATTAGGGGTAAAAATACCCAAAGTAAGCGCACTTAACACTTGCTTAGTTGCTTGCCAAACGCTAACTGGTTTGATTAATGATGAGAGATTCTGCCATTTTAAAATTTCAATAAAGCGATTAGAAAAAGTCAAACACGCTAAAATAAAAAGAGCAAAGTAGTTTTCTTTTTTAGCGATTACCTCTAACAACACTTTAAAATCAAGGGTTTTATCATTTGATAATTGATTGTAGATATAATAAAAAGCAGAAGCAACAACTAATATTTTAATTAGAAGTACGAGATATTGCTTAGTTTTGTCTGATAGAATTTTCATCACTGCAAAATAAGATAATATTTTGTTGGGCAGGGATATAAAAGTGTAAAAAAATATTAAATTGACAGTAGATAGAATCATATTAGGTATTGACCCTGGAACCACTATTATGGGGTTTGGGTTGATTAGAGTGGTAAATAAGAAGATGGAGTTTATACAGTTGAATGAGTTGCTATTATCCAAGTATGAGGATCGCTATACGCGTTTGAAGCTTATTTTTGAACGTACAATTGAATTAATAGAAACACATTTGCCAGATGAAATTGCTATTGAAGCACCCTTCTTAGGAAAAAACCCACAATCAATGTTGAAGTTAGGTAGAGCACAAGGTGTTGCAATGGCAGCTGCTTTGTCTCGCAATATTCCTGTTACAGAATACGAGCCTAAGAAAATCAAGATGGCTATTACTGGAAATGGTAACGCAAGTAAAGAACAAGTGGCAAAAATGTTACAACAGTTGTTGGGTTTAAAAGAGTTGCCTAAAAATTTAGATAGTACAGATGGTCTTGCCGCTGCGGTTTGTCATTTCTATAATTCAAATAAGATTGTAACTGGAAAAAGTTATTCTGGATGGGATGCATTCATCAAACAAAATCAAGACCGAGTTAAAAAGTAATGGCAGGTATATATATTCACATTCCCTTTTGCAAGCAAGCTTGTCACTATTGTGACTTTCACTTTTCTACTTCCTTAAAGAAGAAAGAAGAGATGTTGCAAAGTTTGAAACAGGAGTTAGTACTTCGAAAAGAGGAATTGCACAATGAGGTGGTAGAAACCATTTACTTTGGAGGAGGAACCCCAAGTATTTTGGAGGTAGATGAAATAAACGATTTGATACAAGCAGTTTATAACTTGTTTCCCGTTTCAGATAATCCCGAAATAACATTAGAGGCAAATCCTGACGATTTAGACTATACTACAATTCACAAGTTGGCAGCGTCTAAAGTAAATCGCTTAAGCATCGGTATTCAGTCTTTTGGAGAAGAAGACCTGAAAATGATGAATCGTGCACACAATTCTTTAGAGGCTATAAGCTGTTTAGATGAAGCAGTTAAGCATTTTGACAATATTTCTATTGATCTTATCTATGGTATTCCTAATATGAGCAATGAACGTTGGTTGGTTAATGTTCAGCGTATTCTTGATTTGGGAATTCCACATATTTCTTGTTATGCGTTGACAGTTGAAGAACGTACAGCATTGAATAAATTAATCAAAAAAGGTGTAATTCCAAGTCCGAAAGAAGAAGTAGCACATAATCACTTTATGTTGCTAATTGAGACGTTGCGCAAGAATGGCTATATTCATTATGAACTATCCAATTTTGCTAAGCCAGGCTATTATTCAAAGAATAACTCTGCTTATTGGTTGGGTAAAAAGTATTTAGGGATAGGACCGTCTGCTCATAGTTTTGACGGCGTACACCGCAGTTGGAATATCGCTAACAATCCGTTGTACATAAAAGATATCCAATCAGGAAAACTTCCTTTAGAGGTTGAAGAGTTGTCTCTTTCTGATCGCTATAATGAGTATATTATGACTGGATTACGCACGATATGGGGTGTTGATGTTAACCGCGTACACCGTGATTTTGGTCAAGATTTCTATGATTACCTAATACAAGAATCAACTCATTTTATTGCAGATGGCCTAATGCATCGCGAGGGAGATGTACTGACGATTACTGATAAAGGAAAATTCTTAAGTGACGGTATTGCATCTGATTTATTTTGGTTAGATTTGAAATAAAACCGTGATAGCAAGTATAACCTTATCCGATTGCGTATATCAAATTGACTTATCACAGCCAATAGATATATCTATTCCTCTTGTTAATACAGAAAGCAATCCAATTGCGTGGTATTTAGAGAAACCCGATATTTCTCCAGTTGAAATGGGTGATTGGATCGGCAAGGTGAGCGAGGGTAATTCGTCTACGAATTTTAATAATATTACTTTTAATCCTCACGCACACGGTACACATACAGAATGTTTGGGACATATTACTAAAGCTTTTTATAGTGTAAACGACAGTTTAAAAGAGTTTTTCTTTTTTGGGCAGTTAGTTACGATTGAGCCTGAATTACAAGCAAACGGCGACTTTGTAATTACGTTAGAGCAAGTAAAAAAAGTGTGGATTGAACAAGGTCAGAAAGCAATTGTTTTTAGAACATTACCCAATTTAAAAGAAAAAAAATCAGCGAAATATTCACATACGAATCCGCCTTACTTATCGTGGGAAGTATGTGTTTTTTTAAGAGCGAAAGGTGTTGAACATTTATTAATTGATTTGCCAAGTGTGGACAAGGAAAAGGATGAAGGAAAATTACTTGCACACAAAGCATTTTGGAATGTAACGAATGTAAGTCAATTAAATGAGGATGCTCGTTTAAATGCAACTATTACAGAGATGATTTATGTAGCTAATGAGGTAGAAGATGGCTTTTACTTTTTGAACCTGCAGATAGCTTCTTTTGTCAATGATGCCTCACCAAGTAAGCCTGTTTTATATCAACTAATCAAGTAATTTATGGATATTGGAGTTATTTATGACTATTGTTTACACAAAAAAGGGGTAACAGAGGACTTTCCGTTTGATGAAGAAGTACTTACTTTTAAGGTAGGAGGTAAAATATTCTTATTGCTTAATCTTAAGAAGTGGGAGGAAGGAGAGCACAGTTTAAATCTTAAGTGTAATCCTGATCGTGCAGAAGAACTAAGAGGAGAATACACTGAGATTACACCAGGTTACCACATGAGTAAGAAACATTGGAATACCATTGCAGTTAGAGGCTCAGTTAATTGGGTGTTTTTAAAAGAGTTGATAGACCATTCGTATGACTTGGTATTTCAGGGACTAACAAAGAAAATGAAAGAAGAGATTTTAAAGTAAATAAAAAAAGAGAAACTAATCATTAGTTTCTCTTTTTTTATGTGAGAAAAATGGAGTGATTTTTACTTTTTTTGACTCTTTTTTTAGTAAAATAGTGGTTAATAATTACGGTTTTTGTTTAAAAAAGCTTTTTTGTCGCTGTTTTTTCCTTTGAAAAAATGTAATTATTAGTGATGTGTAAACCTGTGGTAGGCCTTATGTTTATTGAGGTTATAGTGTTTTTTTTGTTGTAATTTTGATGTAGATATCATTTACTTTTATAAAGAGATTCTCTGACTTATGTGGGACAATCCTCCGAGAATACTGGGATATAGGGTGTTTTGTCGGAGGATTGTCGGAGAATCCTCAGATTAGTGTCTATGTATTCTGATTTTAAGCTATTGTTTGAAAATAAGAAAGTCTTTGTTTTATTAGGATAAGAGAGAGCTTTTATAAGTTTTACATATCTTTTTAATATGTTAATGTTTCTTGATGTTAGTAATGCTTTATTTTTTATTACTTAAACAGTTATAGCTAACAAAAAACGCCTTGAGAACTCTCAAAGCGTTTTAGTATTGATAGTTAAGGCTATTATCTATTAGTTTTCTTGGTCTATTTTTACTTGAATTTTAATTGGTATTGTGAATTGACTTCTAACTTTTCTACCTTTTAGCTCAGCAGGAGACCATTTAGGCATTGTTTTTAAAATTTGGATTACTTGTTGTCCAATACCATGACCTGGATCTCTGACAACACTTGCATCATAAATAGAACCATCTGCTTCCACGATAAATTGTACAATAGTCATTATAGTTGAATCTGTTATTCCTTTAGGCGTAACAAATTTTGAAATAAAGTCATTGTTAAAGGCATTCATTCCTCCTGGATATTCTGCACGTTTCTCTACTGCTACAAAAACTTCGTTGTCATAAGATTGTGAAGTAGAGGATTGTTTTTTTACTTCTTGTGCTTGTACCGTTGCTACACCAGCTGTTAAGAAAAGGGCAGTAGCAGTAAAGATTGCAAATGCATTTCTATACGGATTGTTTTTCTTTGTAATCATAATAAAACGTTTTTTGGTTAGGTTAAAATTGAATGAATTAGATAAATTAAGTTCACTCTGATTATAAGTTTGGTTTAATAATAGTTGTAAATATTCGTTGGCTTCATCTTTGGAATTGATACTTCCCTGATCAGCTAAGAATTCATGATTTAAAGCAATGCTGTTTTTGTATATGTAAAAAAGTGGGTGAAACCAAAACAATATTTTTAGTACTTCTATGAATAGAATATCATATGTATGTTTTTGTTTAACGTGTATTTGTTCGTGTATTATAATCTTGTTGTCTTTTGATAAGTCTGTTGTTTCTGGCAGGTAAATACATTTGTTGAACGTAAATGGGTTGCTAAGTTTTGAATGTAAAATGTACTTAAATGAATCATTATAAACTACTTTACCTGTTTGCCTTAGTTTTTTAAATTTTAGAAGACTTACGATCATTGTTATGAATGCAATAGTTCCTCCCAGTATGTAAATCCCCAAAAGAACTGTACTTAATTGAATATTGTTATGTTCTTGTTTTGTTTGATTTGGAGAAATGATTACTTCTGTTAACTCGTGCAGTTTAGTATTAATTACTGAAATATTACTTTGTACAGGTAAAGTGATTAATGGAATCACTAAAGCAAGTATTAAGGAGAAAAGAAGATAAAACCTCTTGAATTTATGTGCTTTCGTATCTTCGAGTAATAACTTGTAAACCACTAATGCAATAGAAAGTAGAATAGTTATTTTGGTTAAGTAAAGTATCATAATTTATTTGGTTTTGAGTTGGTCGTCTACTATTTTTTTTAATTCTTCTAATTCCTTTTTACTCATTTTACTTTTTTTAGTAAAAAAAGAAGCGAATTTTAAAGCTGAGTTTTCAAAGAAGTTTTCTACGATGGCATTGATATGATTTTCAAAATAGTCTTCTTTTGCAATTATAGGTGAGTATTCTCTTGAGTTACCATAGGTTTTGTATTTTATAAATCCCTTGTCTGTCAATCGCTTCAATAAGGTTGATATTGTTGTTTGTGCGGGTTTTGGTTCAGGGTATTTATCAATTATATCTTTAGCAAAAGCTTTTTTTGCTTCCCATATATATTCCATTAATTGTTCTTCTGTTTGTGGCAGTTTGATCATAATTATAGTTTTGTATGATGTTCTAATATTCCTTTTTTGTAATGTTTTACATCAGTTAGTTTTCCTTTTTTATCATAAAAGAACCAAGAACCAAAGTAGTAATAGTGTAATTGTTTGTCTGTTTTTTCAAACTTGGTTTGTCCTTTTATTTTTACTTTTCGATTTGGATAGTATTCAGTAGTGATAGCAATGCCATTTTTAAATAATTCTTTTTTATAAAGTACTCCATCATATTTGTAGCGCCAGGTTCCTTTTTGAAAACCATCGTTATTATACCTACCTCTATGAATATCTTTTTTATTATCTATGCTTGTTTTAAATACCCAACGACCTATTTTTTCACCATTTCGTTTTTGGTTGATTTTACAAGAACTAAAGAGAAGTAAAAAGATTAATACGATTGTGGAATGAATAAATCGAGTCTTCATATCTATAGTTGTAAATGTTGCTCTACAAATATAGAATAGTTTTTTGAAACAACTATTTTTTTAAGAAAAATAATGTTAAAATATATTCTTGTTTTAATGGTTTGTAATTTTTATTATTGTAATAAATAGTTATTTTTACTTTAATAAAAATTTTATAGTTATAATATGGATTATTTTGTAAGTGATAATAATATTTCTGTTTCAATAAATGATGTTATAAAGGAAGCAAAAGATTTTGTGTGGTTGATTTCGCCTTATATAAAATTACATCATACATTGAAATCTGCTTTAAACGATTTAAAAGAAAAGCCTAATATTAAATTGGTTGTTGTTTTTGGTAAAAATGAAGAAGATTTCACTAAAAGTTTTTCATCTGATGAAATAGAATACTTTATGTCTTTACCTAATATCCAAATATATTATGAACCTCGTTTGCATGCTAAATATTATGCAAATGAGAGAAGAGGATTGTTAACTTCTATGAATTTATATGCATTTTCCCAAAACGAGAATAAGGAGGTGGGAGTTTTTTTAGATAATTCAGATTTTAAATGTGCTAAAGGTTATTTTGAAGGTTTAATTCGCGATGCTTCTTTAGTATATCATAATGAGTCAAAATTTACAGAAGCAGGGATCTTTAATAAAAGTAAATATATTAAGTCTGAAATAAAATGTAATAAATTACTTGGGATAATAAAAGACTCAGGTTCTATAAATAGTAAGCAAGAGAGTTATTCTAATGATGTAAAGAAGGAAAGAGGTAAAGATAATAGGAAAGTAGAATTTGGTTATTGTATTCGAACAGGTGTTAGAATTGAGTTGAATTATAAAAAGCCTTTTTCTGAAGAAGCTTATAAAAGTTGGCTTAAGTTTCAAAATGAAGAATATAAGGAGAAATATTGTCATTTTTCTGGAGAGGAGTCTTTTGGAGAAACAAGTTTTAAAAAGCCAATTTTAAAGAAACATTGGAGTAAAGTTCCAAAATAATAAAGAGAATGAGAGTGTCCTTTTGGGGCGACCTCATTCTCTTTGTTTATATCAAGTAATTACCCGTGTATTTGTTCACTATTTCCGTAGCTTTGAATAAGTTCTCCTTCAAAGTCTAACCATTCTTTCCAACGTTTATCAACATCAACTTTTTCAGTATATTTTTTCGCAAACTTCAGGAAAGTAGTGTAATGATTTGCTTCAGAAACCATTAAGTCGTAGTAAAACTTTGCTAACTCTTGGTCTTCGATGTTCTGAGATAATGTTCTAAAACGTTCACAACTTCTCGCTTCAATCATCGCAGCAAATAATAATCTGTCTATAAAAGCGTCATTGCGACTACCATCTTTTTTACAGAACTTACTTAGTTTGTTGACATAGTCATCTTTGCGTTCTCGACCTAAAGTATAACCACGTTTTTTAATGATATCGTGTACCATTTTGAAATGTTCCATTTCTTCAATAGCAATATCAGTCATAGCGGTTACTAAATCCTCATGTTCTGAATTATAAGCAATAATCGTAATTGCATTGCTTGCAGCTTTTTGTTCACACCAGCAGTGGTCTGTTAAAATTTCTTCTAAATTACCTTCTGCAATATTAGCCCAACGAGGGTCCGTTAATAATTTTAATCCAAGCATAATTCCTTTTCGTTTTATGCAAAAATAACAATAATTAGATAGATTAAAAATGAGTCTATTACATTTGTGAGAATGCTTATTTTTGTGGTATGGAAAAGGTATTTCAAAATAAACGAATCGTTGTTATTGGTCAGGTTTGGCCTGAATCTAAATCATCTGCTGCAGGAAAGCGAATGTTGCAATTATTAGCTTGTTTTAACCAGTGGGGTATGGATATTTACTTTAGTAGTGCTGCTAAGAAGAGTAACTATAGTGATGATCTGTCTGCGTTGGGAGTTACAGAGTTTGAGATATGGTTGAATGATGAACGTACAGATGAAGCTTTGAAATCTTTGAATCCTGATATTGTTATGTTCGACCGGTTTATGATTGAAGAGCAGTTCGGTTGGCGTGTTGCAGAGCAATTTCCTTCTGCAATGACTGTGTTGGATACAGAAGACCTACATTTCTTGCGCTATGCGAGACAAGAGTTGATTAAAAAAGCGGTTGGAAGTTTAGATGATTATCTTTATTCAGAGCGTACAAAAAGGGAGTTAGCGAGTATAATGCGTTGTGATTTGACTTTGTTGATTTCTAACTATGAAGAGGAGTTGTTAACACAAACATTTGGCATAAGCGATAAATTATTATTGACGTTACCTTTTTTAGAAGATGAGATTACAGCAGAAGAAAAGTCGAATTGGAAAACTTTTGACAACAGAGAGGGCTTTGTTTTTATTGGTAATTTTATTCATGAACCCAATTGGCAGACGGTACTTCGGTTGAAGAAAGAAGTATGGCCTTTGTTGCGCAAGCGATTGCCTAAGGTAAATATGCATATTTATGGAGCCTATCCTTCTCCCAAAGTATTACAATTACACAATGAAAAGGAGCGTTTTCTTGTTCACGGTAGAGCAGAAGATGCTTTGGAGGTAATTAGTGATGCAAGAGTTATGTTGGCTCCGATTACATTTGGAGCGGGAATAAAAGGGAAGTTTGTAGATGCTATTCAAGTGGGAACACCTTCTATTACCACTTCTGTAGGAGTGGAATCAATGAAAGGAGAATTGCCTTGGTGTGGTTTTGTCTGCGATGAGGTTGAGGAAATGGTTGAAAAAGCAGTTTTATTGTATTCAGATGAGTCGGTATGGAAGGACAAGCAGAATTTAGGTGAATCAATCTTACTAACGAATTACGACAAGAAACAGTACGGTGAATTGTTTCTAAAGCGATTAGTAGATTGCTATACGAATCTTGAGAAGCATAGACGTAGTAATTTTTTAGGACAAGTATTTAAGCACCATAGTGCACAAAGTTCTAAGTTTTTTGGTATGTGGATAGAGGCAAAGAATAAAAAATAAAAAAAGGCGAGTTAATTAACTAACTCGCCTTTTGTATTGTAGTGAACTACTATTTTACCATTTCAGTGTAATATTTGTAGAACAAAGGAATAGTTTCAATACCTTTTAAGTAGTTGAATACTCCGAAGTGCTCGTCTGGAGAGTGGATAGCATCTGTATCTAATCCGAATCCCATCATAATAGACTTAGAACCTAATTCTTCTTCAAACAAAGCTACAATTGGAATAGAACCTCCTGAACGCACTGGAATTGGTGTAACACCAAAAGTGTGTTCATAAGCTTTAGCAGCAGCTTTATATCCAACAGAGTCGATAGGAGTTACATATCCTTGTCCTCCGTGGTGAGGTTTAACCTCTACACGTACACCAGCAGGAGCAATGCTCTCGAAGTGTTTTTTGAACAATTCAGTGATTTCTTCCCATTCTTGGTTAGGTACTAAACGCATTGATATTTTTGCGAATGCTTTACTTGCGATAACAGTTTTAGCTCCTTCACCAGTATAACCTCCCCAAATACCGTTTACGTCTAAAGTAGGACGGATAGAGTTACGTTCGTTTGTAGTATATCCTGCTTCACCATAAACATCCTCGATGTCTAATTTCTTTTTGTAGTCATCTAAAGAGAAAGGACGTTTAGCCATTTCATCTCTTTCTTCGCGAGAAAGTTCTTCTACTTTGTCATAGAAACCAGGAACTGTGATATGGTTGTTTTCATCGTGTAATGAAGCAATCATCTTAGTTAATACGTTGATTGGGTTTGCAACCGCACCACCATATAAACCAGAGTGAAGATCTCTATTAGGACCAGTTACTTCTACTTCTACATAGCTTAAACCTCTTAAACCTGTAGTAATAGAAGGTTGCTCGTTAGAAATCATTCCAGTATCAGAGATTAAGATAACGTCGTTTTTAAGTTTCTCTTGGTTTCTTTTCACAAACCAGCTTAAACTTACAGAACCAACTTCTTCTTCTCCTTCAATCATGAATTTCACGTTACAAGGTAAAGCATTGTTAGCGATCATATATTCAAACGCTTTTACGTGCATAAACATTTGACCTTTGTCATCACAAGCTCCACGAGCGAAGATAGCTCCTTCTGGGTGTATGTCTGTTTTTTTGATTACTGGTTCGAATGGAGGAGATGTCCATAATTCGATTGGATCTGCCGGTTGTACGTCGTAGTGACCGTAAACTAATACCGTTGGTAAGGCAGGATCAATGATTTTTTCTGCATAAACAATAGGGTAACCAGGTGTTTCACATAATTCAACAAGGTCACATCCTGCTTCTTCTAAACTTTTTTTTACGTGTTCTGCAGTATTAATTACATCCTGTGAGAAGGCACTGTCAGCACTGATAGAAGGTTTTTTTAATAGTTCAATTAGCTCATCTAAAAGACGTTGCTTGTTTTCTTGAACAAATTGTTTTGAATCTTTCATAGTATATAGGATACATTTACATTATTCCTTACAAACATAAGAATAAAAAAAAAATAAATTTTTTCTTGCACATTAAAAAATGCGTTGTATATTTGCAACGTCTTAAAGGAACAACAGTGACTAACACTGGTTCCAGCCAACAAGCGGGTATGGTGAAATTGGTAGACACGCCAGACTTAGGATCTGGTGCCGCAAGGTGTGAAGGTTCGAGTCCTTTTACCCGCACAACAAAAACCTCTTCATATTTTTGAAGAGGTTTTTTTATTTCTACTACTTTCCTAATCTTCCTTTTTCGTACTTTTTAATTTGGTATATTTAGGTGATCTTTTGCAAGACAAGTGACTTTTGGTTTGGTTATTGTCTTAAGATAGACTGTTAATCCAATTTTTGAGTTAATAATGAATTTAAGAACAATACTTTCTACACTTTTAGAATACGAATTATACGCAAGTAAATCGCTTACAATAACAATTGGAACAATCTTGTTTATTGTATTCACTTTAATGATTACTAAGTATGGATTACGCTTTTTGAAGAAGACGTTTATCAATATGGCTACACCAGATGTAGCTGCACGCTTAAGTAGTGTGTTTAACTTTGTAAATTACTTTATTTACGTCATTATGTTTTTCTTTATCTTAAATGCGATAGGGATCAATATTAGTATGTTTTTGACTACTTCTGCTGCTTTATTTGTTGGTTTAGGTTTGGCGCTTCAATCGATTTTTAGAGACTTAATAGCTGGTATTTATATTTTGTTAGATAAAACGCTAAACGTTGGTGATGTGATTGAAACAGGAGGACACGTTGCAAGAGTTAAGACAATCAGCTTGCGTTGTACCGTTGTAGAGACACGTAATAGAAAAGATTTAGTTATACCAAATAGAAAGTTAATAGATGATGTAGTTTATAACTGGACACACGAAGATCCTGTTATCCGTGCACGAATTGATGTTGGGGCATATATTGGTACTGATGTAGAATTGGTAAAGGCAGTTTTGTTAACTACTGTTGAAAACAATGTTGATGTGTTGAAACATCCACAACCAATTGTTTTTATTAATGAGTTTGGCGAGTCGTCAGTTCGTTTTATTTTATACTACTTTATAGATAATGCTTTTGATAACGATCGTATAGCAAGTGAAATTCGCTTTGAAATAGACAAGAAGTTTAAACTAAATAATATTCAGTTACCAGTACCTGTTTTACGCTTGGATAATACAGGTAAGTAGTTTGTAATTTACTTATATTAAATATCTTTGCCGAACTTTTGAAAGTGCTATGGAACGAACATCAACTAAAAAAAATACATCTAACCCTCGTGAAACCTTAAAACGGTTAAATAAACAACCGAGAAAGGCAACAACATCCAGTAAAAAGAAGAAAACAAAAAGTTCTTCTTCAAATTGGGCAGGGATTAAATGGATAATCATAATCAATGTTTTATTGGGTGGTGGGATATGGTTAGGTATTCACTTTCAAGATGGATTTAAGTACTTTTTTAGTCAAGATAGAAAGAATGCTCCTGAGAAGTCATTATTTGATTTTAGAACGGCTGAGGTGTTAGCACGACACGATAGTAAAATGATTGGATTTGACGTGTCACATTATCAAGGAGTCATTGATTGGGGTAGAGTAGATTCTGTTGCAAGTAAGTCTGCTTTGGAGTTTGTATTTGTACGTGCAACTATGGGCGTTGATGGCGTTGATAGGGCTTATAAGTTAAACTGGAAAGGGGCAGGAGCAAATCATTTTATCAGAGGCGCATATCACTACTATCGACCAGATGAGAATTCAGTTGAGCAAGCGAATAATTTTATAAAAACAGTAAAATTAGCACCTGGAGATTTACCTCCAGTTTTAGATATTGAAGATTTGCCTAAAAAGCAATCAGTAGAAAGTCTTCGTTTAGGATTAAAACGATGGATTGAATTGGTGGAAGAGCACTACAAGGTTAAGCCAATTTTATATTCAGGAGAACATTATTATACGAATCATTTGAAGCAATGGTTTCCGGATCATATATTGTGGATTGCAAACTATAATTTCTTTGTAGAAGAAATAAAGCCTGAATGGCACTTTTGGCAGTTTACAGAAAAAGGAATTGTTAATGGTATTGAGGGAAAAGTAGATTTGAATATCTATAACGGTAATAAAACAGAAATGCGAAAACTACTATTAAAGTAGTCTTCGCATTTTTTTTATAGAGATAAGTTTGAATACTTATTTTTTAACGTCTAAGGCGTCTCGTAAGGCGTTACCGATTAGCATAAAGCTTATCACAAGGATAAACATAGCAAAGCCTGGTAAAAGGGCTAAATAAGGTTTTCCAAGTAAGATGTAATTATAATTCTCTTTAATCATTGCCCCCCAGCTTGGTGTCGGTACTTGTGTTCCCAATCCTAAAAAGCTTAAACCACTTTCCACTAAGATGGCAGAAGCAAAGTTAGCTGCTGAAATTACAATAACAGGTGCCATACAGTTTGGCAAGATGTGTTTAGTAATGATTCTGTAATTATTGTAACCTAATGCTCTGGCAGCTGTTACATATTGTTGTTCTTTAACACTGATAACTTGTCCTCTCACTACACGAGCTACTTCAACCCACATAGTTAGCCCTACGGCTATAAATACTTGCCAAAAACCCTTTCCTAAAGCCAAGGTAATTGCAATTACTAATAACAAAGTAGGGATAGACCAAAATACATTGATTAACCACAGGATTAGAGCATCTATTTTTCCACCGTAATATCCCGCGATTGCTCCTAAAGTAATTCCGATGACTAAAGAGATTAGAACAGCTACAAAACCGATTGAAAGAGATACCCTTGCTCCGATTACTAATCTGCTGAGGTAATCTCTACCTTGGTTATCTGTTCCGAGCCAGTATGTTTTTGTTTGTACAATATCTTTCTCATTAGCACTTTTAAAAAGAGATAGTGGAAGCGCTT
This sequence comes from Myroides sp. C1519, assembly GCF_038039755.1. Lineage (NCBI taxonomy): Bacteria > Pseudomonadati > Bacteroidota > Flavobacteriia > Flavobacteriales > Flavobacteriaceae > Myroides > Myroides sp. C1519. The sequence continues at coordinate 25,192 of NZ_JBBPHM010000002.1, forward strand.
TGAATTCTTCTAATTCTGGTTGATTGCTATAAGGTTTATAAAAGATAGAGTCTTGTTGTATATGAAACTCGTTAATTGCGATATGCTGTGTTGCCTGTTCACGTCCAAACCACAATTCACTAAACTTAATCCCTTCGTTTGTAGGAATAACGATAGTTTGTACTTTAAACCCTGGAGATTCAGAACGAAGAGCTAAGTCTCCAGCATTAGCATTTTTTGAATTATCAGGTATAATGAAATAAGCGAAAGCCGCTATAAGAGCAATTACTATAATTATCCAAAAACAGAAAACGCCCCAAAAATCTTTTTTAAATCTTTGGAGCGCAATCTGTGTATATGATTTACTTTTTTGATACATCTTAGTGTTTAGATGATATTCTGTTTTTACTGTCAATTTGTTTATTTGCCGACTTGTTGCCTAAATCTTTAAGGATGTTTACACCTTCTTCGATATACACATCAGAGTTAAGCATTTCGTGCCATCTTTCACGTTTGTTTTCTAAGATAGTATCTTTCTTAATTCTTTCTAATTCACTTGGAAGAGAGCTGAATTTTAAAGTGTTTTTATATTTAGAAATTGCTTTAAATTTCTTAGCCTTTTCCTCCGTTTCTTTTTGTTTGACTTTGTATTTATCAATATTTAGAGAGAACGTCTTTTCATCTTTTCTTTCGTTAATCCACTTCGCGTTTTCATCAATCAAATTGAATTGCTCATTGTTTACAATACGCTTTTTACTCAATTCAATTACGTTAGAGAAATCGTAAGGATAAGCAACATAAGAAGCTCTGTCAATTTTGTCCCAAGGCATTGCATTGTCCATATCTCTTTCTCCCATATCAATATAAGAATAGCGATCTGGTAAAACGATATCACTTAAAACACCTTCTCTTTGTGTAGATCCACCATTGATACGATAGAACTTTTGAAGTGTAATTTTAAGCGCACCTAAATCTCCAAAAGGCTGTTTTCTCAATAACTCGTTTAAGTCAACAAGGTTTTGAACAGTACCTTTACCATACGTATGTTTACTACCAATAATTACCCCTCTTTTGTAATCTTGAATTGCCGCAGCAAAGATTTCAGAAGCAGAAGCAGAGAAGTTATTAACAAGTACAACAAGTGGACCTTCCCAAACGATAGGAGTACCTTTGTCATCTAATACTTGTTGTTTTCCTCTTGACGATTTTACTTGAACAACAGGTCCTTCTTTAGAGAATAGACCAACCATTTCAACAACAGTTTGCAATGAACCACCACCGTTGTTACGCAAGTCCATTATAATACCGTCAATATTTTGTTTTTTAAGTTCTATAATTTCTTTTTCAACATCTGTAAAAGCATTTCTCTTGTCTTTATTTTCAAAGTCAATGTAGAACTTAGGTAAATGAATTAATCCGTATTTTTTATCTCCGTTTTGGATAACACTTGATTTAGCATACGTTTCTTCCATTTCAATCACTTCACGTGTAAGAGGAGTAACTTTTATCGTACCATCAATCTTTTTAAGTGTTAAGTAAACAGTAGTTCCTTTTTTACCTTTGATAAGTTTAACTACGTTATCTAAACGCATTCCAACGATATCAACCGGATCTTCATCTTTTGTTTGTCCAACTTTAAGAATGATATCTCCAACTTCGATTTCTTTACCTCTCCAAGCAGGACCACCAGGTACTAATTCATTGATTTCAACCCCTTCAGATTTTTTTCTTAAAACAGCACCGATTCCTTCAAAACTACCACTCATACTTGCGTCAAACTTCTCTTTGTCTTCTGGTGCAAAGTAGAATGTATGTGGGTCAAAGCGTTCAACAATAGAGTTGATGTAAATAGAGAACCAATCTTTACGTTCTAAATCCGTTAATAATTCGAAATATTCATCTAAAGATTTACCCGCACTTTCACGAGCTTCTTTCTCTAATTGTTCAAAAGTTTTCTTTTCAACAGGTTTTTTGTCGTCAGCTTTTTTCTTTTTAGTCGAATTTTCAATTGGATCACCAAACTCGTCTAACTCTCCCTCATCTTCAGTAACTTCTTTTCCCTCTTGGATTTTTTGGTTATCTGTAATTGTTGAAAGTACATTAAGTTTTAATTGTTTTCTCCAACGGTCTCTCAATTCGTCCTCATCTTTAGCATATCCTAATTTGTCATAATCAGCATCGAAAATTTCGTCTGAATTAAACTCAAAAGGAGTGCTAAGTACATCTGTATAGATTCCTTTAGCTTCTTCCATACGTTTAGTAATACGCTCATAAGTCAAATCAAAGAAAGATAATTCCTTTAACTCGATCATATCGTCGATTAAGTACTCGTATTTAGAAAACTCATCAATATCAGATTGTAAGAAGTATCTTTTCATCGGGTCTAATGCCTTTAGATATTCTTTATAAACTGTAGCTGAGAATTTATCATCAATTTTAGCTGGGTCATAGTGAGTACGTTCCAACAAATAAGTAACCAACTCAAGAAGTAATTGGTCTTTTTCAGGAGTCTCTTTTTCCTTCTTAGGGATAAAGCTCCATAGCAGAGCAGATACTCCGATTAGAAGAAGTATAACCTTATAATTTCTTTTCATAAATAACTTAAAAGTATTCATTAATTAGTTTTCATCTAAAGTAGTTAAAAAAGTGAAGATTTAGATGGTGCCTTCGATAATAATTTGTTAAAACCCTTTTATATAGGGGGTAATGTGTCTTTTTTAGGGTGAAATTGATATTCGAGTATTAATAGAGTTCCCCGAATATTTGTTACTTTAGCGAATGTAAATAAAAAAACGAAATGATGCAAAAACCCTTAATATTAGTTACAAACGATGATGGAATAACTGCTCCAGGTATGAGAGCTTTAATCGCTGTAATGAAAGAAATTGGAGATGTTGTTGTAGTAGCACCAGACAGTGCACAATCAGGAATGGGACACGCTGTAACAATTAATAATACATTGACTTTAGAAAAGGTTACAATAGATAGCGAAATTGAAATGGAATATGCTTGTTCAGGAACACCGGTTGATTGTGTAAAAATAGCGTTAGGCCAAATCTTAGACCGCAAACCAGACTTATGTGTTTCTGGTGTAAATCACGGATCTAATTCATCTATTAATGTTATTTATTCAGGTACGATGAGTGCTGCATTAGAAGCAGGGATGAGTGGAATTCCATCAATTGGTTTTTCATTATTAGACTTTAGTTGGAATGCAGATTTTGAACAAATAAAACCGTTTATAAAGAAAATTACTTTAGAAGCATTAAAGAATGGTATTCCTACTGACGTGGTGTTGAATGTTAACTTCCCAAAATTGGCGACAAAAGACATCAAGGGAATTAGAGTGTGTAGACAGGCAAAAGCTACTTGGATTGAGAATTTTGATAAACGAGTAAGTCCACACGGTAAAGAGTACTATTGGTTAAAAGGAGAGTTTGTTAATCAAGATAAAGGAGAAGATACAGATGAGTGGGCGTTACACAATGGATATGTGTCATTAGTACCAGTTCACTTTGATATGACAGCACATCAAGTTATAAAAAGAATTAATAGTTGGGATCTGTAATGGGTGAGAGGTTAAAACATATATTACTCGGTTTCTTATGTGGGGCTATTGTTACTGTAATAGGTACAGAGCTTTATTTAAGGCTGTTTACAAATTATGATTTATTTGTAGACTTTGACTTTATTCGACGAGCGGGAATGTTTGGCAGGGTTACTGCTATAGGTAGTTTACTAAATCTGTTATTGTTCACATTTTTTATTAATCGCAAGTTAGATTTTTTAGCGAGAGGTTGTATTTTAGCCGTTATTATTTTAACAGTGGTAACATATTTGTTGTAGATGAAGTATTATATCATAGCAGGAGAAGCATCAGGAGATTTGCACGGATCTAATTTAATGAAGTCGATTTATAAAAAAGATCCAGAGGCAGATATACGTTTTTGGGGAGGTGAATTGATGCAAAACGTAGGAGGGAAGTTGGTGAAACATTATAAAGACTTAGCTTTTATGGGCTTTGTTGAGGTTTTACAAAACCTTCGTACAATTCTTCGAAATATATCTTTTTGTAAAAATGACATTGAAGCCTTTAATCCAGATATGTTGATTTTTATTGACTACCCTGGATTTAATATGCGTATAGCTGAATGGGCAAAGAAAAAAGGTATATCAACACACTATTATATTTCTCCACAGATTTGGGCATGGAAAGAGAATCGTATTAAAGCGATTAAACGCGATGTTGATTTTATGTATGTAATTCTTCCATTTGAGAAGGATTTTTATGAGAAGAAACATCAGTTTCCTGTAACGTTTGTTGGCCATCCTTTAATTGATGCAATTGAAGCATATAGAGCAGAAGAGCACGTTGACTTTCGCGCTAAGCACAATTTAGATGACCGACCTGTTATAGCACTATTGCCAGGAAGTAGAAAACAAGAGATTAGTAGATTGCTAAATGAGATGTTGTCTGTAATACATCACTATCCACAATATCAATTTGTGATAGCTGGTGCACCAGGACAAGAAGCGTCTTTTTATGAGCAGTTTATACAAGATAAAAATATATCGTTTGTATTCAATGAAACCTATGCATTGTTGAATATAGCACACGCAGCATTAGTTACGTCAGGTACAGCAACGTTGGAAACAGCCTTGTTTAGAGTTCCTCAAGTTGTATTGTACAAAGGGAACCAGATTTCTTATGAAATTGCGAAGCGAATTATCAAGTTAAAATACATTTCATTAGTTAATTTAATTATGGATGATGATGTAGTTGTAGAGCTAATTCAGAGCGATTGTAATGCAAAAAGAATCGAGTCAGAATTCAGTAAAATAATAAATGGTAAAAAACGCGAAGAAATTTTATTGAAATATGACAAATTAATTTGTACTTTAGGGGGCGGAGGAGCGAGTGATTCTGCAGCAGAAGAAATGATTAAGAATTTTATGAGAAAAAGCAGCTAAAATATTTTGAGTATGAGAAAGTTTACGGTTATACTATTCAGTTTTGTAACGTTTATTAGTTTTAATAAAGTAGAAGGAAAGAACACTAATGTAAAGAACAATAGTGTACTTAATTTTAAGGTGGATGAAACTTCACCTATTAAAAAGAAAAAAACAGCAGTTATAAACGAAAGTAAAAAAGTAGACGATCAAGTTCAAAATGAATTAGATGCCTTGTTAGACGATTTCATGAAAGAAATGGATAACAACAAATTGGAATTCGATAATTTGACAAGTCAAGTAATCAATACTGCTTTTGATTATGAAGGTGTTAGATATAGATTTGGAGGGATGTCTCGTAAAGGGATGGATTGTTCAGGTTTAGTTCAAACTGCTTTTGGAGATACTGAAATTAGCTTACCTCGTAGTTCAAGTGAAATGGCTCAAGTTGGTGAACGTGTGAAACAGAGAGATGCTCAGAAAGGAGATTTAATATTCTTCAAAACACGAGGAAACAGAATTAGTCATGTTGGAATAGTAACTGAAGTATTTGATGATGAAATCAAATTTATTCATTCTTCAACAAGTAGAGGTGTAATTGTATCTTCAACGAAAGAGAATTATTACCAAAGAACTTTTGCTCAAATCAATAGAGTAGTACAATAAAAAGAAACTTTTTCAAAAATATAGTAAAGAATTTTATTCTTTGGAGAGAATTTTGATGCATTCATTTATAAATGAAGACATTAAAATTCTCTTTTTTGTTTTATACCTTATTCCTAATTATCGGAATATTCCTTTATGACTATATACCATTTGTAATAGCACTCCTGTGTATGGGAGGTGCTATTTTTTTTATAGCGTTAAGCTACAAGAATAAGTTTACGTTTTATCCTACTAAATTTTCTTTTATAAGTGATGTTATTGCAATTGGACTGCTTTTTATTTCGTTAGGAGTAAGTATTAAGAAAGGACAAGAGTTTGTTTTTAACAAAGTAAATACGAATGAATTTGTAGCTGGTTTTGTAAAACAATCTGTAAAAGCGGATGTGAGAATAGAAGAGGAAGTGTCTTCAAGTTCAGGAAAGCGTTATATTGTCCAATTACTGCGAATAAACGATTCTGTTGTTCATACAAAAGCTTATTTGACTTTAAAAGAACAGGAGACTTCTTTTATTCCAGGAGATATTATTTCAACCTATACTTTTATTCGGACTATTGAAGCTCCAAGAAATATTGGTCAATTTGATTATCAAAGCTATTCTAAACAGCAAGGTATATACTTTCAACTATATGGGAGTGAGTTTGTACGTGTTGGCCGAGCGAATGGTTTGAAGTATGAGATATTGCGCTGGAGGTTTTATTTAACAGAACAAATAAAGAATAGTGATGTTTTAAGTGACAATGCTAAAGGTTTGTTGAACGCCTTAATATTAGGAAAGCGGAGTGATATTGATAAAGTTGTTTTAGCCCAGTTTAAAGAACTTGGTGTAATGCATATCTTGGCTATTTCCGGATTACACGTTGGTCTAATCTATCTGATGTTATTAACTGCTTTCGGTTTTCTTAAACCTATTAGTAAACAAGTGGTCGTAGTTTTGTTATTATGGCTTTTCGTCTTTTTATCCGGTTTTTCTCCTTCTGTATTTAGAGCGGTGTTTATGTTTACTATTTTTTCAGTGGCTCGTATAATTCGCAGAGAACAATCGTTAGAGCACAACGTAGGTCTTGCGTTGTTTTTTAGTTTGTTCTTTTATCCTAATTGGGTTACTGATATTGGTTTTCAATTGAGTTATTTAGCTGTAGTAAGCATCGTTTATATCTTGCCTTTGTTTGCAAATTGGTATAGTACTAATCGCATAGTAAAATACATACAAGGCATTGTATATGTGTCATTAAGTGTTCAAGTAGGTTTAATGGCAATACAACTCTATTATTTTAAGCAGTTTTCTTTACTGTTTTTAATAGGAAACCTAATCGTGATTCCTTTTGTAACGGTTTTGATTGTTTTAGGCGTTCTTTATTTTATGACGCTTTTTATACCGTTTTTAAATCAGTTGATAGGGATTGTATTTAATCTATTGACAGATATGATGTACAAAAGTGTTTCCCTTTTAGCTCAGTTTGATGAAATGGTTATTAAGAATGTACAGTTTAGTAAAACACAAGTATTTGTTTTTTTAACCTTGCTTACCTGCTTGTTATTATTTTATTATCGAAAATCGCGTGTATGGGTCTTGAGTAGCTTTGTATTGTTTTTTACGTTACAAGTTGTGCCATATCTAAGAAGGTATTCAGAAGATAAAAGAAGTGAACTTATTATTCCATATTCACAAAATAGAGAACAAATTAGTTTGTGGTATAAAAAGGGGAGTCACTTGTTGAATGGTGCAAGAGAGCCTCAAGGAGATGGTAGTTACTCAACAGAATTGACTGCTCTGAATAGTACAATAAGTAATATGACTATGCAGAGTATAGAATTAAAACCGCTTATGCCTATAGGGGAGCAGTTTTTATTAGTTTTAAGCGACTCACTTACGATTTACGACATTGGGTTTCAAGTGGACGTTATATTGCTTACAAAGCATCCTAAAGTTAATATAGCACGTGTATTGAGTTATCATCAACCTAAAGAAGTAGTGTTACATAATTCAATGCCATTGTGGTTTAAAGAGAAGTGCATTGAAACTTGTATAAAAAACAATATCCCTTTTCACGATATATCAGAAAAGGGATATTGGTCTAAATTATTTAAAAGCGATTAAAGCTGTTCTAACAATTGTTGAGGAGTTTTATATCCAACGATTACATTAGAAACTTCACCTTTAGCATCGAAGATTACCATAGAAGGATATCCTGGGATTCTCAAAAACATAGTAAAGTCGTGTGTAGCATTTCTACCTTTTCTATTGCTATTGTATCCAGGGTTAGTATATTTTTTCCCTTTATAGCTGATTTCTTCATTACCTTCAGAATCAAACTTAACAGCATAATAATTCTTGTTGATATGTTCAATCACCTTACTATCTGTAAAAGTGTTTTTATCTAACATTTTACAAGGACCACACCAATCAGTGAATGCGTCCATAAAGATAGGTTTAGCCTCTTTTTTTTGCGCAGCTACTGCTTCATTAAAAGTCATCCATTTAATTTCTTGAGCATTCATAGAAAAGCTCAATAAAGCGATAGTGAATAAGAAAAACAGTTTTTTCATGTATAAAGTTGTAATTAGATTTTATAAATTATTTTACTCCGTGCATTAATTTCTTCATCAGCGGATTAAGCGCAATAACTAAAATACCTGCAATAATTGGTACAATAGTGAAGATTAAGAAGAAAGTAGACAATGAATACTTCTCTGTAATTACTTCAATTTGTCCTCCAAGTTTTGCAGCTAAGTTGTTACCAATAGCGATTGCAAGATACCACATTCCAAACATAAGTGCAATCATTCTTGCAGGCACTAATTTAGAAACATAAGAAAGTCCCACTGGAGAAGAGAACAACTCTCCGAGTGTATGGAATAAGTAACCAAATACTAACCACATCATAGAAACTCTTGTTCCTTCTGTGATACCGTGTGCTCCATAAGCTAATACTCCAAATCCGATAGCCATAATAATAAGACCTAAACCGTATTTAATAGCAGCAGGAGGATTGTATTTAGAATCCCATAGTTTAGAAACAACAGAAGCAAAAGCAATGATGAAGAAAGAGTTTAAGATTGAGAACCAAGAAGCAGTAATCTCCACTTGATTATCTTTAATTTCTTTTACTTCAGCGTGTACAACGTGAATTTCTTTTTGACTTTCAATGTCTGTAATTTGATTGTATGCTTGTAATTCTCCTTTTAACTTTTCTTCAGCTTTAGCATCAAGGATATTGTATTTACCAAGTTCTTCGTATATTTTTAGTTTAGAACCTTTTTCTAAACTAACCAATTCAGAAATAATAGTTGTTTGTTCCACCACTACATCTCCATCTTTAGCAGGAGCTGATTCTGATACAGGAACGTAAGTAAACATTAAATTATTGTTGTTGTCTTTCTTTTGAGCGCCAGTTTCATCTAATACTGGTTTTTCAATAGCACTATAACGAACCTCATACGCGTGAGAAGACCAGTCTCTGTTTAACATCCAGATAGCAGCTCCCCAAACTCCAATAAACGTAATAGCTAAAACGATATTAGAAACCAATGCCTTTTTATATGTTCTTTTTGCCAATAAAATAAGTACCCAAGAAACAATAAGTAAAGGAATAACAGTCAACAATAAGTTGAATATATTAAACAATAAAGCCTTGTTTCCAGACAAAATTCTTTGCGTATTATCTCTTGCAAAAATCACTAAAGAAGTAGCTCCTTGTTCAAAAGACATCCAGAAGAAAATAGTGAAGAAAGCAAAAATGATTACCGCAATCATTCTATCTCTTACAATCTTCGTATATCTCATAATACGAGAAATAACTAAGTATAAGAAAATAAGAAGACCACCTACAATAACAACAGTTTTACCATCCATTCCAAAAAGAGTAGTTGGGAATAACTGCATATTTCCGATGATTCTAAACGGATCATCAAAAGCATATAAGAATCCAACGATAGTAGAAATAACGATTAAGATATAGTCAACTTTCGTAAAAGGATTAGGTTTTAAAGAATCTTTTTCTTCTTGAGTTAATGTTTGAGCATTTACAATATCCTCAGGTTTAATCTCAATACTCTTGTTAGGAACGTCACCAATATTTCCAAAGATTGGCTTTGCTAACCAGAATTGTAACGTACCTAAAAGCATAAAAATACCAGCTAAACCAAAACCATAGTGCCATCCAATACGCTCACCAATGTAACCACAAAGCATCATTCCGAAGAAAGCACCAGTGTTTACACCCATATAGAAAATAGTATAAGCACCATCTTTCTTTTCAGGGAAAGCCTTGTACATTTCAGATAAGATAGAAGTCATATTAGGTTTAAAGAAACCAGTACCTACAACAAGACAAACAAGTCCTAAGTACATAAAGAATTCGGTTTCAAAAGTCATCGCAGCGTGTCCCAACGTCATAATTAAGGAACCTACTACAACAGCCCATCGGTAACCGATATATTTATCAGCTATGATACCACCGAAGATTGGTGTAATGTAAAGTAGCATAGCATAAGTTGCAAAAATTGCCCCTGCGTTAGCAGTAGTCATCTCCCAGCCTGGGTTTAGTCCAATTACAGACATTGTTAAGAACTGAATTAAAAGAACACGCATTCCGTAAAAAGAGAAGCGTTCCCACATTTCAGTAAAGAACAGAACAAATAACCCCGCCGGGTGTCCCAGGACCTTTGTGTCAAAGAAATTCGGCTGCGCCGTAGTGTCAGTTTTCATTATATTTATAAAGTTTGGTGTTGTCAGTTTATTAATGTTGTGTTTACATAAGCGTTAAAAGTAATAAAATAAAGTCATAAATAATTCCCTTTGAAAAAAAATACTATATATCTGTAGAATGTTTTATCTCTTTGGTTGATTATTAGTAATAATCTAAACCGTGAATTAACTTTAGAATACACGATAAAAAAAGCACTATGGTTTTCTCCATAGTGCTTTTTTGTAATTTATAATTTAATATCAATTATGCTTTTTTATTTTCTAAAGGACGAATAACTAAACGGTCATAAATCACTAAAGTAATAACAGAAAAGATTCCGATACCACATACTACGTACCATATCTTATTAGGATTATATGTGCTCCAAAGCATATCTACCATTTCCCAATGAGACATTCCTAACTTTTGTTCTGCTAAAGTAAAATACTCATTCTTAGAGAAAGGGAAGTGAACTTGGCTAATATCTATATTTTTTGATGTAGCGAAGTCAACAAATGATTGCTTAACAACTGCCCAGTCAACAGAATCTGCTTTTAGATTAAATTGTTTCTCAAAAGCAGACAAAGACATATTTAAGGTCTTAGAACCTTGTTCAATGAACTGTTCGTGACTTACTACTTCAGGCATCGCTATATCTCGTGTAGACATTTCTGTTTTTAACAATGATAATTTGTCTGACCACGCTTGGTATAAGTCTCCAGAGATGTATTTCGTAACAAAGTAACTCGCTGCTACTGGTAAGAAGTATGTACCTTGATAAAGCCCTTCTTTTCCTTTAGGAGTAATTAATGCGATAAAAGATGAAACTGTTGGACTTGACATCATTTCTCCAATAGAGAAAATCATTGTTCCAATAATAGTAAATATTGGGTTATGTGTATAGAAAGTTAATCCAACCCCAATACTTGCAATTACAGCACCTCTAATTACAGCATTGATATGACGCATTTTGGTTACGAAGTACGAGATTGATACTTGACATAAGATAATCATCAATGAGTCAATATTGGTAAACCACTCTGGTTTTACTTGTCCATCTTGTGTTAGTAACGGACCTAAAAACGATACATTTTCATTAATCCAATTACTCAAGACAGAAGAGTTTACCCAATCTTCAATAAAGTTTGGCAAGGTATTGAACAGCTGATTAAACATTGTCCAGAATCCGATCATTAATAACAATAAAATTCCTAAACGAACATCTTTCAAGGCTTCAAAAATTCCTAATATAGAATCTTTGATTGCTTTTCCAATCGAGTCTTTTGGCTTTTCTACTTTTGGTTCTTTGTAAAACAACAATAAGATTAACAGGTTGATACCAATAACAATTGCTGCTTGTATGAAAATGATTTTCCATCCATAAGTTGTACGTAATCCTGACGACATAGCAGGTCCGATAAACCCACCAATATTCACCATCATATAGAAAATACCGAAACCAAGAGTTCCTGTCGATTCATCTGTATTACGTGCGATTATAGCAGAAGCAACAGGTTTAAAGAAAGCAGCTCCAATAGCTACTAACAAGAATACCGCGTATACATTGTTGTAAGCAGTTACTTCTCCCAACAAATAATATCCGGTAATCATTATGATAAACGCGATAATCAAGGATAGTTTATAACCAATTCGGTCAGCAATAACACCAAAGAAAAGCGGTAAGAAGTATAAAATTCCTACAATACCTCCCATGATACTCCCTTTCTGTATGTGATCAAAGCCCAGACCTCCAGTGTCCGTTGAGCCTACTAAGTATAGTCCTAACAGCGTGTAGATACCATACCACGCCCACCGTTCCATAAGCTCCATAAAACTGGCTATCCAAAAGTTTTTATTGAACGATTTTATCGTTTGTCCAAAAGTTTTATTGTTCTGCGACATGGTAATTGGTTATTTATATATTTAAGGAGGTTAAGTTAAGCTGTAAATTTTATTTAGCAATGAATAACAGAAAAATATTTGCAGAAACAGTGTAAATATACTGTTGTTTAACTGCAAGAATCCCTTGTTTAAGTTTAAAGCAAAAAAAAGCGCCTTAGAATCCTAAGGCGCTTTATATTATAATAAGAAGATGAAATTATCTTACATCTTGCATTAACTTTTTAATTACTGGAGAAAGTGCCATTAACACAATACCAGCTACTACAGCATAAAGACCTAAATCTTTGTACCCATCAGTATAAGAAATCAAGGCGTCGTAGTTTGTTGCATTTGCTGTATCAGTAGTTGACATACCAGCACCGATAATACCAGCAACATACTGTCCGTACGCACTTGCTAAGAACCAAAGTCCCATCATCATTCCTTGTAAATTAGGCGTTGCTAATTTTGTCATAATTGAAAGACCAATAGGTGATAAACACAACTCTCCTAATGTGATTATTAATAGGGCAAATGTGAAGAAGTCTAACGAAGTCATCCCTTGTAAGTCAGCGAATAATCTTGTAGCAAATAATGCGTAATATCCAGCACCTAAAAGTACAAACCCTAAACCAAATTTAATAATTGTGTTTGGCTCAATCCCTTTTTTAGCTAACCAAATCCAAAGCAACCCTAATACAGGAGCAATGAAGATGATAAAGAAAGCCCCTCCAGAGTTGTTCACTCCATTAGGATCTAAGTGCATACCTAAAAGGTCTGAGTTCAAGTTTTTCGCAGCGAAAATACTCAATGATCCTCCAGCTTGTTCGTAGATACCAAAGAATAGAATAGAGAACAAGATAAAGATTAATGCAGCAATAATTTTCTTACGTTCAGACGAGTTCAATTTAGACATTTCGTAGAACAAGTAAATTAAAGCTAACGGACCAACAGTCATCATGAAATAATCAGTATAAGCTGTATTGTCAATCATTAATACGATCAAAGGAATCATTGCAAAAGTACCTACATACGTAAGGATCTCTTTCCAAAGAGCCATTCTTTTTTCAGTACCATCAGCAGCAACTTCAGTTGGTTGAATACCAATTGGACCTAAGTGTCTTTTTGTAAATGTAAAGTTGATTAAACTCACAAGCATTACAAAAGCAGCAAGACCAAAAGCAACATTCCAACGGTGTGCTTGATCAATCGTTTCAGCGAAGATGTGTCCTTTACCAATAGCAATACATAAGTAACCTCCAATTAAGGCACCTAAGTTAATACCAGCATAGAATAAAGAGAAACCAGCATCCGTACGACTATCTCCTTTTTTGTATAAGTATCCTACCATAGTAGAGATATTTGGTTTAAAGAAACCAGTACCAATTACTGTAAAAGCAATCCCTTCAAAAAAGTAAGTATGAGGTTCGTATGCTAAGATTAAACTTCCCACGATCATCATGGAGCCACCCCAGAATAGAGATTTTCGGAAACCTAAAATTTTATCTGCAAAAATACCTCCTAAGAAAGTGAATGCATAAACGAAAGCTTGAGTAGCTCCGTATTGTAAGTTAGCTTGTGCTTCCGCAAAGTTAAGTTGGTCAATCATAAAGAATACCAACATCCCTCTCATTCCGTAGAAACTGAAACGTTCCCACATTTCTGAGAAGAATAAACTCCAGATTTGTTTCGGGTATTTACCCGAAAAACTCTGAATCTCTTCTAATGTCTGTGTCTGACTCATTTTAATTAATAATTTTTATTATCGTATAATACACGATACCTAACGGATACCGTGCATGAATTTTTTCAATATTGGGTTTATTAACATTACCAGTATTCCGGCTGCTGCAGGAATTAATGTGAATAGGAAGAAGAAGTGACTTAATGAGTAGTCATTTTTGATAACTTCAATTTGACCTCCTAAAATAGCAGCGAATTTCTGTGCAATTGCAAGTGCCAAGTACCACATACCAAACATAAATGCAAGCATTTTTCCTGGTACAAGTTTAGATACATAAGACAGACCTACTGGCGAAATAAATAATTCACCTAAGGTATGGAATAAGTATGTTAATATTAGGAATATCATCGACATTTTTACGCCTTCAGAACTTCCCATTGATCCAAGACCAAGAATTAAGAAACCGATAGCTACTAAAATAAGCCCAATTCCGTACTTAAATGCAGCAGGTGGGTTGTATTTAGAATCCCATAATTTTGACACAGATGAAGCAAAAGAAATGATAAAGAAAGAATTTAAGATTGAGAACCAAGAAACTGTAATTTCTGATGATTCTTTTGAAAATTCATTTGATAACATCCAGATAGCTGCTGCCCAAATTGCCGCAAAACAGATGAATAACATTAAGTTAGATAAAGCAATTTTTTTCCAAGTAGCTTTAGCTAACATAATTAATACTCCAGTAATAATGATTAAAGGAATAATTGTCAAACAAGTATTTACGATATTAAAAATCAATAATGATGTTCCCTCTAAAGATCTATCTACGTAGTCTCTCGCTACCAATACAAGTGAAGTAGCTCCTTGTTCAAAACTCATAAAGAAGAACATTAAGAAGAAAGCTAATAGAATTACAGCAAACATTCTGTCTCTAATAATCTTTCCATAACGTAAAATTCTTGAGATTACTAAGTATAAGAAACCGATTAAAGCAACAATTGCCATAATGTTTTGACCTCTTAATGCGTCAGTATCTAAGAATTTGAACATATCATAAACCCCATTTTTAGATAAAGGGTCATTGAATGCGTACAATAAACCGATGATAGAAACAAATGCAATTAACACATAGTCGATAGAAGTATAAGGATTTCTTGTTTCCTCTTCTTCTTTAACCTCTTCTTGTGTTTTTTGTACTGCTGTATCAACTTTTTTAAGTTCTCCTACATTACCAAATAAAGGTTTCGCTAACCAGAATTGTACAGTTCCTAAGAACATAAAGATTCCAGCTAAAGTAAATCCAAAATGCCATCCTTGTGTTTCAGCAATATATCCACAAAGCATCATACCAAAGAAAGCTCCTGAGTTTACTCCCATATAGAAGATTGTATATGCAGCATCTTTTTTCTCTGGAAGATATTTGTACATCTCACCAAGCATAGAAGGCATATTAGGTTTAAAGAAACCAGTACCAATAACTAAACAAGCAAGTCCCATAAAGAACATCGCTTTAGAGTCAAATCCCATTGCAGCGTGTCCTATTGTCATGATAATAGCACCAACAATAACCGCCCAACGCGATCCGATATATTTATCAGCGATAACTCCACCAAGAATAGGAGTTAAATAAAGCAACATTGCGTAAGTACCATATAAAGCACCAGCTTGTTCTGCGGACCATCCCCAGCCTGAGAAAGGATCATCAAATAAGACTTTTGCAGTCAAGAATTGAATTAACAATACTCTCATTCCGTAGAAAGAGAATCGTTCCCACATTTCAGTAAAGAATAGAACGAAAAGACCTGCAGGGTGTCCGAGCACCTTTGATTTAAAGAGGTCTGAATTAGTAGCTGTTTCTGCTGCCATTGTAATTTTATTAGTTTGTTTTAAGTTAGTACGTGATTGTATACTGTTGTTTGGTGTAGGTATTATAAATTGTTTAAAATGAAGTTTGTCATTTTAGTGTACAATTGTAATCTTGTGTTTCCGCCGTAAATACCGTGGTTTCTATCTGGATAGATCAGCCAATCAAAATCTTTGTTCTTTTGAACTAAAGTTTCAATCATTGCCATAGCATTTTGTACGTGAACGTTGTCATCTGCCGTACCGTGGATTAATAAGTAACGCCCTTTAAGCTTGTCAGCGTGAGTAAAAGGAGAGTTATCATCGTACCCTGTAGGGTTTTCTTGCGGTGTTGTCATATATCTTTCTGTGTAGATACTATCGTAATATCTCCAGTTGATAACTGGGGCAACAGCAATAGCCATTTTGAAAACGTCATTTCCTTTAAGCAATGAATTAGACGACATAAAGCCTCCATAACTCCATCCCCAAATACCAATTCTACTTGCATCAACATAACTTTGTGCGCCTAAGTATTTAGCAGCAATAATTTGGTCTTCTACCTCGTATTTACCTAATTGAAGTTGGGTTGTTTTCTTAAACTCCGCTCCTCTAAATCCAGTTCCTCTACCGTCAACTGTTACTACAATGTATCCTTTTTGAGTAAGCATTGCGTGCCAGTAATCATTAGAGTCAAACCATTTGTCAGCTACTTGTTGTGAACCTGGTCCGCTGTATTGATACATAAAAACAGGGTATTGTTTATTAGCATCAAAATCAGCTGGTTTCATCATCCAAGCGTTTAGTTGTAAACCGTTTACTGTAGGAATTTGAATAAACTCTTTTGTCGGTAGTTGGTAAGCTGTTAGTTTTTGTTCTAACTCTTTATTGTTTAAAATCTCTTTTACCACTTTACCATTCTTAGAATTATTTAAAGTGTATGTAGGAGCATTTTTACTTGAAGAGTAGATATTGATAAACAAGTCAAATTGAGGACTAAACACAGCTGTATTAGTTCCTAAATTGTCAGTTAATCTCGTTTTGTTTTTTCCGTTTAAATCAATTGCGTATATATCGCGGTAGATAGATCCTCGTTCTACAGACTGATAAAATAGCTTTTTCGCTTTTGTATCAATTCCGTAATAATCCGTTACTTCCCAGTTACCTTTAGTTATTTGGTTAATTAACTTCCCGTCTTTGTTATAGTAGTATAAATGGTTGAAACCATCGCGTTCGCTTAACCAAACAAAACTATTGTCTTGTAAAAAGTTAACCGTAGCTACATCAACATAAGCTTTATCCGTTTCGTTTAAGATTAGTTTTTTAGTCAATGTTTTACCATCGATAAAGAATAATTTTAAATCATTTTGGTGTCTGTTGATAACCTGAGCACTTAAAAGATTGTTGTCATTTGTCCACTTAATTCTCGGAATATAGAAATCGTTGAATTCAGACAAATCAACTTGTGCTGTAGAATTTTGTTTTAAATCGTAGATGTGAATAGAAACCAAAGAGTTGTTTTCACCTGCCTTAGGATATTTGAATTTATCTTGCGTAGGGTATAAACCTGTTCCGTAAACATCCATTGAATATTCAGGAACGTCAGTTTCGTCAAACTTAACATAAGCTAATTTATCACCATCTTTATTCCAGTCGAACATACGAACAATGCTGAACTCTTCTTCATAAACCCAATCAGAAATACCATTAATAACGTGATTTTTTTCTCCGTCATTTGTTATTTGCTGTGTTTTTTGAGAAGTTATGTCGTAAATAAACAAGTTGTTTTTGTATGCATAAGCAATTTTAGACCCATCGTTAGAAAAAGTAGGTTCTAAGATTTTGTGGTCTGCAATTTTGACAAGTGTATTTTTTGTAGGATTAAACAAATAATAATCAGCCAAAGCCGAACGGCGATAGATTGGCGTAGAATTCGTTCCGATTAACAATTGTTCCTCTTTATGGTCAAACACATAAGTATCAATAGAAGTTATGTCTTTAAAATCACTTGTAGAGAAGATTGTCTTAACCTTTTGTAGTGTTTGGAAACTGTATAGGTTAATTTCTTGCATATCTTTATTAACGCGCTCAATACGTGAGTATTGGTTGGAGTTTTCCATGGCGTTGACGGATTGCATTACTTTTGTTTTGAAAGAACCGTTCCAAATTTCTTCCTGTTCAATTTGTTTTTGAGCAAACCCAAATTGTGATGCAATAATGCAAAATAGTAGGGTAATCTTAAGGTGTTTCATTATATATTTAATCGAAAAAACTTCCAATTTTAATGAAAAAATATGATTTACACCAATTTATTTTTCGGAATAGGCAATAAAAGCTTAAATCTATTGACGCAATTTTGCCAAAGAAAGTCATAATAAATTAAACAAAAATGAGTGTTTGTTGATTTTTTAGTTTTTTTAACCTTGTAAGAATGAGTTATCTTTGTCGCTTAAATAAAAATTATGAAGGCAGGTAATATTAATGGTTTTTCTAAGTTAAGTAAACGTGACAAAATCAATTGGATAGCTCAGACGTATTTTTCAAACCCTGAAGATGTAGTTGAATTAATCGAGCAATATTGGAATTCAGACGAGGAGTTACAAAAACTTCACGATGAGTTTATCGAGAATACAATTACGAATTTTTATTTACCATTTGGTGTAGCTCCTAACTTTCTTATCAATGACAAGTGGTACACAATTCCTATGGTAATTGAGGAGAGCTCAGTTGTAGCCGCTGCATCTAAAGCTGCAAAGTTTTGGTCTGAAAGAGGTGGGTTTAAAACGACTATTTTAGGTACAGAAAAAATAGGTCAAGTACACTTTATCTACAAAGGAGATAAACAAAAACTGGAAGCATTTATTGCAAATACACAACAAGCATTTTTAGACGATACTTTTTCAATTACTCAGAATATGCAAAAGCGTGGAGGAGGAATTCAAAAAATCGAATTAAGAGATAAGACTTCTGATATTCCGAATTACTATCAACTACACGTTACTTTTGAAACGAAAGATAGTATGGGAGCTAATTTTATCAACTCGTGTTTAGAGCAAATAGCTTCTACTTTAAAAGCAAAAGCAATTGCTAATACAACTTTTACAGAAGAGGAAAAGCAAATAGATGTAGTGATGAGTATTTTATCTAACTACGTTCCTAATTGTGTTGTTCGCGCTGAGGTTAGTTGTCCGGTTGAAGATTTGAAATCAGCGGATATTAAAGACCCTATTTTATTTGCAGAGAAGTTTGTACAAGCTGTTCGCATTGCAGAAGTAGAGCCTTTTAGAGCAGTAACGCATAATAAAGGAGTGATGAATGGTGTAGATGCAGTTGTTGTTGCTACGGGTAATGATTTCCGCGCTATTGAAGCAGGAGTTCACGCCTATGCAGCTCGCAGCGGACAATATAGTAGTTTATCACACGCTTCCTTAGAGAATGGTATTTTTAAATTTTGGATTGATTTACCATTAGCTTTGGGAACAGTAGGAGGATTGACTTCATTACACCCAATGGTGAAAGTTGCTTTACAAATGTTGCAAAAACCTTCAGCTACTGAGTTAATGCAAGTAATTGCAGTTGCCGGAATAGCACAGAACTTTGCAGCTGTTAAATCGCTTACAACTACGGGAATTCAACAAGGACATATGAAAATGCACTTGATGAATATCTTAAATCAATTTAAAGCAACAGATGCTGAGCGTGTAAAAGTAGTAGCACATTTTGAAAAGAATGTTGTTTCACATAGCGCAGTAGTTGAATTATTAGAAAGCCTTAGAAAATAATGCAGACACAAAAGTTTTATAGTAACGGAAAATTACTTCTAACAGGAGAGTACTTGGTTTTAGATGGTGTACGTGCATTCGCTGTGCCTACTCGTTTTGGACAATCTATGGAAGTAACAGAAACATCAACAGGACTAATTCGTTGGACTAATTTTGATGCAGATGGATCGATGTGGATGCAAGAGGAAGTTACTATTGACGAAATAATTAATGCTAATAAACAGGATACTTCCACATTTCGCGGCGTATTGATAGATGTTTTAAGCGCAGCACATAAACAAAATGAGGTGTTGTTAAATAAGGCACAAGGCTTTGATGTTACTTGTGAATTAACTTTTCCTCGTATTTGGGGATTGGGAACATCATCAACGTGGATTAACAATGTTGCTCAATGGTTTGGAATTAACGGTTTTCAATTGTTAGAAGAATCATTTGGAGGTAGTGGTTATGACATAGCGTGTGCACAATATGACAAACCAATTTTTTATAGAAGACAAGGCAACTCGCCAGAAATTACAGCGGTTACTTTTTCGCCAAACTTTACAGAACACTTGTATTTTGTTTACTTAAATCAAAAGAAGAGTAGTAAAGAAGCAATTGCCAATTACCGCAAGAAGAAAAACGCTTTAGGAGATATTGGAAATCGCATTGAAGAATTAGGAAAAGAAATGCAAGCGTGTGTAAGTTTTGAATCTTTTTGCGATTTGATCAAAGAACACGAGTCATTGATGAGTGCTGTACTTGAACAAGAAACCGTGAAACAGCGCTTGTTTGCTGATTTTAATGGAGAAGTTAAAAGTCTTGGTGCTTGGGGAGGAGATTTTGTCTTAGTAGCATCAAAAGAAAACCCATCTACCTATTTTGAAACAAAAGGGTATACGACTATCGTACCATATAAAAAAATGATTGCTTTTTAGTAGATAAAATTCTATTTGTAATCATAATAGAGTATATTGCTTCCGATTAAGAATAACATAGTGCTATGTTATCAAAGTTTTGATAGTTTAGTTTTTTATGAGCAAATTGGGAGATTAAACTATTGTAAAAGGGTGTCCGTAAAGGACACCCTTTTTTGTTTGATGACACGTACTGTTTTTTTACAAATTGAGAACTAATAGTAGTTTCTTTTCAATTGAGTTAAGCGTTGGGATAGGGATGTTAAAACAAGGTCATTACACTATTTTTTACAATTCATTTAAAGGGTGCTTGTATACTGTATGTATAGTGTATGTATACCCGTTGTATACTTTTTATGTAAAAATATACAAGCATCCTACATACATTACACATAAAATATACAGACAGACAGCATAAAACTTGTCTATTTCTTCTATAGCTGTACAGTTATAGTTGATAATCCTCTTTTGTATAGAGGAGATGAAGTTGTCGTTGTCAAAAGGGAAGGGAAACTTGATAAAGGAACTTTGAGTAAGCCTATTATAAAGCAAGATGAAGATACTAAACGTGTTTTCGTAAAAGCAGCAGAAGAGGTTTAGAAGACCAATGCAAAAAGATTTTAATAGTAATAGACGTGTTTGCTGTTACGAATTATTTCGTTTTGAAGATAATTAAGTAAAGTGGCTATTAATGTTTGTGTATCTTTAAAGTAAAAAGTTAGTTTTATGAGTAAGACAGAAGAGATAATAGCTCATCAATCGCATCGCCCTTGGGATATGCCAGAAGGTGATTGGGTTTATTATCAAGAGTGGAATAGGTTAATATTTTTACATTTTGAAGTTTCTTTTGAAGAGTTACGTGTCCTTGTACCCAGTTCTATGGAGCTTGATACTTTTGAAGGGAAGTGTTATATTTCTGTTGTGCCTTTCACGATGGAGAAGATTCGACCAAGGATTTTACCAGCAGTTGGTTTTGTTTCTAATTTTGAAGAATTAAATGTACGAACGTATGTAAAAGTAGATGGAAAACCAGGTGTTTATTTTTTAAATATAGAAGCAGGAAATAGCTTGTCAGCTTTTGTATCGCGTACTTTATCAGGATTGCCTTATGAAAAAGCAAGAATGAAGAGAGAGCAGGGATTGTACTATTCATTGAATAAGAAGAAAAAGTTTTTCTTAAAAGCGGAGTTTCAAGTTGGAGCGATAGTTCAGGAGAAAACGGAATTACAAAAATGGTTGACTGAGCGCTACTGCTTGTATGTTGACTTAGACGAAGATTTATATCGCTATGAAATTCACCACAAAGAATGGGAGGTTAGAGAGATTTCATTTGACGTGTTAGAATTGGATTATCGCTTTGGAAATATTCATTTGACAGAGGATAAGGTAATATGCCCGAATTACTCGATAGGAATAGAAGTAGTTTCTTGGGGAAGGGAAATAGTAAATAGGTAGTTAGTACGAGTTGTATCATTTTAGTAGGAAATAGATACTTATCATAGTAAGATTAATGTACTAAAGTGAAGAAGTGAAAAGGGGACAAATAGTTTATCAAAAGAGAATATAGTTAAAATAAAAAGCCTTTATATTTGATATAAAGGCTTTTATTTATTTGATCAATTCTTCTTTTAGTTGATGTATCTTTTGGATTCTATTCCAGTCAAAGGTTTTTGATTCTTCCGATACGTAGCTAAGCAAGAGAAAAGCTTTTTGTTTGTAGGCTAAGTGTTTTTCTGGATTTATCTTAACGATTTTATTGCTTGTTGTAGTAAGAATATCAGCTAATAATTCCAAGTTATCCAAGTCAAAGTTTTTGGTTTCTTTGAGATACTCAATGGCAGCTTTGTCATCTGTCATAGCAATAAAATCATCCAATTGGAGAAGGTTTTCTTCAGAAAGTTTTTTGCTCATTGCTTGGAGCTCATCTTCTGATTCAAACTCTTCAAGAGGGAGTGAATTAAAAACGGCTCTTAGTAACAGAGCCGCTTGTTGTATCATTCGAAGGACCATATCCCTTTTTTCCACTATTTAACAGGTCTTAATGTGTTGCTGAAAGTAACTTTAAAAGGAATTTCTTTATTCGCATTGTTTTTCATTACATAAATGAATTTAAACATTTTTGCGTGATCAGCCTCAATTGTTAACTCACCTCCTGTAAAGCTATCTGCTATAATAACATCTTGTTCGTTTTCAATACGAATAGATTTAGCGATTCCAGATTTCAGGTCACTCATTGTCATTCCTCTAAAAAATGATTTGCTGTCATTCTTGACTGTGATATTCTCTCCTTTGAATCCTTTTGTTAGGATAATAACAGAATATTTATCTTCAGAAGCTCTCATTCCTTTTAGATAGTTGTCTCTTGTTTGGTCAGATACAGAGCGGAAATCATCTCTCACTTGTGCGTATTCTGGTAAGTCAACAACATCTTTTTCGATAGGAAGCCTTTCTTCCTCTTTGATTTTTTCTATCTTTTCTTCAATAGTAAGTTCCTTTTTAGGTGTAAAAACAGACGAACCTGATTTACACATTGAGAACAAAACGATTAATGCTAAGAAGGGTAATTTTTTCATATTCTTAATTTAACGATGATAAGTATGCGATCGTAAGTAAGTATCTTTGTGGCGGTAAAGATAATTTTTTACAATAGAATAAAAAAATTGTAAAAGTTGCGAATAATGTTAAAACTGTATTTTTAAATGAATTACGACGTCATATTAGTAGGAGGAGGAGCCGCTGGATTTTTTACAGCAATCAATCTTGCAGAGAGAAAAAAAGGGCTTAAAATAGCAATATTAGAAAGAGGGAAAGAGGTTCTTTCAAAAGTTAGAATTTCAGGTGGAGGACGTTGTAATGTAACTCACGCATGCTTTGATCCTAAAGAGCTTACACAGTTTTATCCGAGAGGAGCAAAAGAGTTATTAGGACCATTTCACCAGTTTTGTGCAGGAGATACAATAGCTTGGTTTGAAGATCATGGTGTAACTTTAAAGATTGAAGAAGACGGTAGAATGTTTCCTGATACAGATTCATCACAGACTATTATTGACTGTTTTTTAAAGGCAGCAAAACAATTGAAAATTGATGTTTTAACAGGAACAAGTGTGCAAAGTGTGTTTAAAAAAGAGAATTCTTGGAAGTTAGATACGACAAATGGAGGATATGAGTGCTCTCATTTAGTGATGACAACAGGAAGTAATCCAAAAATATGGGGATTAATCAATGAGCTTGGACATAAAATTGTAGAGCCTGTGCCGTCATTGTTTACATTTAATATCAAAGATAAACGCATTAAAGATTTAATGGGAGTAGCAACTCCTGCTGAGGTAAAAGTAAAAGGAACAAAGTTAGAAGCAAGTGGTCCGTTATTGATTACACATTGGGGAATGAGTGGTCCTGGTATTTTGCGTTTGTCAGCTTGGGGAGCTCGTATTTTAGCAGATAAAAATTATCAGTTTCAGATTAATGTGAATTGGTTGCCAAATCACGATTTTGAGTCTGTGATGGAATTATTGCAAACAATACGCAAAGAACACGCTAAGAAAACTGTAATCAAAAGGGTAGAAATTGATTTGCCTAATCGTTTATGGGAAAGAATTGTTGAGGTATCTGGATTTGCAAACGACGTAAAGTGGGCTGATGTTACTAATAAGCAATTAGAAGTATTAGCTGCTGAACTAACTAAGGCAGAAATGCAAGTTAATGGAAAGAGTACATTTAAAGACGAATTTGTAACCGCTGGAGGAATTGATTTAAAGGAAATTAATTTTAAAACAATGGAGAGTAAAATCAATACAGATTTGTATTTTGCAGGAGAAGTTGTAAACATAGACGCTATTACAGGAGGGTTCAACTTTCAGAATGCGTGGACAACAGGATTCATAGCTGCAAATGCTATTTGTGATAAAATAGAAAACCAATAAGTATGAAGTTTAACTACTACAACGTATCCAGTAGAATATTGCTATTTCTAATTTGTATAGGACCCTTTTTAGGTTCTGCCCTTTTCTTTTTGAGTGTAGGAAATGTGTTGACGATTATTTTGAGTGTGGTAATGCTATTCTTATTTGTCGTGTTTTTATACAAAAGTAGCTTTATGAATGTGACTATTGATGAAAAAGGAGTCTTATATAAAAGCTTATTTCAAGAAAAAGCACTGCAATGGGAAGAAATAAAAGATGTATTAATCGTTGTACGAGAGCGACGTTCTATTCCTGATTACTATAAGTTAGACGAGTGGTTGGAAGCAGGTAAGTTAGGTAAAAGTTATTTTATTCTATTTAGAACAACAGAAGGTTTTCCTGAAAACCCAATGTTTATGTTTAGTGCGCCAGTTGGAAGAGAGTATATAAGTGTACAGTTTAGAAAAGGAGTAGAGCAGGCCATTAGAAAGAATTATTTGAAGCTATAATGTGGGTTTTTATAGGTTGATAATTTAGGAGTTATCTGTAAATTAGAAAAAGGTCTTTTAGATGAAAATTCCTATGATAAGGACATTTAAGATAAAAGATAGTATTTTTGTTTAAAGAAGAAGAAGTAAAAATGACAATAAAAGATTTTATATTTGATAGAGAAGTTGACTTGACAAGTGTTGTTCAAGGAACTTTTTCGTGGAGTTCGCCAAGTAATATTGCTTTGGTGAAATATTGGGGAAAGAAGGATAATCAGATTCCTGCTAATCCATCGTTGAGTTTTACATTGAGTAATTGTAAAACAATTACTTCTTTGGAATATAAAGTAAAGACAAAAAAGGGAATAAGCTTTGATTTGTTGTTTGAAGGAAAACCAAAAGAAGACTTTAAACCGAAAGTGCAAAAGTTCTTTGAGCGAATTTTGTCTTATTGTCCTTATATAGAAGATTATCACTTTGTAATAGATACAGAAAATACCTTTCCGCATAGTTCAGGAATTGCATCATCAGCATCAGGAATGGCGGCTATGGCAGTAAATGTAATGTCGTTAGAGAAAGCATTATTTCCAGAGATGACAGACGAATATTTTGATAAGAAGGCATCTTTCTTAGCGAGATTAGGTTCGGGAAGTGCTTGTAGAAGTATTGTCGGAAGTGTAGTTGTTTGGGGAGAACACAAGGATATTGCAGATAGTTCAGATTTATACGGGGTTGCTTTTCCAGAAGAAGTACACGAAGTATTTAAAGATTACTGTGATGTGATTTTATTAGTTGACAAAGGAGAGAAGAAGGTATCAAGTACAGTAGGACACGATTTGATGCACAATCATCCCTTTGCCAAAGAGAGATTTGCACAAGCTCATACAAACTTAGCTAAGTTGAAAAATATTTTAGTTGAGGGTAATTTAGAAGAATTTATTTCGTTAGTAGAAAGTGAAGCTTTGACATTGCACGCAATGATGATGACTTCAATGCCTTATTTTATTTTAATGAAGCCTAAGACTTTGAAAATTATCGAGAAGATTTGGAACTTTAGAGAGCAGACAAAAATCCCTGTGTGTTTTACATTAGATGCTGGGGCAAATGTCCACTTATTGTTTCCAAAACAAGATAAAGACTTTGTTATGACATTTATACGTCAAGAATTAGCAGAGCATTGTCAGGGAAAACACTTCATAGAAGATCAAATAGGCTTTGGTTCTGAGAGAATTAAATAAAAAGTTGTAAATTTATAGTATGGTATGCATATTGCATGTTAAACACTTAAAATTTGTAAATATGAAAAAGTTATTATCAATTTTGGGATTAGTATTAAGTAGTTTGTTTGGATTTCAAAGTGCTTATGCTCAAGAATTAGTTGAAGATCAAAACCCTAATTATAAAGCGAGTTTGTCTAAGTATATGGCTGCGAAAGATTCGTTGACTGCAACACTTAGTACAACTGTACAAGACACGTACAAAGCATATGATTGGTATGAAGCAAAACAAGAGCGCAAAGCTCAGAAAAGAGAATATCGCCACGAAGAGCGAATGGCTCGTGCTAAAAACCGTTCATATAATAATGGGTATTACAACAATGGTTACTATGGTAATGGGTATTATGGTAGTAGCTATTACAACAACAGTTGGAATTGGTTACCGCGAATTGGATACCGCACAGGAAACTGGATGTTTTCTATCTAATTGATCGCAAAGTAAAATAGAACAAAGTAAAAATAATAAGAGGAAGATTATGCAAATTAAACGTATTGCGTTAGCTACAATATTGGCTGCATCAGGAATATTTATCACGTCATGTGGACGTCAAGTAACAAGAGTAGGAATTGAAGAAACTATTGATATTAGCGGTAGATGGAACAATACAGACTCAAGAGAAGTTGCTGAGCAAATGACAAGCCAAATCTTAAGCGGATCTTGGATTGGAGATCACCAAGAAAGCAATGCTGGAAAAAAACCAGTTGTAATTGTTGGTATGGTTCAAAATAAAAGTCACGAGCATATTGATGCAGAAACATTCGTAAAAGATGTTGAAAGATCTTTTATTCAATCACAAAGAGTACGTTTAGTTCAAGGAGGTGCAAAAAGAGAAGAATTGAGAGCTGAAAGAGCTGATCAACAAACAAACTCTTCTGTTTCTACGATGAAGAAATTCGGATTAGAGAACGGAGCAGATTACATTCTTCAAGGTTCTATCAACTCAATTGTTGACTCTCACAAAAAGAAAAAAGTAGTTTACTACCAAGTGAATTTAGAATTAACAAACATTCAATCTGGAGAAGTTGTTTGGATTGGAGAGAAGAAAATTGCTAAATACGTAAAGAACTAATTTAAAATATTATAGATGGTTTCATACAAAACCATATATTCTTTCACAAAAACATCAGTGCTATTTGCACTGATGTTTTTCGTGTTTGGATGTGCTTCTTATCACGATAGGATAACAGATTATTATCAGAAACTTGGTTCGTCTCAATTTGAAGAGGCTGAGAAAGCTTTGGACAAAAATGCATTGTTGCAAAAGTCGAGAAACAAGTTGTTGTTTTATATGGAGAAAGGCCGTGTAGCTCATTTAAAAGGAGATTATGCGAGTAGTAATAAGTACCTTAATGAAGCCGATCTATTAGTTGAAGATGGTTTAAAAAGTACTGGTGATGTGGCAGTAGGATTGTTTTTAAACTCAATGTCTCAAAATTACAAAGGAGAGGAGTTTGAAATTTTTATGTTACATTATTACAAAGCTTTAAACTATTTGTACTTAGGTCAGTTTGATGAAGCTATTGTTGAGGCTCGTCGTATTACACTACAGAATTATGCACAAGGCGACAAGTATAAAGAGAAAAGTACTCGTTATTCAAAAGATGCGTTTTCATTGACCTTGCAAGGGTTGATTTATGAAGCAAGTGGAAATTATAACGATGCGTTTATCGCTTATCGAAATGCAGTTGAGGTATATCAGAATGCAAAAGGCGGACTTTACTATGGAGTAGCAATGCCTGAGAATCTTAAATACGATGTTATGAGAATGGCTTCGCGTATGGGATTCAAAAGTGAGTTGGATAAGTTTGAACGCGATTTTAAAATGAAGTTCAAAGATTATCAACCTACTGCAGGTGGAGAATTAGTTGTCTTTTGGGAGAATGGTAGAGCGCCAATTAAAGAACAAGAAAACGTATTTTTCTCTTTAGTAAAAGGAGAAGATGGAGGTGTGTTCTTTACGAATGCTTTAGGGATTATGATTCCAATAGACTTTGGAATAGCAGGAAAGACAAGCTTGAATGATGTTCATAGTTTGAATATTGCTTACCCGAAATATATTGTTCAGAAACCACCTTATACCTTTGCGACAATAAAAACAAGTTCAGCTGATAAATATAGATTTGAAAAAGTTGAAGATATTGATGTTTTAGCTGTGAAAACATTAGATGAACGCGCAGGTAAAGAATTAAGTAAGATATTAACTCGTGTAGCTGTAAAGAAATCAGCTGAGTATGCGTTAAAATCAGCTGCTCGTTCAAATGGTAAAAACGGAGATAATAATGCTTTGTTAGAGGGACTTGGTTTAGGAGTACAGTTATTTAATATGTTCTCCGAAAAAGCAGACACTCGTAACTGGCAGACATTACCAGCTCAGATTAACTATGTTCGTGTTCCTCTTCAAACAGGTATGAATAAATTGACAATTGAACTTGAGCGTCCAACAGGTCAACGTACAGAACAAACGATTGAAGTGGAGGCAAACGGTAAGATGAGGTTTTATAATTTTGCAACAATGCGATAAGTTATGACTAAGAACAAAGTATGTACACATTGTAAAGCACCTATTGATTGTAAAACAGAAGATATTGCTCATTGTGCGTGTAGTGAAGTAACAATTTCTAATGCTACAAGAGCTTTTTTGGGAAGTTCATATCATAAATGTCTTTGTAATGATTGTTTAGTTAAGTTTAACGAGATGATTGAACTTGCTAAAGGCAAAGAATTTCCAAAGCGAAGAAGTGAGATGGAGGAAGGAGTGCATTATTATATGGAAAATGAGTATTTTGTATTTACAGAATTGTATCATTTGATGAAAGGACAATGTTGTCAGAATGGTTGTAGACATTGTGTTTATAGCTTTAAAAACAGGTATTTATAAAAAAATATATAGGAAAGAAAGGCCTGTGAGGATATAATATGTATTTTTGCAGGGTGAATTCACTTTTATAGCTATGAAAGGACCATTATTTTATTCGAAGATTCTTCTTTTTGGAGAATATGGAATCATTAGAGATTCAAAAGGTTTATCGATTCCTTATAATTTTTATAAGGGAGCTTTGAAAATTGCAGACAAATTAGAGGGTGTTGCATTAAAATCAAATGAGAGTTTGAAAAATTTTGCTGCTTATTTAAGAGATTTGCAAGAGACAGAACCAACATTAGTACAATTTGATTTAGATCGTTTAAATAACGAGATTGAGGAAGGGTTGTATTTTGACTCGAGTATTCCACAAGGATATGGTGTGGGAAGTAGTGGTGCATTAGTTGCTGCTATTTATGACCAATATGCTTTTGAGAAGATAACAGTATTGGAAAACTTGACGAAAGACAAGTTACTTGTGTTGAAAGGTATCTTTGGAAAAATGGAAGCATTTTTTCACGGTACAAGTTCAGGGTTAGATCCATTAAACAGTTATTTAAGCCTGCCAATATTGATTAATTCAAAAGACAATATTGAACCAGCAGGTATTCCTTCACAAAGTGTAGATGGTAAAGGAGGAGTTTTCTTGATAGATTCTGGTATTGTTGGAGAAACAGCTCCAATGATTACTATATTTATGGAGAACTTAAAAGACCAAGGTTTCCGTCAGATGTTGAAAGAGCAGTTTGTAAAACATACAGATGCTTGTGTTGAAAACTTCTTGAAAGGAGATGTTAAGTCTTTATTTAGTAATACAAAACAATTATCTAAAGTAGTATTGAATCATTTTAAACCAATGATTCCGGAGCAATTCCACAATGTTTGGCAAAAGGGAATTGAGACAAATGATTACTACTTGAAGCTATGTGGATCTGGAGGTGGAGGATACATCTTAGGTTTTACAGCAGATATTGAAAAAGCGAAAGAATCTCTTAAAGATTATAAATTAGAAGTTGTATATCAATTCTAATTAGATAGTAGAAATGTTATAACCTTTCGCTTAGGCGAATAAATTTAGATACAAGAAAGAAATGTTATCTAGGAAAAATAAATTACTCTTAGCTAAGATATTCAGCTTGTTCTCTGTAGTGAGAGGTTATAATATTTTTATCATTGTAATGGCGCAATACTTAGCGTCTATATTTATATTTGCCCCTCAGAAAAGAGCACTTGATGTCGTATTAGATTGGCGTTTGTTTTTGATTATATTCGCTTCTTCGTTAGCCATTGCAGGAGGTTATATTATTAATAACTTCTACGATGCTGAAAAAGATTTGATCAATCGACCTGCGAAGTCTATGTTGGATAAGTTGGTTAGTCAAGCGACAAAGTTACGTGTGTATTTTACACTTAACTTCTTGTCTGTATTGATTGTACTACCTGTATCTTTCCATGTTTCTTTATTCTTTTCGGGTTATATATTTTTGTTGTGGTTCTATTCACACAAACTAAAGAAATATCCAATTATTGGTAATTTAACAGCATCGTTACTTGCCATATTGCCCTTCTTTAGTATCCTTATGCATTTTAAATTTTTCTACTCAACAATATTTTTGCATGCTTCTTTTTTGTATTTGATTATTCTAATACGCGAGTTGATTAAAGACATGGAAAATATTAAGGGAGATTTTGCTAATAATTACCAAACTATTCCGGTTCGGTTTGGAGAACAGAAAGCAAAACAAATAATCACAGCAGTTACTGTATTAACGCTTGTACCAATCTATTTGATCGTGAGTGATCACGCTTTAGAAGTTGGATATATGGTCTATTACTTTTATATGAGTATAGGTGTATTGATCTTATTTTTGTACAAGTTATGGAAATCAGGTGCCATCAGTGAATACCATAGCCTGCATGTGAGTTTAAAGTTGCTAATACTATTAGGTGTGTTTTCAATTATATTGATTAATCCAGAGGTAGTAGTAAGCGGTAAGATTCTACTTAAAGAATCTTTATAGTAATAAAAGTTTTGTAAACTTTTATTGTAATGTTAATTAAAGCAGAGAATATCTATCTTTGCAAAAATCTTTTTGATATGAATAACGGTAAGTCGAATTCAAGAAATAATAATTCAAGTCGCTCAGGGAGTAAGAGTGGAGCGGGTAAAAAGCCTTTTGGGAAAAGTGGTAATGGTGCTAAGAAATCTTTTAGTAAGAGTGGAGATGGTGCTAAAAAGTCTTTTGCGAAAAGCAATGATGGAAAAAGTACAGATTTAAAGAGAATTCAAGCGAATACTACTGCTTCAAAAGCTTTTGATAAAAAGCCAAAAGCAAAGTCTTCTTCTAAAGATTCTGATGAAATTCGTCTAAATAAATATATTGGTAATTCGGGAGCTTGTTCTCGTCGTGATGCAGATTTATACATTGTGTCTGGTAACGTAAAAGTAAACGGAGAAGTGGTAACTGAATTAGGGTACAGAGTTAAACCTACTGATGTTGTAAACTTTGATGGAACTGTTCTTACACCAGAGAAAAAAATCTATGTGTTATTGAATAAACCAAAAGGTTTTTCAAGTATTAACGAGCCAGTAATTAGTCCAGAAAACATTTTGAGTTTAATTAAAGGATCGTCAAAGTATCCATTAACTCCGATTGGTCGTATGGATAAAACAACGATGGGATTAATGTTATTTACAAATGACAGTGATTTAATTCAGAAGTTGAATAAAACAGAACAACGTTCTTCTAAATTATACCACGTTTCTTTAGATAAGAATTTAAAGTATGAAGATTTAGAGAAAATTAAAAAAGGTGTGTACATTGACGAGCGTCGTGTATTTGCAGAAGATGTTGCTTATGTTGATGACCAACCAAAAACAGAGGTGGGTATTAAATTAAAAGCATCAAACGTGAAGTTAGTACGTGCTATTTTTGAGTCATTAAAATACAATGTAATCAAATTAGACCGTGTAATGTACGGAGGATTGACTAAATGGAATTTACCAAGAGGTAAATGGAGATTCTTAACAGAAGAAGAAGTACGTAATTTAAAAAACGGAAATTAATATAAAAGGCTCATCAATTGATGAGCCTTTTTTTTATTGTAAATATTCAGGTAATTCCATCGGAACTTCCATTACTAAGATGTGACTATTTTCGTGTGCGTGAACCGTAAAGTTAGGTTGATTCCAAAAACCGATTGCATCTCTTTTGTCAAGCGTAATATCGTCGATTGTAATTTGTCCTTCTAAGACAAAAAGGAAGATACCATTGCTTTTATCTTTAAGATCATACGTTAATTCTTTACCAGTATCTAAATCAGCCATATGAAACCAAGCGTTTTGATTAATCCAAACACCTTTGTCCTCTTGGTTAGGAGATAAGATTTGGTCCCATTTGTTATGACGATCCTCTTTGTTTATTTGGATCTGGTCATATCTTGGTTTAACGTTTAATTTATTAGGAAATAACCATATTTGTAAGAATTTACTCTCCTCTGTTTCACTTGGGTTAAACTCACTGTGTTGTACACCCGTTCCTGCACTCATTGCTTGTATTTCTCCTTGGCGAATTATAGTGCCATTTCCCATACTATCTTTATGTTCTAAGCTTCCTGATAGCGGAATAGAGATAATCTCCATATTGTCGTGAGGATGCGTTCCAAAGCCCATACCAGCTGCAACATTGTCGTCATTTAAAACGCGTAGTACACCAAAGTGTATTCTATCATTGTTTCTGTAGTTTGCAAAACTAAAAGTATGATGAGATTTTAACCAACCGTGGTTAGCGTATCCTCTTGTATCTGCTTTGTATAAAATTTTATTTTCCATAGTTGTTTCATTTTGATAGTACAAAGATACAACTGAGTAAAGGTGTTATTGCTTAACGTAGGTTAAGAAACACTATAGGTTATTTACCTGTCAGCAAACGTTTTTTCATTTTGCTGAAAAATTCCGGAGTAATGCCTAAATACGAGGCAATTTGTTTTTGAGGTAGATTGTACTTAATCTCAGGGAAACGATTGCAAAAGCGTTCATATCGTTCTTCCGCTGTCAATCTCATATTGTCCATTAATCGTTGTTGGTTAGCAACAAGCGAGCGTTCAATTAAGATTCTAAAATATCGTTCAATTTTAGGTACGCGATCAAATAGCGCTAATTGATGATCTCTGCTAATTGTCATAACAATAGCATCTTCGACCACTTCAATGTATGACTCCCCTGGTTTTTGAGAAAGGAAACTATACATATCAGCAATCCACCAATTGGTCGTTGCAAAACTCATAGTGTGTTCTGTTGTTTGATCATCTAAACAATAGTTTCTCAAGATACCAGAAAGGACAAAACAAGAGTTTACACAAACATCTCCCGCTAAAAGTAATTTAGTCTTTGCTGGATATCGTATTGTGGTAAAAGATTCTAAAACAATTTGTTGTTCTTCTTTAGTAAGAGAAACGTGCTTAGCGATACTTGAGAGTAATAAGTCCAAAATGTGATATTTTATTGTTGATTTAAAAGTACTTAATTTCAGTAGTGGAAACAAAAAAAGGTTCTATAATTATAGAACCTTTAATATATTTAATGAGTATTAGGCTTATTTTAAAGCTTCTTTTACTCTTCTTAATGCTTCGATTAATTGGTCTTCACTTGTAGCATAAGACATACGAATACAGTTAGGATTACCAAAAGCATCACCTGTTACAGTAGCAACATGAGCTTCTTCAAGTAGATACATTGATAAATCATCAGAATTGTTTACTTGAACACCTTGGTATGTTTTTCCGAATAAGGCAGATACATCTGGGAAAACGTAAAAAGCACCTTCAGGAACATTAATCTTCATACCAGGAATCTCTTTGATTAATCCAACAACTAAGTCTCTACGTCTTTGGAAAGCTTGAACCATATCTTTTAAAACACTTGGATCAGCTTCAACCGCTGTAATAGTTGCTCTTTGAGCGATACTATTAGCACCAGAAGTTACTTGTCCTTGCATTTTAGTACACGCTTTAGCAATGAACTCAGGAGCACCGATGTATCCAATACGGTAACCAGTCATAGCAAAAGCTTTTGCGATACCATTTACAGTAATAGTACGGTTTTGTAAACTACCAATTGTACCAATACTACAATGAGAACCCGTGAAGTTGATATGTTCGTAAATCTCATCTGATAAGATGAAGATATTAGGATATTTTTCTAATACAGCTGCAATTGCTTCAAATTCTGATTGACTGTACACAGAACCACTTGGGTTACAAGGTGAACAGAACCATATCATTTTAGTTTTAGGAGTAATTGCGCTTTCAAGTTGCTCAGGAGTAATTTTGAAATCAGTGTCAATAGACGTTGGAACTTCCACAGGAATACCACCAGCTATTTTTACAATTTCAGCATAACTAACCCAATAAGGAGCAGGAATTACTACTTCATCACCAGGATTAATCATTACTTGTGCAACATTATAAAGAGATTGTTTTGCACCTGTAGAAACTACAATTTGGTTTGGAGCATAATTAAGATTGTTATCTCTTTTAAACTTTTTGCTTATAGCCTCTTTTAACTCCATGTATCCATCTACAGGAGGGTATTTACTGAAGTTATCTTTGATTGCTTGTATAGCAGCTTCTTTGATAAACTCAGGAGCATTAAAGTCAGGTTCTCCTAAACTTAAACTAATCACATCGATTCCTTGAGATTTTAGTTCTCTTGCTTTAGCCGCCATTGCTAAAGTTTGTGATGTTGTTAAACTGTTAATTCTATCAGATAAAAATTGAGAATTCATATTAAAATAATGGTTTACTAATCGGTTATCTCAAAGGTAATTATTAATTGTGGTTTAATCGTTATGAGTTTTCTGTTTTTACCAATAAAAAGGCTACTTTTGTCAAAATTTTAGACATGGAAGAAATCTTAAAATATTTTCCTGATTTGACACCTTTACAGATTAGTCAGTTCGAAAAATTAGAAGAGGTTTATATTGAGTGGAATGCAAAGATTAATGTTATTTCACGTAAGGACATACAAGAGTTATATACAAAACACGTATTGCATTCATTAGGAATAGCTAAGGTAATGGAGTTTTTACCAGGAGCAAAGATTATGGATGTTGGTACAGGTGGTGGTTTTCCTGGAATTCCATTGGCTATTTTGTATCCGGAAACACAGTTTTACTTAATTGACATTATTGCTAAGAAGATTAGAGTAGTTAATGAAGTAGTTCAAGCGTTAGAATTGAAAAATGTTGTAGCAGAACAAAAACGTGCTGAAACAGTAGATGAGAAGTTTGATTTTATTGTAAGCCGTGCCGTTACAAATATGTCTGATTTTGTGAAATGGATAAGACATAAAACAGCGAAAGAAAATAAACACGAGTTTGAGAATGGAATCCTTTATTTAAAAGGAGGCGATTTGACAGAGGAGTTGAAAGATTTTCCAAAGGCAGTTGAATTTGATTTAACGAACATTTTTGACAACGAGTTTTTTGAAACAAAAAAGGTAGTTTATTTACCTTTAAAATATAAAGGTTAATCTCTGTGATTGCCTTCAAGGCCACCTATTTTAGGTGGCCTTTTTTTATTGGTATGTTTTCTGATTTGAGTGAAGAGTATGGCAGAGTAGTTTGTTTTTCATTATTTAAAAATCTACCATATTTATGGTATTTCAGTTTTTAAGGATTCAAAATACATTTGTAACAGGAAAGTAGAGGAAAGATAATCTTTATATGTTAAGTGAATTAGTTGTTTTGGTTCGGGGCCTTTAAACAATTGTAAGGTTATCTGCCTTCTGCTTTTAAAGAATGTGAATCTAAAAATAAATAGTATGAACTCAAATTACTTACAACGGAATGGTGTTTTTCGTATAGTTACTGTTACCGACTCTTTTATTTCTTTGGAAGCATCATCTTTGATGTGTATGTGCTGCTGTATGTAGCCAATCTTTTTATGGGCATTCTTTTCTTCGCCCAATCATTTTTTTAATACCATTAATCTTTAATAATACACAATAGCATTTCATTGTTGTTGTGAGGATATTTATATGCAAAAAATCTACACTATTTTATTTGTATTTGCGAGTATAATTACGTTGCAAGCACAAGAAAGACTTGTATCCGGTAATGTTAGTGATACAGGAGGAACGCTACCTGGAGTAAGCGTAATAATTCAAGGAACCAATCAAGGTACAATGACTGATCTTGATGGAGGATATTCGATCAAAGTAAATGAAGGACAAGTTTTAGAGTTTTCATTTATTGGTTATCAAACTCAGAAAGTAACTTATAAAGGACAAGATGTAATCAATGTCACATTACAATATGAGTCAAGTGAGTTGTCTGAGGTTGTCATTCAAGTTCCTTATGGTACAGCAAACAAAAAGACTTATACAGGTTCGGTTGGTTTAATTCAAGCGAAGACAATTGAAAAGTCACAAGTGAGCAATGTATCAAAAGCATTAGAAGGTTCTGTTGCAGGGTTACAATCTTTTTCAGCAAGTGGCCAGCCAGGGTCAGAAGCAACAATTCGCATTAGAGGTGTTGGTTCTATCAATGCCAAAAGTGATCCGTTATATGTAGTGGATGGTGTTCCTTATGAAGGAGGATTATCTGCAATTGCAGCATCAGATATTGAGTCTATCTCTGTATTGAAAGACGCAACAGCAGCAACATTATATGGGTCTCGTGCAGCTAATGGGGTGATTATGATTACAACAAAGCAAGGGAAAAGAGAAACAGAACCACAGATTGAAATTACTGCAAAACACGGTATAAGTAATCGTGCCAGAAGTGATTATAAGCAGTTAAGTACAAATCAGTATATGGAGTTGCAATGGGAGGCAATTCGAAACGGACAAATGGACAATTCAAAGATGTCTGCTTCAGAGGCTGCCGCTTATGCTTCAACGAATTTAGTAAACTCTATTGGTATTAATCCTTACGGATTAGATAATCCACGTCCAGTAGGTTTAGACGGAAAACTATTGCCAGGATTGAAACCATTGTGGAATGACGATTGGAGTGATGCATTGTCACAAAATGCAAGATATACAGATGTGAACCTAAGAGTAAGTGGAGGAAGTGCAAAATCACGATACTATGTTTCCGGGGGCTATTTGAATGATCAAGGATATGTTTTAGAATCAGGTTTTAAGCGTTTTAACCTTCGATCTAATATCATTATGGATGCGAAAGATTGGTTAGAAATAGGAATGAATGTTTCAGCTTCTCACTCGATTCAAGATTATCCTAAACAAGATGATAGCGCGATTACGAATGTAATTGGATTTGCACGTGGTTTACCTTCTTTTTATCCTATCTATGAACGCAATTTGACAACAGGAGAGTATCTGATAGATCCTTCAACAGGAGAGCGTATTTTTGATTATGGGAATTATAGAAAAACCTCTTATAACAAGTATAATTTAGTAGCAACGTTGCCACAAGATAAAAGTGAGATTAAAAAAGACGTGGCTACTTTCCGTACTTATGGTCAGATTAAGTTTTTAGAGAATTTAAAGTTTAAGTCTTCTTTGAACATTGATTACAATAGTACATATAATCACAATGTATCAAACCCAGATTTTGGTCCATCATCGGCCAATGGAGGAAGTGTGTCTCGCAGAAATACGCGTACTGTTAGTATGACCTTTAATAACGTTTTGAACTATAACTTAGATATTGATGATAAGAATTCATTGTCATTAATGGCAGGACAAGAATACTATCAATATGATTCAAATTATTTTGGAGGTGTTCGCCAGCAAATTATTAAGGCAGGGTTTGAAGAGCCTGATGCAGCATCGAGGTTAGTAGATTTTTACGGTAAAGCAGATGCATACAAGATGATGAGTTTCTTTGGTAATGCACAGTATTCATACGATAAGAAATATTATTTATCAGCGTCATATCGTAGAGATGGTTCTTCTCGTTTCTCACCAAAAAATAGATGGGGAGATTTTTGGTCAGTAGGTGCATCTTGGAGAATTATTGATGAAGATTTTATGAGCAACTACCGAGACACTTGGTTGTCAAATGCATTGTTTAAAGCAAGTTATGGAGCACAAGGGAACGATAATATAGGTTATTATGCTTATCAGTCGTTGTTTTCTATCTATAATAATTTAGGAGAATCGGGATTAGTTGCTTCACGTTTAGAAACTCCAGAATTGTCTTGGGAAACTAATATGAATTTAAACATTGGATTAGATCTTAGTTTCTTTAATAATCGTTTAAATACTTCGATTGAATATTTTGAGCGCAGATCAAAAGATTTATTGTTTGATAAAGCATTAGCACCCTCATTAGGTTTTTCATCAATACAAGAAAATGTAGGAGCTGTTAATAATTATGGATGGGAATTTACAGTAGATGGTTCGCCAATACAAACAGATGACTGGAGATTGCATTTAGGTTTGAATTTAACAACTTATAAAAATAAGATTACTTCACTTCCAACAAAAGAGATGTGGAGTGGTTCTAAGAAGTGGGTAGAAGGAGGATCAATTTACGATTTCTATATGGTAGAATGGGCAGGAGTTAATTCGGCAAATGGAAATCCACAATGGTATATTCAGAATACAGATGGTACAAAAAGGATTACAGAAGACTATTCAGAATTAGACGTAAAGGATAAGGTTTATAAAGGTAATTCACTACCAGATGTAACAGGTGGTTTTCAAGCAGAGTTGGCTTATAAGAACTGGGAATTATCAGCTAATTTCACTTATACTATTGGAGGGAAGATTTATAATAGAGATAAATTAAGTCTATACAGTGAAAGTGGAGATGGAGGTACTTGGAGTCGTGATATGTTAGACCGTTGGACCCCTGAAAATCCGAATACTGATGTTGTGAGATTAACGACAGATCCTAAAAGTTCTTGGACAAGAGAATCAGATCGTTTCTTGGTAGATAGATCATTTTTAAAGTTGAAAAATATAACGCTGACTTATAACTTACCACAAGAGTGGTTAAGAAAAATAAAACTAAACTCAGCGAGCTTGTTCTTTCAAGCAGAAAACTTGTTTACGTTGACAAAAGAACAAGGTTTAGATCCAGAACAAACTTTTGCAGGAACAACATATTTTCGTTACCCTTCTATGAGAACAATTTCATTAGGGTTGAATGTTAAACTATAATTTACTAAAAGATGAAGAATAGAATTTTTAAATATATAATTGGTGCTTTTGTAATTTCAACGTCTTTGGTGTCTTGTAGTTTAGATACTTCACCAACGGATGCAGTTGAAGAGTCAAAAGTGTTTACAACTACCGCTGATAATGAGAAGGTGTTGATAGGAGCTTGGGGACAATTAATGGAGTCTTTTTACTCTTTTGCTAATCCAGGTTATGGCGCTTTTTTAAGAGCAGGAGATGCTATGGGGAGTGATGTCGTATTGAATGGGAGATATGGTTTTCGCGATCATTATGCTTTTAAGGCTTTATATGGTAGAGGAGGAACGAATACACATAGTTGGGAGTTGACTTATAATACGATTAATAATGTCAACCACGTTATAACAAAAGTAGATGCTTCTGAAGGGAGTGTAAGTGATAAGAAAAGAATAAAAGGGCAAGCGTTAGCATTAAGAGGATTTATGTATTTGCATTTAGCTTCAAATTATTCTTTTGCAATAGACGTAAATCCAAATGCATTAACAGCTCCGATTTATTTAGAACCTACAACTATAAATAGTAGTCCGAAAGCATTAGCAAGTGTTAGAGAGTTGTATAATCAAGCTGTACAAGATTTAGAAGAAGCATTGTCTTTAATTCCAGACACACAGACGTACCGACGTGGTAATGCTAAAGGTAAAATAGACCAGGAAGTTGTATTAGGGCTATTGTCAAGAGCAACTTTGTATGCAAGGGATTGGGAGAAAGCTAAAAAATATTCAGATGCTTTGTTAGCGATAAATGATTATTTGATGACAGAGGAGGAGTATAAAAGTGGTTTTAATGACGCTTCAAATAAAGAGTGGATTTGGGGACATCAACAAACGCCAAATCAAAGTGATGCTTCTTATCAGTTTAATTTTTTAGACGTTACTTCAAAAGAGAGTTTTTATTTTAGCT
This sequence comes from Myroides sp. C1519, assembly GCF_038039755.1. Taxonomy (NCBI): domain Bacteria; kingdom Pseudomonadati; phylum Bacteroidota; class Flavobacteriia; order Flavobacteriales; family Flavobacteriaceae; genus Myroides; species Myroides sp. C1519. Next base: position 65,160 of record NZ_JBBPHM010000002.1, read on the forward strand.
TTAATGCAGATCCTTATTTTAGAGAAATGTTTGATGAAGGAGATTATAGAAAGAAGATGATATATTGGGCTCCAGATCCAGCAAATGACAAACCAAAAGAAGGAGATGAGGCTTATATGCGTTATGCAAAGTTTAAGTTCAAGGCAGGACAAATTGCTGATATTGTTTTAATGCGTACTTCGGAGATTTATTTGATTAATGCAGAGGCAAAAGCACAATTAGGAGATGGAGATGCGTTAAATAGATTGAATGCCCTAAAAGTAGCTCGTGGTGGAAGTCAGATGAATGGATTACAAGGCAAGGCTTTGTTGGAGGCTATTTGGGTAGAGCGTAGGAAAGAACTTTTTGGAGAAGGATTTAGTCTTGTTGATATAATACGCAATCAACAAAGTGTAGTTAGGAAAAGTTATCCACAGACAAAGCTGGTTCCTTTTTCATATGAGGTATTAGATTCAAATGGGAAAGTGAATGTAGTAACAGTAAATCTATTGCCATTAGGTCATCGTATTTTAAACTTTCCAGATCAGAGTGATTTTGCGCCTAATAGTAAATATTATTTGTTTAGAGTGCCATTAGTTGAAGAAAGAGAAAATGGAAATATCTAATATTTTATAGATTAGAGATTGAATTAATTAGCTTTAAATTAGAAGAAGGTTGTTATGTAGAAGAAATGCTACAGACAACCTTTTTCGCTTATATTTGATAGAAATAACGTTGTTAATTTAGATGTCTTATCTTTGTTGACGAAAATAATTACGAGGAAAGATGTTGTATATTGGGGTTTTAGACGGTCAAGATATTATGAGATATGCATTAAAGCATATCATAAGTGAGCTTACAAATTCAGCATTTGAGATTAGCGAATTAGGGAATTTGGCAGAATTACGTCAGTTTTTAGTTTCACATTCAAATGGAGTAGTAATCTTAGATCCTTATTGTTCTACTGTTGATAGTCAAATAGAGCAAGTTGTAAGTATGCGAAATCAATTTGTAACTTCTTCGTGGTTGTTGTGTTTTAAAGAATTGAATGAATCTTGGTTAAGGCAATTTTTAGGAAATAGAAAACCACAATTTAATATTCTTTTTAAAGATGATAGATTAACTGTTATTCAAGAAGGATTATTGAAAACACTTTGTGCAGAGAAATACGTGTCTCCACGAATAACTAATAAAATTTTGGAGCACGAGGAGAGTATTAAAAAAGTTGAGCAAATATTAACTAACTCTGAAAGAGAAATTTTGAAAGAGATTGCATCAGGAAAGATGACAAAAGAGATTGCTTCTGATAGAAGTATAAGTGTACATACTGTAATTACTCATAGAAAAAATATCTTTAAGAAATTAGGAGTAAATAATGTGCACGATGCAACACGCTATGCTATTAGAGCGGGGATAATAACTGTAAATGAATATTACATTTAATTTTTGGTATACATAAAAAAAACTGCTGATTAGCAGTTTTTTTTTATAGAGGTCCTTGATTTTTAAATATATCTTGATTTATCTCATCAATATAGTTTAGCACTTCATCTCTACCTGTTTTGTCTTCAGATGAGGTAACGAAGTAAGGAGGCATTTCTGCCCAATTATTCGCTAACATTTGTTTTTGATATTTGGCAACAAGTTGAGGCACTTTCTGTCTACCTACTTTATCCGCTTTAGTAAAGATAATACTGAAAGGAATTTCAGATTCTCCAAGATACTGCATGAATTCTAAGTCGATTTTTTGAGCATCATGTCTAATATCAATTAAAACAAAAGCACTTACAAGTTGTTGTCTTGTTTCAAAATAGTCAGTAATGAATTTTTGAAAAGTAGACTTTGTTTTTTTAGAAACTTTAGCATATCCATATCCAGGTAAGTCAACTAAGAACCAATTAGAGTTAATCTTAAAGTGGTTTATCAATTGTGTTTTTCCTGGACGAGAAGATGTTTTTGCTAAATATTTTTGATTTGTAAGCATGTTGATAAGTGAAGATTTACCAACGTTCGATCTACCGATAAAAGCATATTCCGGTATTGGTTCGTTAGGACACTTCTTAGATTCAGAATTACTTACAACAAATTCAGCAGTGTTTATTTTCATTATTATTTGATATTTCTTTCATTAAACCAAGCGAACAAAAGTTCGTTGAATTGATCTGGATGTTCCATCATTGCAGCATGACCACATTTTTCTATCCAGAATAAACTTGCATCTGGAAGAAGTTCGTTAAATTCAATAGCAACTTCAGGTGGAGTTACTTTATCATTTTTACCCCAAATTAGACAAGTTGGAATTTGAATATTAGGTAAGTCTTTAGACATATTGTGTCTAATAGCACTTTTAGCAATTGTAATTGTTTTGATAACTTTCATTCGATCATTAACAGTCGAAAAAACTTCATCAACTAATTCTTTTGTTGCTATAGTAGGGTCGTAAAAAACATCTTCTGCTTTTTTCTTGATGTATTCGTAATTTCCTCTTTTAGGGTAGCTATCTCCCATAGCGCTTTCATATAATCCAGAGCTTCCTGTTAAAACCATAGCTTTAAGATATTCAGGATACATTTTCGAAAAATATAACGCAATATGCCCGCCAAGAGAATTTCCAAGCAGGATAACTTTTTCATAGCCTTTTGTATCAATAAAATCTTTTACAAATTTTGCAAAAGCTTTTACGTTTGTTTTCAAAATGCTATTTGTATAAAGAGGAAGTTCTGGTAGAACTACCTTATAACCTTGTTTAGGGAAAAAATTTGTAACACCGTCAAAGTTGCTTAGACCTCCCATTAATCCGTGTAGAATGATAATCGGTGTTCCTTCACCAATTTCAACATAACGGAATTTACCATCTTCTTTTAAAGTTCGCTCCATGTAGTTTCTAAATGCGATTTTTAAATTCCCACAAATATACGCTTTTATAAGTGACAATATTTGTAAATAAAGTAATAATTTATAGCGAGATATGCATTTTACTTGATTTAACTATTTTAAACATAAAATTTGTGAAGAACTTTTGGTAGTAAAAAAGTGTTGAAATACTCTTAAAAAGATATGTAAAACGATTTGTAAGTTGGTAATTAAGGGCTAATTGTCAATAGATTATCATTGCAATCTCAATAAATACAATGCATACGAAAAACTTATCAACAAAGTGGGTAAAAGTGGTAAATTGTGGTAAAAAAATGAGTACATTTGCTAAGATTACAATTATAAGTATGCTTTGACGTCAATAATAGGGACATATGAATGCAAAATAGACACTAAGGGAAGAGTGTTGGTTCCTGCTTCTTTAAAGAAGCAGTTGCCTGCTATTGCCGATGGTTTTGTGTTAAAAAGATCTGTTTTTGAGACCTGTTTAGAGCTTTGGCCTATGCAAGAATGGAATGTTATGATGGGTAAACTAAAAAAGTTAAATCCATTTGATAAGAAAAACGATAAATTTATTCGTCGTTTTATGGCAGGGGTTAAAAATGTAGAAATTGATGATGCTGGACGTTTATTAATAGCAAAAGATTTAATAGAATTTGCTGGTATAAACAAAGAATTGGTCTTCTCGTCGAAGATAGGAATAATTGAAATTTGGGATAAAAAGTTATACGAAGTTAGTTTGATAGATGAAGAAGATGATGATTTTGGAGAATTAGCACAGGATGTAATGAGTAATATTAATTTTGATGAGTAAAGAAGAAGAATACGGATATCACAGACCAGTTTTATTGGCTGAAAGTATAGATGGTTTAATAGTTGATCCGAATGGGATTTATGTAGATGTGACTTTTGGAGGTGGAGGTCATTCGAGAGAAATTATGAAGCGTTTGGGGCCTGATGGAAAACTTTTTGCTTTTGATCAAGATGAAGATGCGTTAGAAAACGCAATTGATGATCCGAGATTTACATTGATTAATCAAAACTTTAGACATCTTAAAAGATATTTAAGATTTTATGGAGTTAAAGAGGTTGATGGAGTATTGGGAGATTTAGGAGTTTCGTCTCATCAGTTTGATGTTGCAGAGAGAGGTTTCTCTACCAGATTTGATGCAGAATTAGATATGCGTATGAATCAGTCAGGAGAATTATCTGCTTATCATGTTGTTAATGATTACGATGAAGCAAGCTTGAGACAAATGTTCTTCATGTATGGTGAATTAAAAAATGCAGGATCGATTGCAAATACAATTGTAAATGCAAGACAAGATAATCCAATAAAAAATACGGATGAACTAAAAATTGTTTTAGCAAGGTTTTTACCAGCTCATAGAAGTGCTAAGATATTAGCACAAATATATCAAGCGATTCGAATTGAGGTCAACCAAGAAATGGATGTTTTAAAGGAAATGTTAGAACAAAGTTTAGAGATCTTAAAGCCAGGAGGTCGTTTGAGTATTATTTCATACCATTCTTTAGAGGATCGTTTAGTTAAGCGTTTTATGAAGAACGGAATGTTTGAAGGGGAGCCTGAAAAGGATTTTTATGGAAGATTTGAAGTTCCTATGAAACAATTAGGGAAATTAATAATTCCAACAGATGAAGAGATCGCGATTAATAATAGAGCGCGTTCTGCTAAACTTAGAATTGCTGAAAAGAAATAAGAAATGAAAATAACAAGTCCAAAAGATATAATCAAAGCTAAGATCCTTGTAAATGAAGGTTCTGCTAAGACTTGGGCTTTTATTATCTATGTTATTGTTCTGAGTTTATTGTTAATTGGAAATACGCAATCTTATGAGTCAAAAGTTTTTAAGATAGCTAAGCTTACACACGATGTGAAAATGTTGCGTGCAGAATTTGTTGATACACGATCAGAATTGATGGAATTGAAGATGGAGTCAACAATTACAAAGAATTTGGAAGAGGATGGGATTTTTCCATCAGAAACGCCTCCAATGAAAATTAAAGTTTCAATTGAAAAAGTAAAAAAAAGTTTTTGGAGTAAGCTATGGCAGTAAAAGGTAAAAATATTTACATCAATATTTATCTTGTTTCTGCATTTGTATTACTGATGGCAGGAGGAATTGTCTATCGCTTAGTTCAAATTCAAGGAATTGAAGGAAAAGAATTAAGAGCGAAAGCACAAGATAAAACAAGAATTAAAGAAGTGGATATTCCGGCAAATAGAGGGAATGTTTATTCTTCTGATGGAAGTTTGCTTGCAACTTCTGTACCGGTCTTTGAAATTCGTTTTGATGCTGTAGCACCAGCGGAAAAGGATTTTTATGATAATGTAAAGCCATTATCAGATTCTTTATCTGTAATGTTTAAGAAGCCTTCGAGCTATTATGAAAATATGCTTAGAAAGGCGCGTAAGAATAGAAGCCGATATGTTTTTATAGCAAAAGGGTTGAGTTATACGCAATATGTAAGAGTAAAGGATTTTCCTTTGTTAAGAAGAGGACCTTATAAAGGAGGTTTTATCTCATTACAAAAAACAGTGAGACAACATCCGATAGGGAAGATTGCGCAACGTACGATTGGGTATGAGCGTAAGTTTGAAGACAATACTTTTAGTAGAGTTGGGATCGAAGGAGCATTTACATCTTATTTGAGTGGAGTTGATGGTAGACGTAAGATGCAGAGTTTGGGTAAAGATCAATGGAAGCCTATTAATGATGAAAATGAGATTGAACCAATTGATGGACAAGATATAGTATCGACTATAGATGTATATATACAAGATATTGCGCACCACGCTTTGTTAAAGCAATTGGAATATTACAGTGCAGACCACGGTTGTGTTGTAGTAATGGAAGTGAAGACAGGAGCAATTAGGGCTATTTCTAATTTAGGACGTTCTGAAAGTGGAGATTATTATGAGACAGTGAATTATGCTGTTGGAGAAAAGCACGAACCTGGTTCTACTTTTAAGTTAGCATCATTGTTAGCTTTATTAGAAAAAGGAAAGTCAGATACAGCGCGTATTTATGATACTTATGATGGTGTTGTGAAATTTTATAATGCCCGTGTAAGAGATTCTAAATGGGGTGGATATGGAAAGATATCTTTAGCAAGAGGTATTGAAGTGTCTTCAAATACAGTGATTACACAAGCTGTAAATGAAGGATTTAAAAATAAGCCAAGCGAGTTTACTGATTATATCAGTTCTATTTGGATGGATAGAGCTTTGGATATATCAATAAAAGGAGGAGGAGTACCTTATGTTCCTAAACCAGGAGTTAAGGGATGGAGTGGATTAGCTTTACCGTGGATGGCATTTGGTTATGGATTATCTATTACTCCATTGCATACATTGACATTGTATAATGCTGTTGCAAATAATGGAGAGATGGTTAGACCACAATTTGTCTCTGAAGTAAAAGAGTTCAATAAGACGGTAGTCCAATTTGACAAGGAGGTGTTAAACCCACAAATAGCTTCTCCAGAGGTAATAAAACAAGTGCAGAATGTTTTAGCTAACGTTGTTGTAAAAGGTACAGGACGAAAATTAAGTTCTCCCAACTTTTCAATGGCGGGAAAAACTGGTACAGCACAGGTTAATTATGGAAAAGGAAAAGGGAAGGATATGTATTATTCATCTTCTTTTGCAGGATATTTTCCAGTAGATGATCCTAAGTATTCGTGTATTGTAGTAATTCATAAACCGGATAGAACTAAGAGTTATTATGGAGCAGACGTTTCTGGGCCAGTATTTAAAAGAATTGCTCAAAAGATCTATACGGATGTGCCTACTACAAAGCAATTGAAAAACATCGATGCAGTACCAAATGTGATCGATGCAACATATGAGGATTATTATACTCAAATTAACGACCCTAATGGTGTAATGCCAAATGTACAAGGAATGTATGTTATGGACGCTGTTCCTTTATTAGAGAATTTAGGATTAGAAGTGGTTGTAAAAGGAATTGGAAAAGTGAAAAAGCAATCAATAATTGCTGGAGAAAAAATAAATAAAAAACAAAAAGTAGTATTAGAACTATCGTGAAAAAATTAAAAGATTTACTATATAAAGCAGAATTAAAACTTGTATCAGGATCAATGGATCTTGAGATAGAAGCAGTTGAATTTGATTCACGTAAGGTGAGCAGTAACTGTTTGTTTGTTGCTATTTCTGGTTCTGTAGTTGATGGACACGAGTTTATTGAACAAGCAATTTCACAAGGGGCTAAGGCTATTGTTTGTGAAATAATGCCAGAGGAGAAACAAGAAGATATTACTTATATAGTTGTAGAAGATAGCAATAAGGCTTTAGCAGTAATTGCGAGTAATTTATACGATAATCCTTCTGCAAAAATAAAATTAGTTGGTGTTACGGGAACTAATGGAAAAACAACAATCGCTACGTTATTATATGACTTATTTAGAAATTTAGGTTATGAAGCAGGGTTGTTATCAACTGTTGTTATCAAGGTAGGTAGTGTTGCACATAAAGCTACACATACTACACCAGACTCATTGACTATTAATAAGTATTTGAATGAGATGGTTAAGGCAGGGTGTGATTATTGTTTCATGGAAGTTAGTTCACATGGAATAGTTCAAATGCGAACATTCGGTCTTGATTTTGATGGAGGGATTTTTACAAACCTGACACATGATCATTTAGATTATCATAAAACATTTGCAGAATATAGAAATGCGAAACAAGCTTTTTTTGACCAATTGTCGAAAAAGGCTTTTGCGATTACAAACGTTGATGATAAGAACGGGTTAGTAATGACTCAGAATTCAAAAGCAAAGTTGAAAACATATGCTTTAAAAACAGTTGCTGATTATAAGGGACTGATTTTAGAAAGTCAGTTTTCAGGAATGTTGATGAAAGTGAATCAGCGAGAAATATGGGTTCAATTGATAGGAGCATTTAATGCATATAACCTATTAGCTGTTTACGCAGCAGCTGTTGAATTAGGGATCTCTGAAGATGATGCTTTGCTTGAAGTAAGTAAATTATACAGTGTAGCAGGTAGATTTCAGTTTATTGTTTCTTCTAAGAAAGTAACAGCAATTGTAGATTATGCTCATACGCCAGATGCGTTGAAAAATGTAATTGAAACAATTAATTCTATCCGAAGTTTCAATGAAAAGTTAATTACAGTTGTTGGCTGTGGTGGAAATAGAGATAAAACAAAGCGTCCTGAAATGGCGCAAATAGCATCTGAAATGAGTAACAAAGTGATATTCACTTCAGATAACCCTCGTTTTGAAGATCCTTATATGATTTTAGAGGATATGGAAAAAGGGGTAGAGCCACAAAATACGATGAAGACGATTGTTGTTGAAGATAGAAAGCAAGCCATAAAGCTTGCTTGTCAACAAGCTGAACCTGGAGATATAATTTTAATTGCAGGTAAGGGACATGAGTCTTATCAAGAGATTAAAGGTGTGAGAAGTCATTTTGATGACTTAGAGACGGTAACTGATTTTTTAGAACAATAGATTAGAAGAAGTATTAGGTTATGTTATATTATTTATTTCAGTATTTAGAAGAGTTTTTTAAGATTCCTGGAACAGGGGTGTTTCAGTATATCACATTCCGTTCAGGAATGGCATTGATTATATCTTTATTAATCTCTATTATATACGGAAAGAAGATTATCAAGTTTTTACATAATATGCAAGTTGGTGAAACTGTGCGTGAGTTAGGACTTGAAGGACAAAAAGAAAAAGCTGGTACACCAACAATGGGAGGTGTTATCATTATTATAGCGACACTTATTCCTGTATTATTATTTGCTAAGTTAGATAATATCTATGTGCTATTGTTGATATTAACAACAGTATGGATGGGAGTAATTGGGTTCTTAGATGATTACATTAAGGTTTTCAAAAAGGATAAAGAAGGATTAAAAGGAAGGTTTAAAGTTATAGGTCAAGTAGGATTAGGTCTAATCGTGGGTGCTGTACTTTATTTTAGTCCAAGTGTTACTGTACGTGAAATGCCAGCCAATAGAACATTAGTGGAAACAGTCGTTAGTAAGTATGATGTTAAATCTACAGCTACAACAATCCCGTTCTTAAAGGATAATGAATTTGACTATAGTGTATTGCTTTCGTGGTTAGGAGATGGATATGAAAAATATGCTTGGTTAATTTTTATACCAATTGTAATTTTTATTGTTACAGCTGTTTCAAATGGAGCAAACTTAACGGATGGTATCGATGGTTTGGCCGCTGGTACTTCCGCAATCTCAACATTAGTATTGGGAATTTTTGCATTTATATCTGGTAACGTTGTATTGTCAACTTATCTAAATGTAATGTACATTCCTAACTCAGGAGAGATGACTGTGTTTATCTCCGCCTTTGTTGGTGCCCTCATAGGTTTCTTGTGGTATAATACTTATCCAGCACAAGTATTTATGGGAGACACAGGAAGTTTAACTATTGGTGGAATTATTGCTGTAATGGCTATTGCTGTTAGAAAAGAATTATTGATTCCTGTACTATGTGGTGTTTTCTTAGCAGAGAACTTATCAGTTGTTTTACAGGTTTCATATTTTAAATATACAAAGAAGAAATATGGTGAGGGACGTAGGATTTTCTTAATGTCACCATTACATCACCATTTTCAAAAGAAAGGGTATCACGAAAGTAAAATAGTTACTCGTTTTTGGATTATAGCAATCCTTTTAGGGGTATTCTGTGTAGTATCTTTAAAACTTAGATAGTATGAAAGTAGTTGTTTTAGGAGCTGGAGAAAGCGGCGTTGGTACAGCTATATTAGCCTTGAGTAAAGGGTATGAAGTGTTTGTTTCAGATTTCGGAAAAATAGCTGATAAATATAAACAGTTATTAGAGGAAAATAAGATTCAATGGGAAGAAGGAAAGCATAGTGAAGATATTATTTTAAATAGTAATATAGTAGTTAAGAGTCCTGGGATACCTGATAAAGTAGCTATTATTCAAAAAATAAAGCAAGCAGATATTGAGATTGTTTCTGAGATTGAGTTTGCTTATGCTTTTAATCCAGAATTATCGGTTGCAATTACTGGTAGTAACGGAAAAACAACAACAACAATGTTGACTTACCATTTGTTAAGTAATGGAGGAGTAAATGTTGGTCTTGCTGGAAATATAGGAGACAGTTATGCTAAACAAGTAGCTGTTGACCCAAATAAATGCTATGTGTTAGAATTGAGTAGCTTCCAATTAGATGGAATTAAGCAATTCAGACCACATATAGCAGTGATCACGAATATTAGTCCTGACCACTTAGATAGATATGATTATAAGTATGAGAATTATATCGATGCTAAGTTTAGGATTACAATGAATCAAACCACCGATGATTATTTGATTTATGATTATGACGATATAGAGATTCAGCGCTGGTTATCAAATCATAAAACTGCTGCTAAAAAAGTGCCATTTTCTATTACAAAGAAATTAGAATATGGAGCTTATTTAGAGGGGCAAAATATTATTGTAGCTATGGATAAGGAAACTATTGTATTGCCTATTAATGAGCTTGGTATTGAAGGGAAGCACAACGTAAAGAATGCTATGGCTGCTACGACTGTTGCACAGTTGAAACGCATAAGAAAGCAAAGTATTCGCGAAAGTTTGTCTGATTTTCAAGGGGTAGAACATAGATTGGAAAAAGTCCAAAAGATTGATAATGTTCAATACATCAATGACTCAAAGGCGACAAATATTAATGCAACTTTTTTTGCTCTTGAAAGTATGAAAACTCCAACTGTTTGGATAGTTGGAGGTGTAGACAAGGGGAATGATTACGATGAGCTTATGCCATTAGTAAGAGAGAAAGTAAAAAGCATTGTTTGTTTAGGTGTAGATAATGAAAAAATTAGAACTGCTTATGCAAATGTAGTTGATGCATTTGTAGAAGTACAAAGTATGAATGATGCTGTGAAAATGGCACAAAGTTTTTCAGAAAGTGGTGATACAGTGTTATTGTCACCAGCTTGTGCAAGTTTTGATTTATTCGCTAACTACGAAGATAGAGGAAGACAATTTAAAGAGGAAGTTAATAATTTATAGAAAAGTAAAATGAAAAAGTTTCTCCCAACATTATATGGAGATAGATACATTTGGACAATATTATTACTATTGGCCTTATTCTCGTTTGTACCTGTATATAGTGCAAGTACTAACTTGGTGTATACCATTGGTACAGGGAAGTCTACTTTTTCATATTTATTAAAACACTTTACTTTTTTAAGTATTGGTTTCGGAGTAATGTGGTTTATACATACTCGTGATTATAGATATTTTAGAGCAGTATCGATTTTTGGTATACCAATTATTATAATTCTTTTACTCGTTACATTATTAAAAGGGCAAACAATTAATGGAGCCAATGCCAGTAGATGGTTAAACCTTGGTTTTGTACAGTTTCAGCCTTCAGCTTTGGCAGCTATTATATTGATTATGTATGTTGCCCAATATTTAGTAAGTATAAAGGATAAAGTTGTTGAGTTTTGGCCATCTGTGTTAGAGTTGTGGGTTCCTGTAATGATAGTTGTAGGACTTATTTTACCAGCCAACTTTTCTACTGCTGGATTGATATTTGGTATGGCAGCCTTGCTTGTGTTTGTAGGACCTTATCCTAAGAAGTATTTGGTAGTTATTTTGATGACTGGATTATTAATGCTTGGGTTATTCGTTTTAGCAGCTAAAGCATTTCCAGGTGCAATGCCTAATAGGGTAGATACATGGATTAGCCGTATCGATAGATTTGCAGGACCAGATGATGGAACAAAAGATTTATATCAAGTTGATAATGCAAAAATAGCTATTGCATCAGGAGGTTTATTTGGAGTTGGTCCAGGAAAGAGTATCCAGAAGAATTTCTTGCCACAATCTTCTTCCGATTTTATTTATGCAATTATTGTTGAAGAATTAGGGTTGGTAGCAGGACTTACGATATTAGGATTGTATTTATGGTTGTTTTATAGATTTTTAATAGCATCACATAAAGCACCTACAATGTTTGGAAAATTATTAGTTATTGGTCTTGGATTTTATATCATCTTTCAAGCCTTAATTAATATGGGAGTGGCAGTATCATTTTTACCCACAACAGGTCAAACATTGCCTTTGATAAGTAGTGGAGGAACTTCTTCAATTATGTTGTGTTTTGCTTTTGGAATTATCTTAAGTGTAACTAAGAAAGAGCAAGAAGTAAAGGCACAGGAGGAAGAGAGGAAAGAAAGAGATGCAGCTATTCAAAAGGAGTTAGAACGATTAGATCTTGAGCGACAAGAATTAGAAAAAAGAGAATTAATATAATTAGATATTACAATGAAAAAAGCACCGAGAGTCATATTGAGTGGTGGTGGAACAGGAGGACATATTTATCCTGCTTTAGCTATCGCAAATGAGATTAAGGCGAGATATGCAGATGCGGAAATATTATTTGTTGGTGCAAAGGGTAAAATGGAAATGCAGAAGATTCCTCAAGCTGGATATAAGATTGAAGGTCTTTGGATTTCTGGAATACAACGTAAGCTAACTTTAGACAATCTTGCTTTTCCTTTCAAATTACTTAGTAGTATTTGGAAGTCTAAAAAGATTATAAAGGAGTTTAAACCAGATGTTGTTATTGGAACAGGTGGTTTCGCAAGTGGAGCAGTCGTAAAAGTTGCTGCTGATAAAGGAATACCTACTGTAGTACAAGAGCAAAACTCTTTTCCAGGAATAACTAATAAGTTATTAGGGAAAAAAGCAAAAGCAATCTGTGTCGCTTATGATAAGTTAGAACGTTTTTTTCCAAGTGATAAAATCTTTAAAACAGGAAATCCTGTTCGAATGGATTTAATTGATGTTAATGCAAAACGTGAAGAAGGTATTTCTTTTTTAGGTTTAGACAACAATAAGAAGACACTATTAGTTCTTGGTGGAAGTTTAGGTGCAAGAAGAATAAATCAACTGATAGAAAAGAATCTTGATTCTTTTAAACAGAGTAATATTCAAGTTATTTGGCAGTGTGGTAAATTATACTTTGAAGAGTATAAAAAATATGAAGGAGATAATATTCAGGTAAAGGCGTTTATTGATAGAATGGATTTAGCATATGCTTCAGCAGATTTTGTTATTTCAAGAGCAGGAGCATCATCAATATCAGAACTTGCTTTAATAGGAAAGCCAGTTATATTTATTCCTTCTCCTAATGTAGCAGAAGACCATCAGACAAAGAATGCAAATAGCATTGTGGAGAAAGATGGAGCGATAATGATAAAAGAAAGTGAGCTTGATGATAAGTTTACTAAAGTTTTTAGTAACTTAATTATTGATGAAGAATACCAAGGAGTATTGGGTAAGAATTTTAAAAAATTAGCCTTGCCAAATGCAACTAAAGATATAGTAGACCGAATAGAGTCTTTAATGAAATAAGATTATGGAAATAAGTAAGATAAAGAGCGTTTTTTTTATAGGTATAGGAGGTATTGGAATGAGTGCCTTAGCTCGTTATTTTAAATTCTTAGGAAAGAATGTTGCAGGATATGATCGTACACCAACTCAGTTAACAGATGAGTTAGAAGAAGCGGGAATCGACATTCATTTTGAAGACAATGTTGAATTATTAGAAGAAGAGTATAAAGACAAGGAGAGTACGTTAGTTGTTATAACACCAGCGATTCCTTCAAGTCATAAGCAGTGGGCTTATTTTAAAGATAATGGTTTCGATATCCGCAAGCGTGCAGAGGTATTAGGGTTGATAACAAAAGACACTTATTGCTTTGCTGTAGCAGGTACACACGGAAAAACTACGACAACAAGTATTTTGGGACACTTGTTGTTTCAAGCAAATATTGATGTAACAGCATTTGTGGGAGGAGTAGTAGAGAATTATCAAACGAATCTAATTGGTAGCGGTACAACAGTTACTGTTGTTGAAGCAGATGAGTTTGATAGATCTTTCTTAAAGCTATATCCGAACACTGCATGTATTACATCGACTGAGGCAGACCATTTAGATATTTTTGGTACAGCAGATGAGATGCTAACTGCATTTCAAGATTTTGCTGACAAAGTTGAAGATAAGACAAAAGTTTTTACTGCTGATGGCGTAAGTTTAGAAGGAGTAAGAGTTGGTTTTGCAGAAGATGCTAAATTTAGAGTAGCAAATATTAAAATTGTTGATGGATGGTATGTATTTGATATTATTACACCAACAGAAGAAATAAAAGATGTACGTTTTGGATTACCAGGACATCATAATTTATCAAATGCATTAGTTGCTTTTGCTATGGCATATACTTATAGAGTTGATAAAGATTTATTGGTAAAAGGACTTGAAAGTTTTCAAGGGGTTAGACGTAGATTCTCGTATAAATTGCGTTCAGAGAAATTGATTTATATAGATGATTACGCACATCATCCAACAGAGATTTTAGCCGTTAGTCAAGCAGTGCACGAATTATACGGAGACAAAAAGATAGTGGCAGTATTTCAACCACATTTATTCTCAAGAACAAGAGATTTTATGGGGGAGTTTGCTAAAGCGTTATCAACATTTGACAATATTGTTTTATTAGATATTTATCCTGCAAGAGAGGAGCCTATTGAAGGAATTACATCTGCTGCATTATTAGAAGATATTACTTCAAGTAATAAGGAATTAGTGGCTAAAGAATCATTAATTAATTATTTGAAAGGAATAGATGCAGACGTAATTTTAACTATAGGAGCCGGAGATATTGGTGAGATGGTTAGTGAAATAAAGAGAGAATTAGAAAATTAAGATTAGTTTATAGTGAAAAAGTGGGTAAAAAATATTAAATGGTCAGATATTCGCATATTGTTATTGTGTTTAGTCTTATTATTTATATATTCATTCACGAATAAACGCAATGATTCTCGTGTGATTACGGACATTGAGGTTTTATTTAAGGGAGGAGAAGAACATTTTGTTACAGCTACAGAAGTTCGCGATTTGGTTAAAAATAATTTTCCAAAAATTTCCGAGATAAATAGAACTGTTTTAGATTTGAATAATCTGGAAAAAGGGGTGCTAAATAATGACTTGATCAAGGATGCTGATGTATATTTAACAGTTGATGGAAGGTTATTTGTTGATGTTTGGCAAAAGAAAGCGATAGGTAGAATCATTGAAGATTCTAAAAACTATTACTTAGATGAATATGGACAGAGAATGCCTTTGTCAATTCATTATTCGGATCGAGTTCCTATGGTGCAAGGAAAAGTAAACCAGAGTAATGAAAAAGACCTTAAAGAGATGTTGGAATTGATAAACGAAGACGAATTTTTAAGAAAGGACATTACGGGGATTATTGTAGAATCAGATAGGTCACTTAAGTTGATGAGTCGAACAAATAATTTCGATATTCAGTTTGGGGGATTTGATGAGAAAGAAAAAAAATTGAAGAATTATAAAGCTTTTGTGCAGTATATGGTAAATGAAGATATTGAACAAAATAAGTACAAAGTAGTAAACCTGAAGTTTACCCAGCAAGTGATATGCACTAAATAGTAAAAAGGAGTATGGAAAAAGAAAATATAGCTGTAGGTTTAGACATTGGAACAACTAAGATTGTTGCAATGATTGGTAAAAAGAATGAATATGGCAAACTTGAGATTTTAGGTTTAGGGAAAGCTAAAAGTCTTGGTGTAAAACGTGGGGTTGTAAATAACATTTTACAAACTATTCAGTCTATTTTACACGCAGTTGCTGATGCGGAAGCAGCAGCAGGATATAAAATTAAGAATGTTGTTGTTGGTATCGCAGGACAACATATTAGAAGTATACAACACAGTGACTACATCAGTAGAGAAAATCCTGATGAAGTTATTGGTGACAAAGATATTGAACAGTTAATTAACCAAGTTCAAAAATTAAGTATGTTACCTGGAGAGGAAATAATACATGTTTTACCACAAGAATTTAAAATTGATGGTGAGCCAGGTATTAAAGAGCCGATAGGAATGTATGGAAGTCGTTTAGAAGCAACATTTCATGTTGTTGTAGGACAAGCGGCATTGATTAAAAATGCAGGTAGATGTATTAAAGATGCAGGTTTAGAATTAAGTGGTATCACTTTAGAACCATTAGCATCTGCAGAAGCTGTATTAAGTCAAGAAGAAAAAGAAGCTGGTGTTGCATTAATTGATATAGGTGGTGGTACAACTGACCTTGCAATTTTTAAAGATGGTATCATTCGTCATACAGCTGTAGTTCCATTTGGAGGAAATGTTATTACAGAAGATATAAAAGAAGGATGTGCTATTATTGAACGTCAAGCTGAGATTTTAAAAGTAAGATTTGGATCTGCTTGGCCAGGTGAAAATAAAGACAATGAAATTGTTTCTATTCCTGGATTAAGAGGTAAAGAACCGAAAGAAATCTCTTTAAAGAATTTATCGAAAATTATTCACGCACGTGTAGAGGAAATAATTCAATTGGTATTTTCTGAGATTAAAAGTTATGGATATGAAAATCCACAGAAGAAATTAATTGCTGGTATTGTTTTAACAGGTGGAGGATCTGAATTAAAACACATCAAGCAATTAGTTGAATATATAACAGGAATAGATACTCGTATTGGATATCCAAACGAACATTTAGCAGGAGATTCAAATCCCGAGATATCAAGTCCGTTGTATGCTACTGCTGTTGGTTTAGTGATGGAGAGTAACCGCAATCAGATTAAGGGAGCAATTTCTTTAGTTGAAGAACAAGAAGAGGTTAAAAAAGAAGAAGTGAAACAAGAGGTTGTAGAGCCGATTGTTGTGAAGCCAGTGGCAAGCAATAGAGAACAAACAGAAACAGTTCAGTATAATGAACCAGAAAGAGTTTCTGTAGAATCAAAAGAGCCAAGAGAAATAAAAGATGAGTCTTTAAATAGTCCGATTGCGGAGAAATTTGAAAGCAGTTTCTTTGGTAATTTTTTTAGAAAGATTAAAGAGTTTATTGAAAAGCAAGAATAAAAGCGCTACGTATATGGAGAATACAGATTTTGGAGGAATAAAGTTTGATTTACCAAAAAACCAATCAAACGTTATTAAAGTAATTGGTGTTGGAGGTGGTGGAAGTAACGCCATTAACCACATGTTTAAGCAAGGTATTAAGGGTGTAGATTTTATAGTTTGTAATACTGACTCACAAGCTTTAGAAAATAGTACAGTACCTAATAAAATTCAATTAGGTGTTAACTTGACTGAAGGACTTGGGGCTGGAGCTAATCCAGAAGTAGGACAGCAATCTGCTCTTGAAAGTATAGAAGAAATTGAAAAGATGCTTGATGTAAATACTAAAATGGTATTTATTACAGCAGGTATGGGTGGAGGTACCGGAACAGGTGCAGCTCCAGTAATTGCTCAATTGTCTAAAGAGAGAGATATTCTTACGGTAGGAATTGTAACGATTCCTTTCCAATTTGAAGGAAAAGTAAGACAAGAACAAGCCTTAAAAGGTGTTGAGCGTTTACGTAAGCAAGTAGATTCATTAGTTGTTATCAATAATAATAAATTACGTGAAGTATATGGAAACTTAGGTTTCAAGGCTGGTTTCTCCAAAGCTGATGAAGTCTTATCTACTGCTGCGCGTGGTATTGCTGAAGTTATTACACATCACTATACACAGAATATTGACTTAAAAGATGCTAAGACAGTATTGTCTGATAGTGGTACTGCAATAATGGGATCAGCAACTGCTTCAGGTGAAACAAGAGCTAAAGACGCTATTGTAGATGCTTTAGATTCTCCTTTATTAAATGATAATAAAATTACAGGAGCTAAAAACGTATTATTATTAATCGTTTCTGGTTCAAATGAGATTACTATTGATGAAATTGGAGAAATTAATGATCACATCCAAACTGAAGCTGGTCATAATGCTAATATCATTATGGGAGTTGGTGAAGATGATACATTAGGAGAAGCTATTTCTGTAACAATTATTGCTACAGGTTTCAATATAGAGCAACAAAAGAATATTGTTACTACATCTGAGCCAAAGATGATTATTCATACTTTAGATGATGAGCAAAAAGCAGTAAGAAATTTATCTTCAGCTGCGCCATTAAGTTCTTTTAGTTTTTCTACACCAAATGAACCTTTATCAGCTTTAAGTAGTACTGATATCGCTAATACTTTTGGTCAAACAGAAGAAGCAGAAGAGCCTAAAGAAGAAAAAATCACTATCTATAATTTAGAAGATGATTTTGATGAAGACGATAATGACGATGATTATTTAGACGGTGGTGATGATCCTGAAGATGGAGATCCAGTTTTACCAACAGGAGAAAATGATTTTACTATCATTGACAGAACAAATGAAGCTTCAAATTTAGACGTGTTTTTTGAAAATGTAACACCGAAAGAAGAGGTTAAAAAGAATGTTAACTTATCAGTAGAGCAAGT
The DNA here is from genome assembly GCF_038039755.1 of Myroides sp. C1519. Classification (NCBI taxonomy): domain Bacteria; kingdom Pseudomonadati; phylum Bacteroidota; class Flavobacteriia; order Flavobacteriales; family Flavobacteriaceae; genus Myroides; species Myroides sp. C1519. The sequence continues at coordinate 83,445 of NZ_JBBPHM010000002.1, forward strand.
TTCTAATAAAGCTAAGGACATTCGTGATATTAAAGTTGTGGATCCTGAGTTTGTTATAGTAGCTCCAAAAGCAGAACCTTTAACAGTTATTAATACAACTCAAAAGAGAGTGGTTGAACCAATAGGTTTATCTGTAGAAGAAAAAAACGCACAACCTTTTGCGTCACATTTATCTGCAAATGAAGTAACAGTAGGAAATACTCTTGCTCCAAAAGAAGAAGTTATTCGTTTTACTTTAGAAGATTATACTGAAAAAGAAAGTGAATTATCTGCTGCTAAACCTGTAAATAAACATCAAGAAGATATTGCAGAAGAATTCAAGTTTTCTGTAAAGTCAGAAGTAAAAGCTGAGCCAATTGTAAACGAAACAGAAATTGTTTTAGATGAAGAATTGGATGAAGTAAACCCAATGGAAATGAGTATTGAAGAGTTTACTTTAAGAAGTCGTGCTGCTGAAAGAAGAAAAAAGATGAAAGACTTTAATTATAAGTTTAATAACACAAATAATCAGTTAACTGAATTAGAGCGTGAACCAGCTTATAAAAGAAGTGGAGTAGATTTGAAAGATACAGATGATGTAACTGGAAAATCAAGAGTTAGCTTCGGTGTTGATAGTAATAACGATGCTAAATTAAGATCGAATAATTCTTTTTTACATGACAATGTAGATTAATATTAGGACAGACCTTATATATAGAGCCCGAAAAAGTTATACTTTTTTCGGGCTTTTTTATATATTTGCACTTAAATAAAATATTTGATATGAGTTTACAATCTAAGATTATGGATGCAATGAAAAGTGCAATGAAAGCTAAAGATACAGTAGCTTTAGAGGCACTTAGAGCAATTAAGTCTGAGTTATTATTAGCCCAAACTCAATCAGGGGCACAAACTGAGCTAACTGAAGAAGAAGAAATTAAAATTTTACAGAAATTAGTTAAGCAACGAAAGGATAGTGCAAACATATTTTCAGAACAAGGACGTATGGATTTGGTAGAACCAGAGTTAGCACAAGTAGCTGTTATCGAGCAATTCTTACCAGAGCAAATGTCAGAAGAAGATGTGAAGAAAGTTATTAGTGAGATTATTTCTACAGGAGGTTTTAGTGGAATGGCTTCAATGGGACAAGTTATGGGACTTGCATCAAAAGAGTTAGCAGGTAAAGCTGATGGAAAAACAATTTCAACTATAGTAAAGTCTTTATTGACAAACTAAATTATATAGTGTCCGTGTAGTTCAACTGGATAGAATATCAGATTTCGGCTCTGAGGGTTGGGGGTTCGAAACCTCCCACGGACGCAAAATTATATAGATTGAGAAGCGAAGTATTTACTTCGCTTTTTTTATTTGACCAAATATCACAAAGTATGATAAAAATCATATTTTAATGACTAAATGTGAAGTAGTTTTGGGCTATTCTAAAAAGGTGCTGATATGGAACAGAGAGTTCCAGTTTCGAGTATTATGGCTTCTGATATTGTTAAGTTGAATATTACAGATTCGCTTACTTATGCAGAAGGATTGTTTAAAAAACATAAAATCCGCCACTTACCTGTTGTTTCTGGAAACAAACTTGTAGGGATTTTAAGTTATACTGATTTGTTGAAAATTAGTTTAGCAGAAACAGTTGGTGAGAATGATGAAATAATTGATATGACTGTTTATAATATGTTTACTATTGAACAAGTAATGGTGAAGGATGTTATTACAATACAAGCTGATGAAAACGTCAGAGAAGCGGCAGAAATATTAGTTGAAAAAGATTTTAGATCCTTACCTGTTATGGAAGGAGATATGTTAGTAGGGATTTTAACTACAACAGATTTAATTAAGTATTTGCTGAAGCAATACATTTAAGAAAAATAAAATTGCTATATAAAATAAATAGATTTTGTAGTTTGTGAGTTTGGCTACAAAATTGCATATTGTTGTTTGAGAAAAGCACTAATGTATTTGCATTAGTGCTTTTTTGTTTTTAATACCCCTACAAATAAATCTTCATAAAACTATATCAGGCGCCAAAGTTGTGGATTATGCGTAGACAACTCTTTTTTGTCAGAAATAAAGTAAACGAAGATTTAAAGTATAATATATTGATATGTTCTTGTGATATAGAACATATCAAAGTGTAGTTTTAAACGTATTATGTTCGAGACATCTCCCACTCAAGTCCCACAGAAGTTCGGAAAAATAGCCTTTTTTCCGAAGGTGTCTGGTACTTGTGTGGTATTTGTGTGAAACAAGTATCAAAGAAGCTTATGATAATAGAGCTTTTATACTGTTTTAAAGACTTTCGAAATACATTCTTAGAAATTATTTACAACTTTAATTATAGAAGTATGTAAACTTCTTCTGAGTTCTTCAATGTGTAAATAAAGTACTTTAGAACGGGCAGAGATAAGGTCTTTTCTCTTTTAGATTAACCAAGTTTTATTTTCAACTTTTGTTGTTGTTCTTGTAGGAGTCTTTTTTTATGAGGTATAAAACAGAATTAGATAAAAAATACTTTTGTTAAAAAAACTTTACTAATCTTGTTTTTCTATATTTTTAGAATTCATAAGTAATTTTAATTGTAGTATGGATTATAAAGTATTATTAGAACAAGCAAAAGATATTATTGTAGATAGTGAGAAAAATAAAGAGCAAAAACTATTGGGGATTTGTCAGTTGTTATTTGACTCTATACCTTATTATGACTGGGTAGGGTTTTATTTTGCAGATCACAATAAAAAGGTATTAGAGTTAGGTCCTTATGTTGGAGATGAAACAGATCACGTTGTAATACCTTTTGGAAAAGGAATCTGTGGTCAAGTGGCTAATAGTAACGCAACTTTTTTAGTAGATGATGTTACAGCGCAAGATAATTATATAGCTTGTAGTATTACTGTGAAGTCAGAAATTGTGGTGCCTTTATTTGTAAAGGGGGTAAATATTGGTCAGATAGATATTGATTCTCATACCATAGCTGCTTTTACACCTAAAGACCAAGAGTTTTTGGAAAACCTGAATTTAGAAGTAGCCAGTATGTTTTAATTTGATTTGCTGAAAAGTATTTGAGGAGCAATAAAAATCTTTTTAAAAAAAGTCTTCACATAATGCTTTAAATTAAAAAATAAAATTACCTTTGCAATCGAAATATAGATCGTCTATAGTTCATGCATAAAAATCATTTAAAAAGAATATTGGCATGTATTTATCAAAAGAAAAAAAAGCTGAAATCTTCGCTAAACACGGAGGACAAGCTGCAAACACGGGATCAGCTGAAGGACAAATCGCTTTGTTTACTTTCAGAATCTCTCACTTAACTGAGCACTTAAAAAGAAATCGTAAAGATTACAATACTGAGCGTTCATTAGTTCTTTTAGTAGGTAAAAGAAGAAGACTTCTTGACTACTTAAAGAAAACTGAGATCAACAGATATCGTGAGATTATTAAAGAATTGAATATTAGAAAATAATCAATAGTGAAGAGGTGCCCTTGTGCGCCTCTTTTTCTTTTTAGCCTTTTGGCAAAAAAAGACTGGTTTTTCATTGGGTTTCATACAACTACACAACAACACACAACACAACACACAATTATTAATGTCTCTCTTCGGAGAGACAGAAACCCTAAAGTATTAAATTATTATGATTCCTAAGGTAACCAAAGAAATTATCGATCTTGGAGATGGAAGAACTATTTCTATCGAAACAGGAAAATTAGCGAAACAAGCGGATGGATCTGTAGTTGTTCGTATGGGAGACTGTATGCTTTTAGCTACAGCAGTTTCTGCACGTACTTCTAATCCAGGAGTTGATTTTCTACCATTAACTGTAGATTACAGAGAAAAATTTGCTGCTGCTGGACGTTTTCCAGGAGGTTTTTTCAAACGTGAAGCTCGTCCAAGTGACCAAGAAATCTTAACTATGCGTCTTGTTGACCGTGTATTAAGACCATTGTTCCCAGATGACTACCACGCTGAAACACAAGTTATGATTCAGATGATGTCTCATGACGAAAATGTTATGCCTGATGCATTAGCTGGTTTAGCTGCTTCTGCAGCATTAGCTGTGTCTGACATTCCATTTTACAACTACATTTCAGAAGTAAGAGTTGCTCGTATTAACGGACAATTTATCGTTAACCCAAGTAAAGCTCAATTAGAAGAGTCTGACATCGATATGATGATTGGTGCTTCTAAAGATTCTGTTGCTATGGTTGAAGGTGAGATGAAAGAAATTTCTGAAGCTGAAATGGTAGAGGCTATTAAATTTGCACATGAGGCTATCAAATTGCAAATTGAAGCTCAAGAAAAAATGCGTGCTGCATTAAACTTAGAGTATAGAGAATATGAAGGAGAAGAGGAAGATGAAAACATCCAGTCTGCTGTTCATAATGCTGCTTATACTAAGTTATATGAAATCGCATCTCATGCAAGTGCTAAACACGAAAGAAGCGAGAAATTTGCTGAAGTAAAAGAAGAAGTTTTAGCTTTATTTTCTGAAGAAGAAAGAGAAGAGAAAGCTGATTTAATTAGTAAATACTTCAACAAAACTCAAAAAGAGGCTGTTCGTAACTTAATTTTAGATCAAGGTATTCGTTTAGATGGTCGTAAGACTACTGAAATTAGACCTATTTGGTGTGAAGTTGATTACTTACCATCAGCACATGGTTCTTCAATCTTTACTCGTGGTGAAACACAAGCATTGGCAACTGTAACATTAGGTACTTCAAGAGAAGCTAACGTTATTGACTTGCCAAGTGAACAAGGAGAAGAGAAATTCTACTTACACTATAACTTCCCTCCATTCTCAACAGGAGAAGCTAAACCTTTAAGAGGTGTTTCTCGTCGTGAAGTTGGACACGGAAACTTAGCACAACGTGCATTGAAAACTATGATTCCTGCTGATTGTCCTTATACAATTCGTTTGGTTTCTGAGGTTTTAGAATCTAATGGTTCTTCTTCAATGGCAACTGTATGTGCTGGTACATTAGCTTTAATGGATGCTGGTATTCAAATTGAAAAACCAGTTTCAGGTATTGCAATGGGATTAATTTCTGATAGCAAAACTGGACGTTGGGCTGTATTGTCTGATATTTTAGGTGATGAAGATCACTTAGGAGATATGGACTTTAAAGTTACAGGTACTAAAGATGGTATCACTGCTTGTCAGATGGATATCAAAATCGAAGGATTAGCTTATGATATCATGGTTCAAGCTTTGAAACAAGCTCATGATGGTCGTATCCATATCCTTGGAAAATTAACTGATACAATTGCTACTCCAAATGAAACAGTTAAACCTAAAGCTCCAAAAATTGTTACTGTTAGTATTCCTAAAGAATTTATCGGTGCAATGATCGGACCTGGAGGTAAAAACATTCAAGCTTTACAAGCTGAAACTGGTACTACAATCGTTATTAATGAAGAAGGTGACTTCGGAATTATTGAAGTATTAGGTACAAGCCAAGAAGGTATGGATAAAGCATTATCTTCTATTAGTAATATTACATTCTCTCCAGTAGAAAATGAGGTATATACTGTAAAAGTTGTAAAAATGTTAGACTTCGGTGCTGTTGTAGAATTTGTACCTGGTAAAGAAACTTTATTACACGTATCAGAATTAGATTGGAAACGTGTTGAAAATGTTTCTGATGTATTGAAAATGGGAGAAGAGTTAGAGGTTAAATACTTAGGTATTGATCCAAAAACTAAAAAAGCTAAAGTTTCAAGAAAAGCTTTAATGCCTCGTCCACCTCGTGCAGAGAAAAAAGACGAAACTCCAAATAAAGATAACCAAGCGAAATAATTTATATTTCACTTTATCATAAAAAGTAGGGTACCTTGATAAAAGGTACCCTTTTTTTGTTTTAGACCTATTTTTATGGTTTCTATAATTTTATAGGGTGTCAGTTGGGTTATTACTGTTAATTACAGTTTGTGATTTTTTAATTACTAATACTGAGCATTTTTTAATAAAATATCGCCATAGTGTAAAATTGAAAAATCGCTGTGTATTTTTTTAATTGGTTAATATTTAATATATTAGCTATGTTACTAAAGGTAGCGAATACTTTTTTAAAAGGTATTTATGCTTATTTAAGCGCCTTTTTTGCTACCTATCTCAAATTGGATTATTATGTAAATCCACCTAATAAGGGCATAAGACGTTATCCCTTTCTGTTTTAACATCCATAGTTTTTTTGGATGTCCTATGTAGGATGCTATTTCTGTTAGTATTCTATCTCGGCTGAGTAATCAGTAACAATCTAATTTATTAATTTCTTCGTTTATTGAAAACGAGGACAAACTTATTATGTATTTATGTCAAATTTTAAAGTAGGAATTATTGGTGCTGGTCCGAGTGGATTAGCTATGTTAAGAGCTTTTGAATCAGAACAAAAAAAAGGAAATCCCATACCAGAGATTAAATGTTATGAAAAACAAGATAACTGGGGTGGAATGTGGAACTATACTTGGAGAACAGGTGTAGGGAAATATGGTGAACCTTTACACGGGAGTATGTACAAGTACTTGTGGTCTAATGGACCAAAAGAGTGTTTAGAGTTTGCCGATTATACTTTTATGGATCACTTCAAGACTCCAATTTCTTCTTACCCTCCAAGAGAGGTTTTGTTTGACTATATAGAAGGAAGAATTAAACAGAGTAAAGCACGTGATTTTATTAAGTTTAATACAGTTGCAAGATGGGTTGACTATTTAGAAGATAAAAAGCAGTTCAGAGTTGTTTTTGACGATTTAGTTAAGAATGAAACTTTTGAAGAGTTTTTTGACTATTTAGTTATTGGTACAGGACATTTCTCTACGCCAAATATGCCTTATTTTAAAGGTATTGATAATTTCCCTGGAACAGTAATGCACGCGCACGATTTTAGAGGGGCAGATCAGTTTATAGATAAAGATGTATTGTTAATAGGAAGTAGTTATTCTGCCGAGGATATAGGTGTACAATGTTTTAAACATGGTAGTAAATCAGTAACGATTGCTTATCGTACCAATGCTATTGGAGCTAAGTGGCCAAAAGGAATAGAAGAGAGGTCTTTAGTTACACATTTTGAAGATAATGTAGCTTATTTTAAAGATGGTTCGTCTAAGGCTTTTGATGCGGTTATTTTATGTACAGGTTATCAACATAAATTCCCTTTCTTGCCTGATGAATTACGATTAAAAACAAAGAATAGTTTGTATCCTGATAATTTATATAAAGGAGTTATTTTCAATGAAAATGAAAGATTGTTGTTCTTAGGGATGCAAGATCAATATTATACATTCAATATGTTTGACTCTCAGGCTTGGTTTGCCCGTGATTATATGTTAGGAAGAATTGCATTGCCTGCAAAAGAGAAACGTGATGAAGATATTAATAATTGGTTGAAAGCTGTAAAAGCTGCGAGTACTGGACCAGAGCACGTCGATTTTCAAACAGCATATATTAAAGAGTTAATTGACTTAACTGATTATCCTACATTCGATTTAGACAAAGTAGCAGAGATGTTTAAAAGCTGGATGAATGACAAAGAGGTGAATATTTTACATTACCGTGATAAAGTTTACACTTCAGTTATGACAGGTGTAACAGCTGAAGAACATCACACGCCTTGGATGAAAGAGTTGGATGATAGTTTAGAAAGATACTTAGATGAAGTGGAAGTAGATGAGGAAGAGTTAAGTAAAACAAATAATTACTAAGCTTATTTATTGTAATATAGCATAGTTATTGTAACAAAAAGCTCCAGTTTAGAGTATCTAAATTGGGGCTTTTTTCTTAATTGAGTGTTAAATGTAGGAAAAGAATAAAACTTTTGTAACCTTTTGTAACGTTTGTACGTATAACAAATGTGACACAAGGATATTAATCGGAAAATAAGGATAGAAATAATATGAGACAACTTAAAATTACCAAGCAGGTAACGAATCGTGAGACGGCATCTCTTGATAAATACTTGCAAGAAATTGGTAAAGTAGATTTGATTACTGCTGATGAGGAAGTAGAATTAGCACAGCGAATTAAAGCTGGTGACCAAAGAGCTCTTGAGAAATTAACGAAAGCGAATTTACGTTTCGTTGTATCTGTTGCAAAACAGTATCAAAATCAAGGTTTAACACTTCCCGATTTGATTAATGAAGGAAACTTAGGATTAATCAAAGCTGCACAACGTTTCGATGAGACGAGAGGTTTTAAGTTCATTTCATATGCTGTATGGTGGATTCGTCAATCAATTTTGTCTGCTCTTGCTGAGCAATCAAGAATTGTACGTCTTCCATTGAACAAGATTGGTTCTATTAATAAAATTAATAAGATGTACGCTTTATTAGAGCAATCTAACGAACGTCCACCTTCTGCAGAAGAAATTGCAGTAGAATTAGATATGACTGTAAATGACGTTAAGGAGAGTATGAAAAACTCTGGGCGTCACTTATCAATGGATGCACCATTAGTAGAAGGAGAAGATTCTAACTTATATGACGTATTGCGTTCAGGTGAATCTCCAAATCCGGATAGAGAGTTGATTCACGAATCTTTAAGAACAGAGATTGAAAGAGCGTTAGATACATTAACTCCACGTGAGGCTGATGTTGTTCGTTTATACTTTGGATTAGGTGATCAACACCCAATGACATTAGAAGAAATAGGAGAAACTTTTGATTTAACAAGAGAGCGTGTTCGTCAAATTAAAGAGAAAGCAATTCGCAGATTAAAACATACATCAAGAAGTAAAATCTTGAAAACTTATTTAGGATAAGAAATTATCAAAGGCGTTACTAAAGAAGTAACGCCTTTTTTTATGCTTTGTTTCTATCCTTTAGGTATGTATATTTGTGATGTGAAACAGTTTTTATTTATAATCATAACGTTAGTTGTCTTTCGTCCGATAGTTCCCTTAATGAACTATTTAGTGGACTATGATTATATTGCTACTGTTTTGTGTATAAATAAAGATAAGCCTGAAATGCAGTGTAACGGAAAATGTTATTTAATGCAGGAGATGGCTAAAGTAGCGGAAGAGCAAAAAGAAAAGGACACAAAGAAGTTGTGTTCAATAGCTTTTTCTTTATTATTTTTTGATACCAATGAAGTTCAACAAAACTCTAAGGTTGATTTTACTTCAGATTGTTTAGCAATAGATGGTTATAAGAATCTATATGCTGGACTTTTTTCTAATGGCGTACTTCGTCCTCCCCTCTACGTTTAATATTATTTTATCGGACTAATTTCATTGCTAAAATTTTAGTGATGAGTACTATTGTATAATATTAAACCAAAATTTCTTATGTCAAGTAAGATAGTAAAGTCTTGTGCTTTAAATTATTTTACTCAAGATCAGTCTTCTTTTTATATGAAAAGCTTGAATGCGTTGTTAGTAGATCACCCTATTTTGTGTGAGTACTTCCGCGCTAATAGTTATATGTTGTTAGTGTTGAAAGAAGGAGAGTATAGTTTAAGTGTAAATGACTTTTTGTTAGCAGGTACTTCTTCAAAAGTAATTGTTATTAAACCTGGAGACATTGTAAAATTCAATGTTTTAAAAGATTGTAAGGGAAGTTTTATTTGTTTTGAGGAGTCATTCTTTTCTTTGAGGTATCATGAAAATGTACTTCGTTTTTTTGATTTCTTTCAAGCAGATAGTTCGCCTTCACAACAAATAGAGCCAAGCGTTTTAGGGAAGTTGTCTGTTTTGTTGGAATTGATGGATGTTGAACATGCTTCAGAAAGACCAGATCGTGAAAAGGTTTTGCGTTCTTACTTAAATATTCTTTTGTGCGAATTACAAACACTAAACAAGGAATGTGTGGTAGATAATTATAAGCAGATAAAGACTGCAGTTAATAATCGTATACTAATGTTTCAAGATTTAGTTGAGCAACACTTTAAAGAAGCAAAAACACCTGCTTTTTACGCAGAAAAACTTTGTGTAACCCCAAATTACCTAAATAAACTTTGCAAGCAGGAAAAGGGCGTTACTGCAGGTCATATAGTAAGACAACGCATAGTAGTAGAGGCAAAACGATTATTGCAGTTTAGTAGTTTCAATATTAATGAGATTGCAAGGGAGTTGTGTTTTGATAGTACTTCTTATTTTGTGACTTTCTTTAAGAAGCAAGAGGGGATAACACCGGAAAACTATCGCAAGAGTTTTACTTAAATTTCAATATTTATTCCTTTTGTTTCACTATTGGTGAATTTCAATAGATTTAAGAGGGATAACTTTAGTATAAGATTTTATACTTAAATATTTTTGGCACGTGAAAAAATTATATATCATCATAGTACTCGTATTTATATTCCGTCCGGTAATGCCGGTAGTGGAGTATATGGTCAATTATGATTATATATCAACCGTTTTATGTGAGAATGTGGATAAACCACAATTAGAGTGTAACGGGAAGTGTCACTTAGCGAAGGAACTTGATAAAACATTAGAAACAAAAGCCCCAGTTCATTTAGAAAAGGCAACTGTTCTTTTAGATTTTATTCCTGTTTTTACTTATAAAACAGAGTTTGACTTCGTTGATTATTCTTTTAAAAAGGATTTTGAACACAGTGGTTATTTAAACTTGTATAACTACTTATATAGTTCATTTGTATTACAACCTCCAATCGTATAAGTTTTAATATTAGCTTTTTAAGGTAGTTCGAGTATATCGAACAGGATGCCTATTGACTTTTTTAAACTTATAAATACAATTAAAATGAACAAATTTTTATCATATATCACATTATTTTTATGCGCTTCAATTACTTTAACTTCTTGTACAAGTGATGATGCAACAGAGGAAGTATTAGACAGAAAACTTGAAGTATTAGAAGGAAAGAATACTGTTACTTTCAATTTTGATCACAAAATGTTTGGAGAAGCTTTGAAATACGATACTTTTTATAAATCAAATGGAAATAATGAAGAGTTAAACATTACATTTTTAAAATACATCATTAGTAATTTTCAGCTGACAGATGATAAAGGTGAAGTGTTTACATATCCTAAAAATGAGAGTTACTTTTTTGTAGATTCAGAATCTAACGATTTTAAAGTAGTTCTTAAAGATGTTCCTGCAGGGCGTTATACTGGTATTAAATTTGGTATGGGAGTTGACCAAGAAAAATATCTTAGAGGTTTAGAAGATCAACAAGAGTTCTGGGATTTATGTAGAGAACACAACCTTATTTGGGGATGGCTTACAGGGTATAAATTTATTAACTGCCAAGGTTTCTTCACAAGCGCTGGATCTGAAGCAGATGATTTCCAATTACACATTGGTAGTCACGGAAGTAAGTTAGATAATTATAGAGAAGTTGTATTGACAACAAAAGACGTTGTTAAAGTAAGTGATAAATATGCTGCAACGGTTGAGTTAGATGTAGAGGTGTCTAAGTTGTTAGATGACAAAAACAAAATTTCTTTAGTAGAGAAACAATATATTATGGTGGACAAAGAGCGTGCTCCAAAAATTATGGAGAATGCAGTGAATATGTTCAGTGTGAAAGAAGTAAAAATTACTGAATAGTTTATTATTTGATTTTATCAAGAAGGGAAGATTAGTCAGTCTTCCCTTCACTTATTTCTATGAAAAATATTATTTTAAGTTTAATAGGAGTTTTTTTATTGATTAGTTGTTCATCAGATAATTATGAAGAACTTATAGAAGTAGACAATGATATTTTACATTGGGAAAAGCCAAGTAATTTTCCCGCGTTAAAATATACTTTTAAAAACAATGAATTGCGACATTCAAGATTTGAATTAGGTAAAAAGTTATTTTATGATGAACGCTTGTCAGAAGATAATACAATATCATGTGCCTCTTGTCATATAAGAGAACTTGCGTTTTCAGATGCTGGCAAAGCATTAAGTATTGGAATAGATGGACTGATAGGAAAGAGGAATGCTCCAGCTATTCAGAATATGGCTTTTTTTGAAGAATACTTTTATGATGGTGCATCAAATAATTTAGAGATGGTTCCAATTGTACCGATTCACAATGAAGTTGAAATGCGTGAAACATTGCCTACCATCTTACAGAAATTGCGTTTAGATTCTGAATACATTGCAATGTTTGCTAAGGCATACAATGATACTAAAATGACCTCTACGAGTATGATGAAAGCATTAGCACAGTATATGACTTTATTAGTGTCAAGTAATTCTAAGTACGATAAGTTCGTTAGAAATGAAGCTGGTGGTAACTTAACAGTATTAGAAGAAAAGGGATTGTCGTTATTTAAAGAGAATTGTGCTTCCTGTCATAGTTCCGATTTATTCTCAGATAGCAGTTTTAGAAACAATGGATTACCATGGGATCCTGTATTACAAGATCAAGGAAGAGTTGATGTATCAGGAGAACCAGAAGATATAGGCAAGTTTAAAGTAAGCTCGCTGCGCAATGTTGCACTTACAGCTCCTTATATGCACGATGGAAGATTTGAAACACTTGATGAGGTGCTTAATTTTTATGTGAATGGAGTAGAAGATAGTGAAACTTTAGATCCGTTATTAAAAAAGAACAATGGAAAAGTGGGGATACTGTTATCTAAAGAAGAACAAAGAGCTATTATAGCATTTTTACAAACATTGACGGACTATGAGTTTATCAATAATTTGAATTTATAAAAGAGATATAAAAATAACAAAGGGGCTTTAAAGCCCCTTTGTTTGTATTTGATTAGTGTTGGTACACTACGAATTTTTTGTCATCTTCAGTAACTACTTTTGTTAAGTTATGAGCAGCAAGACCTTTCATTGCCTTATCCCATTTCTTACCACTTAAAGCAGCTTGCTCTTTAAGAGAAGCAATTTCTACTTTGTTTTCATTATTCTCAAGAATTTGAACAATGATTTTTTCTTCATCTGTTAACTCTACAGTAGGAGCAGTTTTCTCTGGTCTCATTTGAGGGAAGAAAAGAACTTCTTGGATAGATGCGTTATTAGTTAAGAACATAATTAATCTGTCCATACCAATACCTAAACCAGATGTAGGAGGCATACCATATTCTAATGCACGTAAGAAGTCTTGGTCAATAAACATAGCTTCATCATCTCCACGATCAGCTAAGTCCATTTGTGCTTCAAAACGCTCTCTTTGATCGATAGGATCATTTAACTCAGAGTAAGCATTAGCAATCTCTTTACCACAAACCATTAATTCGAAACGCTCTGTAAGCTCAGGATTATCTCTATGAGCTTTAGTTAAAGGAGACATCTCTTTTGGATAATCAGTAATGAAAGTAGGTTGGATGTAGTTACCCTCACATTTCTCACCAAAGATTTCATCAATAAGTTTTCCTTTCCCCATAGTTTCATCAACAGGAATACCCATACCTAAAGCAGCTTGACGAATTTCGTCTTCTGATTTACCTGTAATATCAAAACCTGTAAACTCTTTAATAGAGTCTGCCATTGTGATACGTTTGTAAGGAGCTTTAAAGTTGATAGCGTGTTCTCCGAAAGTAGCTTCTGTCGTACCATTAACAGCAATAGCACAATGTTCTAATAAACGTTCAGTGAAGTCCATCATCCAGTTATAGTCTTTATAAGCAACGTAAATTTCCATTGCAGTAAACTCTGGGTTGTGCGTTCTGTCCATACCTTCATTACGGAAGTTTTTAGAGAATTCGTAAACTCCGTCAAAACCACCAACGATTAAACGTTTTAAGTACAATTCATTAGCAATTCTCAAGTATAATGGAATGTCTAAAGCATTGTGGTGTGTAATAAATGGACGAGCAGCAGCTCCACCAGGGATAGACTGTAATACAGGAGTTTCTACTTCCATATAACCAGAATCGTTAAAGAAATTACGCATTGCACTAAATAATTTAGTACGTTTTACGAAAATATCTTTGTTTAATGGATTAACCACTAAATCAACATAACGCATTCTGTAACGCAATTCTGGATCAGTAAAAGCATCGAAAGTGTTTCCTTCAGCATCTGTTTTTGGAAGAGGAAGAGGGCGTAAAGACTTACTTAATAAAGATAAGTTTTTAACACGTACTGTTTTTTCACCAACTTGCGTAGTGAATAACTCTCCTTCAATTCCTATAATATCACCTAAGTCGATTAACTTTTTATAAATCTCGTTATATAAAGTTTTATCTTCTCCAGGACAAAGTTCATCTCTGTTAATGTACAATTGGATTTTTCCTTCACTATCTTGAATAGTAGCAAAAGAAGCCTTTCCTTGAATTCTTGAAGACATAAGTCTTCCAGCCACAACTACCTTCTTACCTTCTTCAAAATCGTTCTTTATCTGCTTAGACGTATGATCCACAGGGAATAGGTTTGCAGGATAGGGATTTACACCAAGCTCTTGTAATTTACTCAGCTTTTCTCTTCTTATGATTTCTTGTTCTGAAAGTTGCATAATAATTGTGAATTAATTTTAAAAGGCAAATATAGCCAATCTTTGAAAATGCGACAATTACTAAGAGTCTTAAAACGCATTATTTTGCTTTTAAATGCTTGTTTTAAAGAAACAAGCAATCAAATTTTGGGGCAGATGACTTTATGTGATAAAAAATCACGAAATTTGTATAACTTTTAATCAATTAGAAATGAGTTTTTGGCGCGTATTATTATCGATTTTTTTACCACCTTTAGCTGTATATGATAAAGGATGTGGGTCTATATTGATTGTTTTGCTATTAACCCTGATGGGGTGGGTTCCTGGTGTAATTGGAGCTTTAGTAATATTGAACAATCCAAAATATAATAACTAAGAATTTAGTGAAATGAACAAAACAGTTAAGCTTATTGATTTAGGCGAAAAGGATTATAAAGATACTTGGGACTACCAAGAAGAGATTTTTCAATCTATATTAGCTACAAAAGTTAAGAATAGAAGAGAAGAAGCTACAGAACCTACTGATAACTATTTTATTTTTGTAGAGCACCCTCACGTTTATACGTTAGGAAAGAGTGGAGATGTTCACAATATGCTTTTGAATGATGAGCAATTAAAAGCAAAAGGAGCTACTTTTTATAAAATTAATAGAGGTGGAGATATTACTTATCACGGGCCAGGTCAGATAGTTGGATATCCAATTATTGATTTAGAAAACTTCTTTACAGATATTCATAAATACCTTCGTTTATTAGAGGAGACTATTATTTTAGTTTTAAAGGATTACGGAATTGAAGCAGGTAGAAGTGAAGGAGAAACAGGTGTGTGGCTTGGAGTAGGAACGCCATTTCCGCGTAAAATATGTGCAATGGGAGTTAGAGCATCACGTTGGGTAACTATGCACGGATTTGCATTAAATGTAAATTCAGACCTTGGTTATTTTGACAATATCATTCCTTGTGGAATCAAAGGAAAAGGAGTTACTTCTTTGAATGTTGAACTTGGAGTTGATTACGTAGATGAAGATGAAATAAGAAATAAGATTATAAAATATTTTTCTGAATTATTTGAAGCAACAGTTGTTGTCGCTGAGTAATTGAAAACAACATAAGAAAACCTAATGGCGTG
Organism: Myroides sp. C1519; assembly: GCF_038039755.1. Taxonomy (NCBI): domain Bacteria; kingdom Pseudomonadati; phylum Bacteroidota; class Flavobacteriia; order Flavobacteriales; family Flavobacteriaceae; genus Myroides; species Myroides sp. C1519. The sequence continues at coordinate 98,914 of NZ_JBBPHM010000002.1, forward strand.
TGCTGTTAGGTTTTTTTTTATCTTTGTACAAACAACACAATATAATGAAAAACACAATTATTGCGCCGTCTGTATTAGCGGCTGATTTTGGAAATTTACAACGCGACGTTGAAATGATTAATAATAGTGAGGCAGATTGGTTTCATATTGATATTATGGATGGAGTATTTGTTCCTAATATTTCTTATGGGATGCCTGTTTTAGATGCTATTAATAAACACGCTAAAAAAACATTAGACGTACATTTAATGATTGTTGATCCTGATCGTTATATCAAAACATTTAAAGATTTAGGAACTGATATCTTGACAGTGCACTATGAAGCGTGTACACATTTACACAGAACAATTCAAGCTATAAAAGCTGAAGGAATGAAGGCAGGAGTGGCGTTAAATCCACATACGAATGTAAATGTATTAGAAGATGTAATACAAGATTTAGACTTAGTGTTGATTATGAGTGTTAATCCTGGTTTTGGAGGACAAAGTTTTATTGAAAACACTTATGATAAGGTACGCAAGGTAAAAGCAATGATTGAGGCAAAAGGAGCTTCTACAATCATTGAAATTGATGGAGGAGTAACAAGCAAAAATGCAAAAGCTTTAGTAGATGCTGGAGCAGACGCATTAGTAGCAGGAAGTTTCGTATTTAAATCAGAGAATCCTACAGCAACAATAGCAGAATTAAAAGAGATTACTAAATAGTATTCCTTTTATAAATATAAAAAGGCTGTTCTATCACGATAGAGCAGCCTTTCTTTTGTATAAAGTTTCTTATACAGATAAAAAAGCATTGAAAAACAAAGGGGTTGTCCAATAAGACAACCCCTTTGTTTTTTTAGACGAGATGTTTATTACATCATTCCAGGCATACCTCCGCCCATTGGCATAGCAGCAGCACTTTCGTCTTTTATTTCAACTAATGCACACTCAGTGATCAAGATCATTCCAGAAACAGAAGCAGCATTTTCTAATGCAACTCTTGTTACTTTCTTAGGATCAATAACCCCAGCTTGTAACATATCAACGTATTCGTTTGTTTTAGCATTGTATCCGAAGTTTCCTTTCCCTTCTAAAACTTTAGCAACAACAACAGAACCTTCCGATCCAGCGTTTTCAACAATAGTTCTCAAAGGAGATTCAATTGCTTTTGCTACGATTTGAATACCCGTTTCTTCGTCAGCGTTTTCAGCTTTAATATCAACTAAAGCTTCTTTAGCTCTTAATAAAGCAACACCACCACCAGCAACGATACCTTCTTCAACAGCAGCTCTTGTTGCGTGTAATGCATCATCAACTCTATCTTTTTTCTCTTTCATTTCTACTTCAGAAGCAGCACCAACATAAAGAACAGCAACACCACCAGCTAATTTAGCTAAACGCTCTTGTAACTTCTCTCTGTCATAGTCAGAAGTAGTAGCTTCCATTTGCGCTTTAATCTGGTTTACTCTGTTTTTGATCATATCAGCCTCACCACTTCCACTAACAATAGTTGTGTTGTCTTTATCTATGCTAACACGTTTACAAGTACCAAGCATTTCTAAAGTTGTATTTTCTAAAGTATATCCTTGCTCTTCAGAGATAACCACACCACCAGTTAAGATAGCGATATCCTCTAACATTGCTTTTCTTCTATCTCCAAAACCAGGAGCTTTAACAGCAGCAATTTTTAAAGCTCCTCTTAATTTATTAACTACTAAAGTAGATAATGCTTCACCATCAACATCTTCAGCGATAATTAATAAAGGTTTACCAGATTGAGCAACTGGTTCTAATACAGGTAAAAGTTCTTTTAAAGAAGAAACTTTTTTGTCATATAATAAGATGTAAGGAGAATCTAATTCTACCTCCATTTTTTCAGAATTAGTTACAAAGTAAGGAGATAAGTACCCTCTGTCAAACTGCATACCTTCAACAACGTCAACGAATGTTTCAGTTCCTTTAGCTTCTTCAACAGTGATAACACCTTCTTTTCCTACTTTTTCAAAAGCTTGAGCAATTAATTCACCGATAAAATCATCGTTATTAGCAGAGATAGAAGCAACTTGTTTGATTTTGTCCATAGACCCACCAACTTCTTGTGCTTGTTTTTTTAACTCTTCAACGATAATTTCAACAGCTTTATCGATACCACGTTTTAAATCCATTGGATTAGCACCAGCAGCAACGTTTTTAAGACCTTCTTTAACGATAGCTTGAGCTAAAACAGTAGCAGTAGTAGTACCATCACCAGCCAAGTCATTTGTTTTAGAAGCAACTTCTTTTACCATTTGCGCCCCCATGTTTTCTAAAGTATCTTCTAACTCAACTTCTTTAGCTACAGAAACACCATCTTTAGTAACTGTTGGAGCACCAAAAGATTTTCCAATAATTACGTTTCTTCCTTTAGGACCTAATGTTACTTTAACTGCATTTGCTAAAGCGTCAACTCCACGTTTCAAACCTTCACGTGCAGCGATGTCGAATTTAATATCTTTTGCCATTTTAAAATTTCTGATTTAGTTGTTAATGATTCAATTTTTTAAACAATTGCAAGAATGTCGTCTTCACGCATAATAAGGTAATCTTTACCTTCAAACTTTAATTCCGTTCCAGCATATTTCCCATAAAGAACAGTATCGCCTACTTTTACAGTCATCTCGTGATCTTTAGTTCCGTTTCCTGCTGCAACTACAATACCTCTTTGAGGTTTTTCTTTTGCTGTGTCTGGAATGAATATACCTGAAGCAGTTTTAGTTTCTGCTGGTAGAGGTTCAATAAGAACTCTGTCTGCAAGTGGTTTAATGTTTAATGCCATAGTCTTATAGTTTATAAATTGAATTTAATTATTTTTAATTAATACAGATAACGAATAGTCATAAAGTATGCCAAAGCAAAAAAGTGACAGTCTTATCAAAAAAAAATGCCAGCTTGACAGCTGGCATTTTTAATATATAAATAATATGTAATTATTATTCTTGAGTTTCAGTCTCTTGAGTAGGTGTCACAGGTTGTTCAGCCGGTGTTTCAGTCTCTTGAGAGATTGGTGATAATGGTGCAGCAACTGCATTTGGATCTAATAATTTAGAATCTCCTGTAGCGCCTCCACTAAAACTTGTAGTAGATAATAAAATTAAGATAATTAATACTGCACCTAAAGTCCAAGTACTTTTATCTAAGAAATCGTTTGTATTTTTAACACCACCAACTACTGTAGATCCTCCGAAAGATGAATCTAAACCTCCTCCTTTTGGATTCTGTACCATAATTACTACGATAAGTAAAAAACATACAATGGCGATTAATACTAAAAATATTGTAAATGTGTTCATGGTGATTAACTATTATGTTGTTGTAACGCTTTTATATCTAATATTTGGTCTGCAAAGAAACTACTTTTTTCTGGATATTTCAAAATTAATATCTCATAAGCTTGTATTGCTTTTTGATATTTTTTTTGCTCTAAGTAAATCTTTGCTAATGTTTCAGTCATTAAACTATTGTTCTCTTGTACTGAGTTCTCAATGTTTACAGGGGCTGAGGTAGTTTTTTTTGTTGGCAAAATTTTAGGATTTGTTTCGATAAATTTATCTATTAAATCTAATTTTTTTTGCTTATCAGTATCAATTATAACCTCAGTATCTGTTAAAATATCCTCTTTTTCTCGTTCAATAGGCTTTGCTTTTGCCAATTGTAACCATTCTTGGAATGAGAATTTCTCATTTTCAGAGAACGTAAGAGGTTTGCCTATTTCTAATTTTTCTTCTAATTTTTGATGATTAATCTTTTCATCAATGCTTTCTTGTATTTCTATCACTTCAGACTGCTCAGGTGTTTCTATACAAATTGTCTCGTCTATAATATTTTCCTCTATCAACTGTTGTTCTTCTACTTGTACACTTTCTTGTTCTTCCTCCTTTTCGTTTTCAAGAAGTGTTATTGATTGAAGTAAGCTTTTAATAGCCGTAGAAGTTTCTTTAGGAGTATTTGGTAATACTTCCTCTTCTATACTTTTATCTTCTGTTTCTTCTTGTGGTATATCAGCTATTTCACTTAGTAGATCAATAGGCTTATAACTAACAAAATCAGGTGAAATGATAAACTCAAAAAGTATATCCCGGTCTAAGGTATATGCAGCTGTTTTTTTTAGCGCTTGATTGTAATCACTACTTTTTTGCAAAAAGAGACTTTTAAGATATAAACTTCTTACCGACTGAAAATAAGGGTAGTCGTGAAGTATATCTTTTAGTTCACTTGCGTCATTAGCAGCAATGCTTTCAGGCTTGTGCAACAATATATCTAAGTTATCTAAATTCACGAGTTCTAAAATTTTTAAATTACCACTTAGCTAAAGATTCATTGAATACGTCTTGTGTTATTCTTTCATAAATAGCATCAAGAGCAGTACTTAAACTTGCGCCCATTAATTGAACGTTAGCATCATAGTCATAGTAGAAAGAGAATCTTTTTTCGAAGTCATCCTCTGGTTTATTCTTGTTAAAGAAACGAACATTGATTGCAATATACAAACGGTTTTGTGCAGCTCTTTGATCTGCTGTTGCAGTCATTGGGCTAATTCTGTAATCTACAATTTCACCTTCATAGATTAGATCACCATCATTATTAGTTAAGCTTAAGCTTGTTTGATTCTGAATCAAATCTTGCAACGCCATTGTAAATGTTCTGTCAATTCCCGGTTCTACTAAACTTGCATTATTCTGAAACGTATTAACCTGAAACGTATTAGCATCTATTTTACCAGTACCAGTAAAGTTATAATATTTACAACTATGAAGTACTATAGAACATAGTAAAATAGAAAATAAGTATTTGATTTTCATAATTATAGGTTGTATTGCTTGATTTTTCTATATAGTGTTCTTTCAGAGATTCCCAGTTCTTCTGCGGCAGCTTTTCTTTTACCTTTGTTTCTTTCCAATGCTTTTTTAATCAACTCTAACTCTTGATCAACTAAATTTAAAGGAATATCCTCTACCGTTTCAGCTAAAAGATAATTGTTGTCGTCTTCATCATCATCAACATGTTCATGAAAAGAATTGTTTTGTGTTTGATGATTCTCCATTGGTAAGATATTAAAACTGCTCGTAGGAGCTGTTTGTATATCTTGAATTTCATTATTTTTTTGGCCGTAGATACGTTGAATTAAATTCTTATTTGATTCTTGAACTTGTCCCTTGTCGTTCTGTAATAACTCCAAAGTTAGTTTTTTAAGATCCGTAAGATCTCCTTTCATATCAAAAAGTACTTTATACAAAATTTCTCTTTCACTACTAAAATCAGAATCTGCTTTTTTAGTATTCACTAAAGACGGTAATTGTCTGTCGTGATTCGGTAGATAAGTTTGAAGAACAGGTAGCGTAATAATTCTATTTGTCTCCAATACAGATATTTGTTCAGCTACATTTCGCAATTGACGAATATTTCCGTCCCAGCGGTATCTCATTAAATAATTAGCAGCTTCCGGTTCAAGTTTGATAGGAGGCATTTTATATTTATGCGAGAAGTCAGAAGCAAATTTTCTAAAGATTAGATGAATATCTTCACCTCTTTCACGAAGAGGAGGAAGGTTTATTTCTACCGTACTTAAACGGTAATACAAATCTTCTCTAAATTTTCCCTTGTCAATAGCTTCCATCATGTTAACATTCGTAGCAGCGATAATACGGATGTCAGATTTTTGAACTTTAGAAGAACCAACTTTAATAAATTCACCATTTTCAAGTACACGTAATAATCTTACCTGTGTTGTTAGAGGTAACTCTCCAACTTCATCTAAAAAAATAGTTCCTCCATCAGCTTCTTCAAAGTAACCTTCACGAGAGCCAATAGCTCCCGTAAAAGCACCTTTTTCATGTCCGAATAATTCACTGTCAATTGTACCTTCTGGAATAGCTCCACAGTTTACGGCAATATATTTACCGTGTTTTCTGTGTGATAATGAATGTATGATTTTAGGGATACTCTCTTTACCAACCCCGCTTTCTCCTGTCACTAAAACCGAAATGTCAGTAGGAGCTACTTGAATAGCCTTTTCTAACGCACGGTTTAGCTTAATATCGTTTCCGATAATTTCGAAGCGTTGTTTTATAACTTGAAGGTTTTCCATCGTTTGACGTGATAATTATAATAAACTATTCTTGCATAGGAGAATATCCTACAGCTTTTCCAATTAATGTAGCAGAAGTACAATCAGTAACTTCTACCATTACAAAATCTCCTACTTTATAGTTTTCTTTAGGGAAAACAGCAGTAGTATTTTGAGAGTTTCTTCCAGACCATTCTTGTTCAGAACGCTTAGATGTTTTTTCAATCAAGACCTCTACAGTTTGACCAACAAAACGTTGTGTTCTTTCCAAGCTGATTTTATTTTGAACAGCAATAATTTCTGAAAGGCGACGTTTTTTAACCTCTTCAGGTACATCATCTTCTAATTTTCTTGCTGCAAGTGTGCCTGGTCTTTCAGAATAAGCAAACATAAAACCGAAGTCATATCTTACGTGTTCCATTAGTGACAAAGTATCTTTATGATCCTCTTCTGTCTCAGTAGGGAAACCTGTAATCATATCTTGAGAAAGAGAAATACCAGGGATGATTTCGTAAATCTTATCTACCAAGGCAATATATTCTTCTCTTGTATGTTGACGGTTCATTTCTTCTAAAATACGAGTACTTCCTGATTGCACAGGTAAGTGAATGTATTTACAAACATTGTGGTATTTTGCAATTACGTGAAGAACCTCTTCGTGCATATCTTGTGGATTAGACGTTGAGAATCTAAAACGCATTTTAGGGAAAGAAATCGCACATTGCTCTAATAATTGAGCAAAGTCCATTGCTGTTGCCTTTTGCATTTCAGTAGCTTTGTCAAAGTCTTTTTTAAGACCACCGCCATACCATAAATAACTATCAACATTCTGACCTAAAAGAGTAATCTCCTTGAAGCCTCTTTCTTGTAAGTCTTTAATTTCTGTTAAGATACTTTGAGGGTCACGGCTTCTTTCTCTACCTCTTGTGAAAGGAACAACACAGAATGTACACATATTGTCACATCCTCTTGTGATTGATACAAAAGCGGTAACACCATTACTTTGTAAACGAACAGGAGAAATATCACCATACGTTTCTTCTTTAGAAAGAATAACGTTAATAGCGTCTCTACCTTCTTCTACATCTCTTAGTAAGTTTGGAATATCTTTGTAAGCATCTGGTCCAACAACCATATCTACAATTTTTTCCTCTTCTAAGAATTTACTTTTTAAACGTTCAGCCATACAACCAAGAACCCCAACTTTCATTCCTGGGTTTTTCTTTTTAATACGGTTGTATTGATCAAGACGTTTACGAACAGTTTGTTCTGCCTTATCTCTAATTGAGCAAGTGTTTACTAACACTAAATCCGCTTCTTCTAAATTATCTGTTGTATTATATCCTTCTTCAGAAAGGATTGAAGCTACAATTTCACTATCTGAAAAGTTCATTTGACAACCATAGCTTTCAATAAAAAGCTTCTTACCGTTGTTCTCTTTTTTCTCTAATTGTAGGCTTGTACCTTGTTTATTTTCGTCAATTACCTTTTCCATAAGATTGCTCTAAGGGTGTTTTACTTATATGGGGCAAAGATACTTTTTTTTAGATAACTGACAAGATGACAGCTATATATTTGACACTATTTTAAAGGAGTGATAGCTGACATATAAATAAGGTGCTTTTAAAGCGAGATTTCGTTAAGTACAAGTGTTCTAAGAGGTTTTGAAGTTTTATTTAGTAAGTGATTTTTTCGTTAAAGAAGCGTTTACAAAGTGAGTTGTAGGAGTTTCTATTGTATTATGTTCGAGATAACTTCGAGACAAGTACCAGATTCCTTCGGAAAACAGGGCCTTTTTCCGAAGGAGTGTCGAATTAGTGTCGAATTTGACTGGAACGAGGTCTGATTAAACCTATTCTAAGTGGTTATCTGTAGTAAAGGAATTCTCTTCTTTTGTAAAGAGAAGAAGTGGTTCATTTTTATTAAAAACTACGTTTTAAGAGATTGTGTTTTTAAGGTAAAGTATTAATGGATATCTTATACAGAAAGTAAAATTAAGGATAATATTTAGAACAAAAGAGAGCTATGTTAATATACAAGAATATTGTACCTTTATATAAAGGGGATAAATAATTGTCGTTTTAAGGATGTGAGTGTTATTTAAGATTGAAAAAGAGAGATAAATATTGAAATTTAGAACTTTTTAGGATATAGTTGAAATTTATAAGATTTACTTTGTTTGTTTAGAAAAATATTAAATTTGTTTATATCTCCGTGTAAAGTTGGGGTATTTATAGCAAAATGATCAAGTTATACCGAAATTAGTATGCGCGCATATTACTTAAAAGGACTATTAATAAAGGAGAGAGCAGATATATTCAAAAAAATCATATATTTTTGCTCTACAAAATAATGAAGTATGGCAAAGAATTTAGTGATTGTTGAGTCACCTGCAAAGGCAAAAACCATTGAAAAATTTTTAGGACAAGATTACCAAGTTGAGTCAAGTTATGGACACATAGCTGATTTACCGTCAAAAGAGATAGGAGTAGATGTAGATAATAACTTTAAACCGAAGTATGAGGTTTCAAGTGATAAGAAGGCGGTAGTTAAAAAACTAAAAGATCTTGCAAAGAGAGCAGAGATGGTTTGGTTAGCATCCGATGAGGACCGTGAGGGAGAAGCTATTGCATGGCACTTAGCAGAGGAGCTAAATTTGAAGAATGAGAATACAAAACGTATTGTTTTTCATGAGATTACCAAGACGGCTATTTTAAAAGCAATTGATAATCCGAGACAAATTGATTATAATTTAGTAAATGCACAACAAGCAAGACGTGTACTTGATAGACTTGTTGGGTATGAATTATCTCCTGTTTTATGGAAAAAAGTAAAAGGAGGTTTATCAGCAGGTAGGGTTCAGTCTGTAGCTGTAAGGTTGATAGTAGAACGCGAACGCGATATTAATGAATTCAATGTGAATTCATCTTACCACATTTCTGCCGAGTTTAAAACAGCAGAAGGAAAGGTGTTAAAAGCAAAGTTACCTAAGAACTTTGCAACAGAAAAAGAAGCACACGACTTTTTAGCTCTAAATATTGGAGCAGAATATAGAGTAGGAGATTTAGAGACTAAACCAGCTAAAAAATCTCCAGCGGCTCCCTTTACAACGTCTACGTTACAACAAGAGGCTGCAAGAAAATTGCATTATTCAGTAGGACAAACAATGATGTTAGCACAGCGCTTATATGAAAGTGGATTAATCACTTATATGAGAACGGATAGTGTGAACTTGTCTAATGATGCAATGAGTGCTGCTGCTGCTGAGATTACTAAATCATACGGAGCAGAGTATTCAAAACCTCGTACCTATACTACAAAAAGTAAAGGAGCACAAGAAGCCCACGAAGCAATTCGTCCTACTAATATGGCTTTGCATACTGCACCAGTAGATAGGGATCAAGCAAGATTATACGATTTGATTTGGAAGCGTACTTTAGCTTCTCAAATGAGTGATGCGAAATTAGAACGTACAAACGTGAAAATTGAAGCAAATAAGTTTAAAGATTATTTTGCTGCTTCAGGAGAGGTATTGCTTTTTGAAGGATTCTTAAAAGTATATTTAGAAGGACACGATGATGAAGATGAAGAAGTAGAAGGTATTTTACCAGCATTACGCGTAGGTGAGTATTTACAGCAAAATTCTTTGGTTGCTACACAACGTTTTACAAAGCCAGCTGCTCGTTATACAGAAGCTTCTTTAGTTAAGAAGTTAGAAGAGCTTGGTATTGGTCGTCCATCTACTTATGCACCGACAATCTCTACGATTATGGCACGTAATTATGTAGAAAAAGGAGAGACAGAAGGAAAAGAGCGTCCTTATAAAATGATGGTATTAAGAGGTGGAGAAATTAAGCAAAAAGAGTTAGTTGAAAAGACAGGTTCTGATAAAGGGAAGTTAGTACCTACTGATATCGGAATCATTGTAAACGATTTTTTAGTAAAGAATTTCAAAACTATTTTAGATTATAACTTTACAGCAAAAGTAGAGCAAGACTTTGATGAGATTGCTGCAGGGAATGAAGATTGGGCTAAAATGATGAAAGAATTTTATGACCATTTCCACCCAACTGTAAAAGATGTAGAAGAAAATGCAGAACGTGAATCAGGAGAGCGTATTTTAGGAATACACCCTGTGAGTGGAAAAACGGTATTAGTTCGTTTAGCTAAGTTCGGTCCGGTTGCACAAATTGGAGATCCTGAAGATGAAGAAAAACAGTTTGCAAGTTTAGCACCAGACCAAAATATTGGTACAATTACTTTAGAAGAGGCATTAACTCTTTTCTTATTGCCTAAAGTTTTAGGACAGTATAAAGAAGAGGAAGTAGAGGTGAACAATGGGCGTTTTGGTCCGTATGTTCGATTTGGTAAAGTGTTTATTTCATTGCCAAAAGGAGAAGAACCTTTGGATGTTACTTACGAAAGAGCAGTTGAATTAATCAAAGAAAAAGAGCAAGCAGATGCTCCAATTGCAAGCTACCAAGGATTGCCAGTTCAAAAGGGTGTAGGTCGTTTTGGTCCTTACTTAAAGTGGAATGGTATTTTTATTAATGTTAATAAGAAGTATAATTTTGACAATCTTTCAAATGACGATATCAACGAATTAATCGAGGATAAAATCAAAAAAGAGAAGGAAAAAGTTTTACATGATTGGGCAGAAGAAGGAATTCGCGTTGAAAAAGCACGTTGGGGACGTTCGGTGATTCTAAAAGGAAAAGTAAAAATAGAATTAGGCAAGGAAGTTGATGCTGCAGCTTTGACGTTAGATGAAGTAAAAGCAATGATTGAGGCTAAAACACCAGCGAAGAAAACTGCTGCTAAAAAAACGACGGCTAAAAAAACAACAGCTACGAAAAAAGCAACAACGACAAAAAAGGCAACAACAACAAAAACTACCAAAACGAAGTAGAATATGTTATATGAGTTATTAAGACCTATCGGAGATGAGTTAATAAACTATATTGACGGATTGCCAAGTCAATCTTTAGGTAAGAAAATTACTTTTTTTTCTGGTGGTAATTTTGAAAACTACAATAGATATCGAATTGCGATTATAGGAGTAGTAGATAATCGTGGTTTTAATAACGATGATGATATTGTTGATATATCTAAAATTAGAAAAGCCTTTTATGCTTTGTTTCCTGGAAACTGGAGTACAAATATGATTGACTTAGGTGATATTTTGCCTGGAGAACAATTGCAAGACACTTATTTTTTATTAAAAACCTTAGTTGGTGACTTGGTTAAAAATGGTGTTATTCCAATTGTGATTGGAGGTTCACAAGATATGACCTATGCTATTTATAGAGGATATGACAAATTAGAGCAAATGGTCAACTTAGTATCCATTGATGCCAAGTTGGATTTAGCTAAAGAAGGAAGTTTTCCTGCAGAGAGTTTTTTGTCTCGCATTATTATGGAAGAACCTGTTAATTTGTTTAATTTTTCTAATATAGGATATCAGACTTATTTTAATGCCCAAGAAGAAATCGACTTGATAGAAAGTTTATATTTTGAGGCATATAGAGTAGGAGAGATAACAAAGAATATAAAATTAGCAGAGCCTGTTTTGAGAGATGCAGATATCATTAGTATTGATATGGGTGTTGTAAAGTCAGGTGATTCAGGTAATTTTGATTTTTTTAATCCCAATGGATTCGACGGAAAAGAGATTTGTTCTTTAGCTCGTTATTCAGGATTAAGTGATAGAGTTTCGTCTTTTGGTATTTTTAATTATAATAATAACAAAAATGAGACGTTATTAATAGCACAGATATTGTGGTATTTTGTTGAAGGTGTAAATTTTAGATCTAACGAATACCCGTTTGTGAGTAAAGAAAGTTACTTAAAATACATTGTGCCTGTTGAAGGTTATGATGATTTGATTTTCTTTAAAAGTGATGTATCAGAGAGATGGTGGGTAGAAGCACCTGTATTCTTTAATAATACGGAGCGAAAGGTATTGTTACCTTGTAGTTATGAAGATTATGAATTGGCTATAAGTCAAAATGTACCCGAAAGATGGTGGCGTACATTGAAAAAAAGTTTGCTATAATTAAAATTTTAACTTTTTTAAGTAATTTAGTTAAATTAATTTTTAGCTTTGTTTTGTGAAAAATAATAAAAGAAATACTCATTAGTTTTTTAAGAGTAATATATAAAAAACCTAAAATTATATGAAGAAGATCATTACATTAGGAGCTATGTTAACCTTGTTAGCCAGTTGTGGAACTGGAGATCGTGGTGAATTGTTAGGCGGAGATCCTGGAAAGAGATGGGATGTTCAAAAACCACAAGGAATGTCAAGAATTCCTGGGGGAACATTTACAATGGGACAAGCAAATGAAGATATCTTGGGTGTTCAAGATGCTCCTATAAAAACAGTAACTGTTGGTTCGTTCTATATGGATGAGACAGAAGTGTCTAATAATCAATATAGAAAATTTGTTAACTGGGTAAAAGATTCTATCATTCGTACAAAATTAGCAATTGCTGCAGATGAAATGGGGATGACAAAAGAATCTGGAGGAATAGGTGCTTATGCATTTGTTGATGCAGAAGAAAATTTAGATAAGATGACTGCTTACCAAAGATATATGTATGAAAACTACTATAGCTTACAAGCATCTGATGATATTTATGCAGGTCGTTTATTAAATAAGAAAGTTAATTTGGTAAATGATGTTAATAGATATCCAGACGAGCATTATGTTGAGGTAATGGATTCATTATATATTTCTGCAAGAGATACATATAATGGATTAACTACTTTTGATGTGTCTAAATTAAAGTTTAAATATACTTACATTGATGTTGATGCTGCGATTAGTGATCGTTCTGCAGACACAAGAGGAAAAAGACAAAGACACCTTAAAACAGAGAATTTATTAATTTATCCTGATACTACACGTTGGATTAAAGAATTTAAGTACTCTTATAATGAGCCAATGCACAACGATTATTTTTGGCACGAAGCTTTTGGAGAGTATCCTGTTGTAGGTGTGAATTGGCACCAAGCTAAAGCATTTGCTGCTTGGAGAACAATGTATAAAAACACACATTTAAAACAAAATAAGCAAGCAGTTGATATTCAAGAATACCGTTTACCAATGGAAAGCGAGTGGGAATATGCTGCAAGAGGAGGTCTTGAAGGAGCTATGTATCCTTGGGGAGGTCCTTATACTGTAGATGAAAAAGGATGTTTTATGGCAAACTTTAAACCTACAAGAAATGATTACGCCGCTGATGGTGCTTTATACACTGCAGATGTACGTGCATATCCTCCAAACGGATATAACTTATATAATATGGCTGGTAACGTGTCTGAGTGGACAAGTTCTACATATGATGTTTCAAGCTATGATTATATGTCAACTTTAAAACCAAGAAATAGAAGAAGTGATAGTCCTTTAAAAGTAGTTAGAGGTGGTTCATGGAGAGATCCTGCTTATTTCTTACAAGTTGCTAAACGTGATAAAGAATATGCTGACTCAGCAAGAAGTTATGTTGGATTCAGAACGGTTCAATCTGTTTCTGGTTCTTTATCAAAAGTGAATGCTGCAAGAATGGCTCGTTAATTATAAGGGAAAAAATAAAAAAAAAAAGAAAAAAATAGCTATGGCAATACCTAAAAAAGTGATGAACTTCTGTTATGGAATGGGGGCGTCAGTTGTAATCATTGGTGCATTATTTAAAATTACTCATATGGAGTTTGGTCCATTGAATGGTAATAATATGTTAACTGTAGGTTTATTAGTAGAGGCATTTATTTTTGCTATCTCTGCATTTGAACCAGTAGATGACGATTTAGATTGGGCAAAAGTTTTCCCAGAATTAAATGAAGGGGAGTCAAAAGAAATAAGAAAATTTAAAAATGAACAAACTCAAGCAGTAAATCCTGAAGCTACTGAAGTATCACTTTCTAAGAAATTAGATGATATGTTGAAAGAAGCTAAGATTGATGGTGAGTTAATGAAAAGTTTAGGTACAAGCATTCGCAATTTCGAAGCTGCTTCAAGAGAAATGGGACCTGCTGTAGATTCTGTTGCTTCTACTAAGAAATATGCTGAAGAAATGAATTTAGCTGCCAAACAGTTAGAGTCATTAAACGCAATGTATAAAGTACAATTAGACAGTGCAAGTAAAAATGCAGAGATCAATCAAGCAGTTGCAGAAAATAACGTTAAGTTAAAAGAGCAAATGCAAGCATTAACAAATAACTTATCATCTCTTAATACTGTTTATGGTGGAATGCTTTCTGCTATGGGTGGAAATAGAAATGCTAATTAGTTTATAATTCGTAAAAATATTATAAGGTAATGGCAAAACAAAAATTGACTCCAAGGCAGAAGATGATTAACTTGATGTATCTGGTGTTTATCGCAATGATGGCACTTCAGATGTCGAAGGAGGTTCTTTCTGCTTTTGGTATGGTTAACGAGAAGTTTGAGTCTGCTAATAGCGCTGCTATTCTAAGCAATGATGAATTGTTGAATGGCTTGGGTGAAAAAGCAACAGATGATCCAACTCGTTTTAAGGGGCCTTATGAAATTGCCAAGAAAGTTTCTGGTATTACTAAGGAGTTTTATGCATACGTTGATCAGTTGAAATCTGGAATAACTGAAGGTTTTGAAGGAGAAAGAACAGCTGATGGTAAGTTACCAGCTGAGCGTATGGATAAAGGAGATTTGATTGATGCTGCTTGGTTCGCAGGGGATAATTACTCTGAAGAAGGACAAGCTTTTATCAATGCAATAGAAAAGTATAAAACTGATATTAAAACTGTTTTAGCTGATACTAAGTTTCAACCAATCGTTATTGATCTTGATAATAGATTTGATATTAATGATGTGAAAGATAGTCAGGGTATCACTAAACCATATTTGAATTATAATTTCCAAGGTTTCCCTGCAATTGCGACATTGACAAAATTGTCAACAATGCAAAATGATGCAAAGGTAATTGAGCATGAAATTTATAATAGTTTGTTAGGTAATACACTTACACAAGCTGCGTCAATGCGTAACTATGAAGCATTTGTTATTTCTGACAAGTCTACATATTTTGCAGGTGAAGCATTCAAAGGTAAAGTAGTATTAGGTAGATACGATAAATCAACAGTACCTACTAAAGTTACAGTAAACGGACAGACAATCGACTTGAATAAGTCTTTAAGTGAAGGTCAAGTTAACTTAAACTTTAATACAGGAAATGTTGGAGAACACGACATCAAAGGATTGTTTACTTTTATGGAAGAAGGTAGTCCAGTGGAGATTCCAATTAAAGGAAATTACGTTGTTGTACCAAAACCTAACTCTGCTAATATTTCTGCAGATAAAATGAACGTAGTGTATCGTGGTGTTGCTAACCCATTGACTATTTCATTTGCTGGAATTAGTGATGATAAGGTTGTAGCGTCAGCTCCTGGTTTATCTAAAGCTGGAAGAGTTGGAGCTTATATCTTAAATCCTCAAGCAGGGCGTGAAGTATCTATTAATGTTTCTGGAACTTTACCTGATGGACAAAGAGTTTCTGATAGCAAAGTTTTCCGTATTAAAGATATTCCTTCTCCAAGAGGAACTGTACGTGGAGAGTATGCAGCTAAGGGACCTAAGTCAAACTTAGAGATAGTTACTGTAGGAGCTAAACTTGATGATTTTGATTTTGATGTGAACTTAACTGTAACAAGTTTTGTACTTCAAGTGCCAGGAGAACCAAGTGTAGTAGTTGCTGGTAATAGAATGAATGATAGAGCTAAAGCAGCGATTAGAAGAGCAAGAATAGGAGATGTTGTTGTGATATCTGATATTAAGGTACGTTTAGAAGGAGCAGGAAATTATGCTTTGAAAAAAACAGCCCCTTGTACTTTCGAAATCAATTAATTTAGCCGAATTTTATACGAATAAATATTAAGAATATGAATTTGAAAAACTTTTCACTATATGCAGTTCTTTCATTGTTTTCAATTGGAAGTTTTGCGCAGACAAACATTTTGAACGCAAAATCTGCCAGTGAGATTGGTATCAAACCAATTGAAGAGATTTTAATCACAGCTGAGGGACCAATTCCTTACGGACATGTTAAGGAAAGTGATATCTTATTTGGTATTAAGGTTTGGGAAAATATTTCTTTAGCTGAAAAATCAAACGAAGCTTACTTATACCCTATTGACGAGTATGATAGTGATGGTAGAAAACCGTTGTTTCAAGTTTTACTTGATGGTATTAAATCAGGGACTATTACAGAAGTTTATGACGATAGTGAATTTAAAGTACACAGAGCTTTAAAAGACATTGAGTCATCATTTGTTAAGGTTGATACTACTGATGTTGGTATTGAGTATTACAACGCAGGAGAAGCTATTCCTGATGAGTACATTCAAAAGGTTGAATTACGTGCTTCAGATGTAAAAGAATATCACATTATGGGTATGTGGTATTTCGATAGAAATGAAGGACAATTAAAATATAGATTATTGGGTATTGCTCCAGTAGTTGCGGATTTATATACTAAAGGGTCAGCAAATGAGAATTATGTAGAGTTATTCTGGATTCTTTTTGCTGATGCTCGTGAAGTATTATTCCAGAATTATGCATTTAATCCTAAGAATCCAATGAATCCGATTAACTTCGACCATTTGTTGAATTCAAGAAGATTTAGTTCTACTATTTATAAGTCTGATAATGTATACGGAAACCGTCGTGTAGATGAATACATTAAAAACAATGAGTTAAAATCACTTATGGAAGGTGAAAGAATCAAAGAATTGATTCGAAACCTTGAAGATGATATGTGGAATTAGTAATTTTGTAATTCTAATTTAGAAAGCTCTTATCTATTAAATTAGATAAGAGCTTTTTTAATGCTTTATGTTATGGTAGATTATATTGTAGTAGGAACTGGTTTAGCTGGTATCTGTTTTACAGAGAAGTTAGCAAGCGAGGGAAAGAGTTTTATTGTTATAGATAATGAAAAACGTTCTTCGTCATTGCAAGCAGGAGGGATGTACAATCCTGTAGTGCTAAAACGCTTTACAGAAGTTTGGAAAGTAGGTGAGCAATTAGCTATAGCAAAGCCTTTCTATGCTAAATTAGAGGAGAAATTGGGTGCTAAATTTATGCACGAAATACCATTGTATCGTAGACTTGTTTCTATTGAGGAACAAAATAATTGGTTTCAAGCAGCAGATCGACCTAATTTAGAGAGTTATTTGTCATCTAATTTAGATCGTCAAGAAATCAAAGGAGTACTTTCTCCTTATGGTTTTGGTGTCGTAAATGAAACTGGTTATGTTGATACAAAAGTATTAATAAGTAAGTATAGGGCTTTATTGCATCAAGAAGGAGTCTATCGTGTAGAAGCTTTTGATTTTGATCAACTAAGTTTTGATAATGAAAAGGTAGTTTACAAGGACATAGAAGCAAAACATATTGTGTTTGCAGAAGGATTTGGAATGTTGAATAACCCATTCTTTAAAGAGTTGCCTTTAGATGGAACTAAGGGTGAGGTTATGGTCGTAAAGATTCCAGATTTGAATATCGATTTTATCTTAAAAGCAAATGTCTTTTTAATTCCTTTGGGAGATAATCACTATAAAGTAGGTGCTACTTATAATTGGGAAGATAAAACAGATGACGTTAGTAAAGAAGGTTTAGAAGAACTTATTGCTGGGTTAAAAGAAGTAGTGGACTTAGATTTTGAAGTAGTACAGCATAGTGCAGGTGTAAGGCCAACGGTTAAAGATAGACGACCACTTTTAGGAAGAAGTTTGCAGTCAGATAGAATTCATGTGATGAATGGTCTGGGTACAAGAGGTGTGCTTTTAGGACCATTTTTAGCAGATAAATTATATAATAATATTGAAAATAAAATGCCTTTAGAAGAGAATTTGTCAATTCATAGGTATAAAAAATTTAAACTTAAGTAGAATCATAGTATGTTAAATATACATAATCTTTCAGTTTCTTTTTCTGGAGAATTTTTATTCGAGAATGTAACATTCCGTATTGGAGCTGGTGACCGTGTTGGTCTTGTAGGAAAAAACGGAGCTGGAAAATCAACAATGATGAAGTTGTTATCAGGGGATATGGAACCTGATACAGGAAGTTTGGCGATGGAAAAGGATCTTCGCATTGGATTCCTAAGACAGGATATTGAATTTACGCCAGGTCGTACGGTATTAGACGAAGCATATCAGGCATTCGTTGAAATTAAAAAAGTTGAGGCGGAATTAGAGAAAGTGAACAAAGCTTTAGTTGAGCGTACGGATTATGAGTCTGATTCTTATTCTGAATTAATAGAAAAGTTAAGTGACTTAACGCATCGTTTTGAATTAATCGGAGGATATAATTACGTTGGAAATACGGAGCGTATTCTTCAAGGACTTGGATTTAAAAGAGAAGAGTTTAATAATCTTACAGATACTTTTTCTGGAGGTTGGCGTATGCGTATTGAGTTAGCTAAGTTATTACTTCAAAATAATGATGTATTATTACTGGATGAGCCTACTAACCACTTGGATATTGAAAGTATTATTTGGTTAGAACAATTCCTTAGAACTTACCCAGGTGCAGTAGTTATTATTTCTCACGATAAGATGTTCTTAGACAATGTAACGAATCGTACGATTGAGATTTCATTAGGGAAGATATATGATTTTAATAAGCCTTATTCAGAGTATTTAGTATTAAGAGAAGAGCTTAGAGAGATGCAATTGGCAGCTCAGAAGAATCAAGCTAAGAAGATCGAGGAAACAGAGAAGTTAATTGAGAAGTTTCGTTATAAAGCGACTAAAGCATCAATGGCACAATCTTTAATTAAGAAATTAGATAAGGTAGAGCGTATTGAAGTGGATGAAGATGATAATGCTGTAATGAATATTTCTTTCCCTGTTAGTATTGAGCCAGGAAGAGTAGTTCTTGAGATAGATAAGGTTACTAAGAAGTATGGAGAGAAAGTAATCTTTAAAGATATTTCATTGCTTGTTGAGCGTGGTTCTAAGATTGCTTTTGTAGGACAAAATGGGCAAGGTAAGTCAACGTTGATAAAAGCTATTATTAACGAGTTTGAGTATGATGGAAGTATTAAGTTAGGTCACAACGTTCAAATAGGATATTTTGCACAAAATCAAGCTGATTATCTTGATGGGGAAAAGACTATTTTGGATACAATGTTAGATGCTGCAACTGATAGCAACCGTGTTAAGGTACGCGATATGCTTGGTTCTTTCTTGTTTAGAGGAGATGACGTTGAGAAAAAAGTAAAAGTATTGTCTGGAGGTGAAAGAAACCGTCTTGCACTATGTAAAATGTTGTTGTCGCCAATTAACGTACTTTTAATGGATGAGCCGACCAACCACTTGGATATTAAATCTAAGAATGTGTTGAAGAATGCTCTTTTAAACTTTAAAGGAACATTAGTGCTTGTATCTCACGACCGTGATTTCTTACAAGGTTTAACGGAATTTGTTTATGAGTTCAAAGATCAACGTATTAGAGAGTATTTAGGAGATATTAATTATTTCTTAGAAGAGAGAAATGCTCAAGATATGCGTGAAATTGAGAAGCGAACAGATGCTCCAGTTAAAGAGAGTAAAGGTGAGGTTAAGAAAGAAAAAACACTTAGCTATGATGAGCAAAAGAAACAGAAGTCTTTGCAAAATAGAATTAGCAAAATAGAGAGTGAGATTAACGAGCTTGAAAAGAAAGTTGCTAAAGATGACGAGCGTTTGGCTGTTGACTATGAAAAGTTAATACAAGACACTGCTTTCTTCAGTGATTATGAGAAAAAGAAAAAAAGAATTAACGATTTAATGGAAGAGTGGGAACAAATCCAAGAAGAGTTAATGTAATAGCATAAGAGTAAAAATAACAAAGGGAGTACTTGTAAAGTACTCCCTTTTGTTGTTAGTAGGCGTTATAAAGCTATTTATTAAAAATAAAAAAGACCACTTCTTTTGAAAGTGGTCTTGCTTAGTAGCGGGAACAGGACTCGAACCTGTGACCTTCGGGTTATGAGCCCGACGAGCTGCCTACTGCTCTATCCCGCGCTATTGTGGTGCAAATGTAGAATAATTATTTGAATTGACAAAATAGGGCTATGCCTGAAGACGGTGTATTGTTCTTGTTGAGTAGTACTTTTAAGAGGTAATGTTGAGTTTAAATTGAAGTAAAGTGTATTGAATCAGGTAGGTGCTTTTTTACTTATACTTTTATCTTTTTAAAAATAAAATATAGAATTAGTGTGTTTATTTTTAAAAAGGATGAGTATTAATGAGAGCAGTGCAGTTTATTTTGACCTTGAAGCAGGAAGAAAGTAGGTGATATTGTATCAGTCTTTACAATGTACACAAGAAAAGTATAAGCATAAAAAAAGCCACTTCATTTGAAGTGGCTTACTTAGTAGCGGGAACAGGACTCGAACCTGTGACCTTCGGGTTATGAGCCCGACGAGCTGCCTACTGCTCTATCCCGCGATATAGTGGTGCAAATATAGTACGAATAATTGAATTGGCAAGAATTGATAGGAAATATTTTACTTTTTTTTGAGTCGTGTTGTTTTTGAATCAGAGAAAGCTCTTGTTTAAAATGAGTAATTTGTCTTATTTTTAAAAAGGATAGAATTATGTGTTGTTGATTTTTAATTAGTTAAGGTTTGTGAATTTCAAGTTTTGTATTAGAATAGAAAAGATTTGTACTATTTAGTAAGTAGGTTTGCATTGTAACTTGCGCCAAAATAATTTGAATGAGATATTACAGTAAGAAGTTACAAGTAGCACTATCAGTGCTTTTTTTATTTATAGGGTATGTTAGTATTGCTCAAGAAGCAAAAGATAGTCTAAGCGGAGAAAAGAAGTTACTACCTAAAGTTGAACACGCAGAGCCTTTGTTTAATGATTTGATGAGAGATTTAGGTGC
This sequence comes from Myroides sp. C1519, assembly GCF_038039755.1. Taxonomy (NCBI): domain Bacteria; kingdom Pseudomonadati; phylum Bacteroidota; class Flavobacteriia; order Flavobacteriales; family Flavobacteriaceae; genus Myroides; species Myroides sp. C1519. The sequence continues at coordinate 119,913 of NZ_JBBPHM010000002.1, forward strand.
TCGAAAGGGAGAGGCAGAGTTCAATATGGGGTTTGGTGTTGCAGATCATAAACATTATAACGAGTATTTTGGATTTATTGAATATGAATGGGCTGTTGCTAATAGGTTAGGAGTAGAAGTAGAGATTCCATTTTCTTTTAATAGTAAAGAAAAGGGGATAGGAAATCAAATGATTCCTAATAATCGAATAGAAGGGATAAAATTAGCTACTCAATATACTTTCTTGGTAAATGAAAAAGCTCAGACTTCGATGGCAGTAGCTTATATTCACGAATTTGAAATGAACTACTTGAAGAAATTAGATGGTGATGGGAAGTTTTTTACAGGAATGCGAATGAATCCTATTTTAGTTGTTGCTAAGAAGTTTAATAATTTCAATGCAATGGTATTTGGTGGACCAGTATTTGAGAATACATTTGATACAGGAGAGACGTGTGTGTTAGGTACAATTAATGCGAGTTTACTTTATGTTTTACCTAATTCTAAGAACTTTATTGGTATTGAGAATAATATTGATTTCAGACAAGATAGGTTCCAATATGTATTACACCCACAGATAAAAGTTGCTTTATTGCATAATCTTGCGGTAGGTTTTGTTACAGGGATACCATTGTCAAGTTATAAAGAGATGAAGATGGATTTCTTAACTCGTATTATTTGGGAACCGTAGAAAGAAGATAAAGGATATATCCTTTTTGTGTATATAGTTTTAAGTAAAAGCTGTTGTATTTTATATAACAGCTTTTTTTATGGTATATGGTAAAATAAAAAAAGCCACTTCGAATGAAGTGGCTTGCTTAGTAGCGGGAACAGGACTCGAACCTGTGACCTTCGGGTTATGAGCCCGACGAGCTGCCTACTGCTCTATCCCGCGCTATTGTGGTACAAATATAGAATGAATTATTCTAAAAAGAGCAACTAAAGGAGATTAATATTCTGTAATAGTTGAAGTTTAACATTTTTGGTTTTATAAGTTGTTGTATTGTAGTTTGTAAGAGTAATTTTGTTTTTAAATGTTAAAGCTTGTTTTATAAGCTATAGCTGTTCATAAATTGATTTGACGTATAATATTGAATTAAAAGTGATATAAAGTAAGGATAAATGAAGTGATATAAAATCGATAATTTGTAGGGAATATACTTGTATATCTCAGTACGTGATGTAAAGTTTACGCTGTTTTTGAAAAAGTGCGAATTAAGAAAGATGATTTTACTAAGTATAAAAGTATAAGCATAAAAAAAGCCACTTCATTTGAAGTGGCTTACTTAGTAGCGGGAACAGGACTCGAACCTGTGACCTTCGGGTTATGAGCCCGACGAGCTGCCTACTGCTCTATCCCGCGATATAGTGGTGCAAATATAAGATGATTATTTAGAATGACAAATTTATTCTGCTTTTATATTTTTATTTTTCCTATGTCGTTGATATAAACTACCTTTGCGCCAGAAAATAAATTAAATATGACGCATAAAGCAGGTTTTGTAAACATTATAGGTAATCCTAATGTAGGAAAATCAACGTTAATGAACGCATTAGTAGGTGAAAGACTTTCAATTATCACCTCTAAGGCACAGACAACTAGACACAGAATTTTAGGAATTGTAAATGGAGATGATCATCAAATTGTGTTTTCTGATACACCTGGTATAATTAAACCTGCATACGAATTGCAACAGTCTATGATGGACTTTGTGAAGTCTGCATTTGAAGATGCCGATCTATTAATTTATATGGTAGAGATAGGTGAGAAGGAATTGAAAGATGAAGAGTTCTTTAATCGTATCACTAAAACAAGTACGCCAATTCTGTTGTTATTAAACAAAATTGATAGATCTAACCAAGAACAGTTAGAAGAACAAATGCAAATGTGGCAAACTAAGGTTCCTAACGCTGAGATTATTCCAATTTCTGCTTTAGAGAAATTCAATACGCAAACTGTGTTTGATCGTATTGTAGAATTGTTGCCAGTTTCACCTCCTTATTATCCTAAAGATTCATTAACAGATAAATCTGAGCGTTTCTTTGTAAGTGAGATTATCAGAGAGAAAATACTTTTAAACTATGACAAAGAGGTTCCTTATGCTGTAGAAGTAGAAGTGGAAGAGTTTAAAGAAGAGGAAAATATCATCCGCATTAAGTCTGTTATTATGGTTGAACGTGATAGTCAGAAAGGGATTATCATTGGACATAAAGGATCTGCACTTAAAAAAGTAGGTATTGCCGCAAGAGAAGAAATGGAAAAATTCTTTTTGAAAAAGGTACACTTAGAGTTGTTTGTGAAAGTGAATAAAGATTGGAGAACAAACGATTTTCAGTTGCGTCGTTTCGGATACAATCAAAAGAAATAAGGAATAGTAAAATTATAATTAAAATATCGCATTGAAATACTAACTTTGCGACATATTTAGATATTTATGAGTAGTATAGTAGCCATAGTTGGTAGACCAAACGTAGGGAAGTCAACTTTTTTTAATCGTTTGATTCAAAGAAGAGATGCTATCGTAGATTCGGTTAGTGGTGTAACACGTGATAGAAACTACGGCAAGTCAGAATGGAATGGACGTGAATTCTCTGTTATTGATACAGGAGGATACGTAAAAGGTTCTGAGGATATTTTCGAAGGAGAAATTAGACGTCAGGTAAGTCTTGCAATTGACGAGGCAGACGTAATTATATTTGTGGTAGACGTGGAGCAAGGAATTACTCCAATGGATGAAGAAGTTGCACGTTTATTACGTAAAGAAACAAAGCCTATTCTTGTTGCAGTAAACAAAGTTGATAGTGCTAAACGTATGGATGATACTTTCGAATTCTACAATTTAGGATTAGGAGAAATTTATCCATTTGCAAGTATTAGTGGTAGTGGGACAGGAGATTTATTAGATGCTGTTGTTGAGGCATTACCAGTAGAAGAGGAAGTTGAAGCAGAAGAAGATGAGTTACCAAGATTTGCAGTGGTTGGAAGACCTAATGCTGGTAAGTCAAGTTTTATTAATGCTTTAATCGGGGAGGATAGATATATCGTTACAGATATTGCTGGTACTACTCGTGATTCAATTGACACTCGTTTTACACAATTTGGTTTCGATTTTAATATTGTAGATACTGCAGGTATTAGAAGAAAAGCAAAAGTAAAAGAAGATTTAGAGTTTTATTCTGTTATGAGATCTGTACGTGCTATTGAACATAGTGACGTTTGTATCTTAATGATTGATGCTACTCGTGGATTTGAAGGACAAGATCAAAGTATTTTTTGGTTAGCTGAGAAGAATAGAAAAGGAGTTGTTATTTTAGTGAATAAGTGGGATCTTATTGACAAGGATACAATGACTGCTAAACAGTTTGAAGAGAAAATTCGCGAAGAGATTGCTCCATTTACAGATGTGCCAATTATCTTTACTTCTACAATTACAAAACAACGTTTATTAAAAGCGTTGGAAGCAGCTGTTGAGGTTTTTGAAAATAGAAAACAACGTATTTCTACTTCGAAATTTAACGAAGCGATGTTGCCAATTATTGAGCATACTCCACCTCCAGCAATTAAAGGAAAGTATATCAAGATTAAATACTGTATGCAATTGCCTACAGATACGCCTCAGTTCGTATTTTTTGCTAACTTGCCTCAATATATCAAAGATCCTTATAAGAGATATATTGAAAACAAGTTAAGAGAAATGTACAACTTTAGTGGTGTGCCAATCGATATTTATTTCCGTCAGAAATAATAAGTTTCAACTTGAACAATATTCTAAGCGGTCTTTGTGTTAATACAAAGACCGCTTTTTTATTATGAAAAATATATTTTGTTTACTGTTTATACTTACATCTGTAAGTTTATTAGCTCAGAATACTACGTCTATTAAAGGGAGAGTAGTTGATTCGTTAAATAATCCTATTGAAGCCGTTACAATTTTCTTATCTAAGGAGAAGGATTCTACTTTGGTTGAATATACTGTAAGTGATTTAAAAGGCTATTTTGATTTGAAGTTTAATAAGGTAAATACACCTGTTGTATTTAAAGCCTCAATGATTGGTTTTAAAGAGTTCTCTAAAACGTTTAAAGAAGGAATAGAGCAAGAAGTTGATTTAAAAAATATCATCTTAAAAGAGTATGGTCAGAATTTAGATGAGCTTGTAATTGTTGCTGAAGCACCACCAATTCGCATTAAGAAAGACACTTTAGAGTTTAATGCTTCTTCATTTAAGGTAAGACCAGATGCTAATTTAGAGGAGCTATTAAAACAGTTGCCAGGAGTTCAGATAGATGAGAATAAAAAAATCACAGTAAATGGAAAGGCTGTCAACGAAATACTAGTGAATGGGAAACCTTTTTTTAATGAAGATGGGCAGATTGCTCTTGAAAACTTACCATCTGATATCATTAAAAAAGTACAAGTAACAGATAAAAAGTCTAAAAAAGAACGTTTTACAAAAGAAAGAAGCAAGACAAATGATGCGAGTATTAATATCACCATTGACGAGGATAAAAATAAAGGGTATTTTGGGCGAGTATCTGCAGGATATGGGTCAAATGATCGTTATGAAAGTGCTTTGTTCTTAAATAGCTTCAATAAGCGTCGACAAGTAAGTGTCGTAGGATCTGCAAATAACATAAACGCAAGTGGTTTCTCTATGAATGAAGTCTTTGATAATATGCGTACCGGTAGGTCTTCAGGAGGCATTACAGAGTCAAGGATGCTTGGAGTCAATTTTGTTGAGAATGTTTCTGATAAGTTAAATGTAAACGGTAGTTATAATTATAATTTTGCTGAAGTAGAGAATTGGAATAAGTCTATAATTACGAAGTTTCTTCCTTCAGGAGAGTTTACGAATAATTCAAATTCATCAAGCAATAGTGGCAGCGAAGGGCATAGAGGAAATGTGTCTGTAGATTACACAGGTGATAAAGATGCGTTTTATTTTAGTCCTACTTTTAATAAAAGTCATAATTACTCAAATAGTATAAGCGATCAAGTGTCTTTTGATGAAAAGGGAGAATTGTTGAATGAAAGCAATTCACGTTCTTATACTGTAGGAGATTCTTATAATTTTGGAAGTTCTGCACGTTATATTAGAAACTTTAAAAAAACAGGGCAGTTTTTAAGTATTGAATTAACTAATTCTAATAGTAATAGCAACAATGATATTTTGTCAGAATCTGATACGAAGTTTTATCAATCAGAGAAAGAAGATGATGAGCGTAAACAATATCAAAAAAGCATTAATTCCTCAGATAATTATGGAATATCTGTAGAGTATAGTCAACCGATTACAGATTCATTGGTTGTGTCATTCGGTTCTAATTGGAATCGAAATCAATCTATTTCAGATTTAAAGGTTTATGATTTTAGTGAACTTACTGGTGGGTATAGCGAATTAAACACATTACAGACAAATCATTATAATACAGTGCAAAACGAGGTCGTACCTTTTGTAAATTTCACTCTTGTTAAGAGTAAGTTTAATGCAAATTTAATGACGCAAACAAAGATTGTGAAGAATTCAGCAAGTGCTTTATATAATGCTAAGACGTATAGTTTAGATAAGTATTATATTGACCCTAATATTAATGCATTGTTTAATTATCAATTTAGTAAAAAGAACAATATTTTTGGATTTTATAATTACAATGTAACATATCAAAGTGCAGCTCAACTGTTAGATATTACAGATATTTCGAATCCCCTTAATACGTCTATAGGTAATCCTGATTTAAAACCAACGGGGACTCATAATATTAATATGAGTTATCGTTCGTATGATTTTCAAACTCGAGCAGGTTATACAATTTCGGCAAGTACAACAATTTATAATAATAGTATTGTAAGTGCTGTAGAGTATGACGAAGATAGAAAGAGTATATCTACTTTTAAAAATATATCAGGTAATTATCAATGGTCTGTTTCAGGTGATTGGTATCGAAGTAACAAGTGGGAAGAGCATAGTTTACGATATGGAGTAGGAGTGCGTTTTAATCAATCAATAAGTAAAGGATATATAGATGGTGAAACTTACGATGCAACTTCAAATACTATTTCGCCAAGAGTCTATTTGACTTATGATTATGGTGATTTTCTTACTTTAAGACCTTCTTATACTTACAATCACTATTCAAGTAGTTATACTAACTTCTCTGTAGATAAAGCAAGTAATTTTACGCACAGGTTTAACTTACAGACGACTTCTTATTGGCCTAAGAGTATTATTTTCGGAAATGATTTTGCATACACTTATAATTCACAGATAGCTAAGGGGTTTAAACGTGATTTCTATATGTGGAATGTAAGTTTAGCTTATGAATTCTTTAAAAAGAAATTTAGAGCAAAAGTTAAAGTGTATGATTTATTAAATCAAAATACTAGTTCAAGAAGAACAATTGATCCGATGCAAATCGTAGATTCAGAGAGTTTAGTATTAAAGAGATATGTAATGTTTTCTTTGACTTATAAATTAAATGAATTTGCAGGTAAAAGAGGAAAAGGAAGAGGAGGGATGCGTTCGATGCGCTCAATGAGAATGTAGTGAAATGATAGATATACCAATATATATAAAACAACAAAGGGCAGATAATTCTGCCCTTTGTTGTTTTATATATTGTTTGCAATAATATTATTTGTGTTAGGTTACCAGCTTCCGCTTGATCCTCCACCAGAGAATCCTCCTCCGCCAAAACCACCGAAGCCACCGCCTCCACCACCGCCGAAGCCGCCTCCGCCGCCGAAGCCTCCACCCCAGCTACTTCCGCCACTACGTCGGCCCATATTGCTTAATATGATAATATCAGCTAAGTCACTTCCAAAGCTTCTTTTTCCACGACCGCCACCGCCATTTCCTCCCCCATTATTTTTACTGAATATAATGGTTAAGAATATGATAATGATAATTAAAAATAAACAGCCTAATCCACCAACTTCGTTATCACCTTCTAACCGAGTAGGATTGTCATTAGTATATGTTCCTAATAGCATCTCACTTACCCCATCAACGGCCTCATTGATACCTCCGTAGTAATCTCCAGCTTTAAAATTTGGAATTACTCTACTTCTAATAAGGTCTCCTCCTTGACCTGCAGTAATTTTCTCTTCTGCTCCATAACCAGGGTAAATACCGATTTGGCGATCTTTTACTGCCATTAGAATAACTACCCCATTATCTTTTCCTTTTTGACCAACTCCCCATTCATGTCCCCAACGTGGACCAAGTAAACCTATGTTTTCTCCCTGTAGAGATGGGATGACAATAACTAGAATCTGTGTTGAGGTTTCATTGCTATAATCAATTAGTTTTCGCTCAAGTTGTTTTCTTTGTCCTCCATCTAATAAATTAGCATAGTCATAGACTAAAGTTTGTTCAGAGCGAGCAGGCTTAGCAGGGATATCAAATTGAGCATAGTTTACTTGCGATAGTAATAAGAATACTGCCGTAAAAAAGAAATGATATACTTTTTTTGTTAGTTGCATCATAAGTGCTATGCTTTTGAAATTTCGTTTGGTAATTCGTTTTTGTTATCTCCTTGTGAAGGGAAATACACTTTTAATTTACTACCTGCTTTAAGGATGCCATATATAAGTCCTTGTTTATATAATCCCTGTTTAAAGTGATTAATAACAAGTTCTTTAGTTCCTTCCCAAAAGTTTTCGTTTTTGACTTTCTCGTCTATTGCTTTATCTCCTAAGATTACGAAAGCTTTTGAGTTGATACAGATATAAAACAAAACACCATTTTGTTGTGATGTTTTATTCATGTCTAATTCAAAAAATACTTCCTGCGCTCTTTGCATAGCTTCTTTTTTAGTAGAAGTTTCTATGTGAACTCTTATTTCGCCTGAAGTATTTTTTTCTGCTTGCTCTATAGCTTTTATGATTTCATTTTCATCTGCAGTAGATAAAAAATCAGAGATTGTAGCCATAATTAAAATTCAAAGTTAACTTCTACTGGTTTTTCAGCACCTTCAACAGCATTAAAGAAAGATTTTTCTTTATAGCCAAACATACCAGCGAAAACAGAATTAGGGAATCTTAATACATAGTTATTGTAATTCATTACTGCATCGTTAAAACGTATTCTTTGAGTTTGAATAGTATTTTCTGTACTTGCAATTTCATCTTGTAATTTCAAGAAGTTAGTATTTGACTTTAATTCAGGATAGTTTTCAGAAACCACTAATAACTTTGAAAGACTTGAAGATAACTGACTTTGTGCTTTATTGAATTGCTCAAAGTTTTCAGGAGTCATATTTGTTGGGTCAATAGTTACTTTAGTAGCATTAGCACGAGCATTAATAACGCTTTCTAAAGTGCTTTTTTCAAAATTAGCTGCCCCTTGTACAGTTTTCACAAGGTTACCGATAAGGTCGTTTCTTCTTTGGTAAGCTGTTTGAACATCAGCCCATTGTTTTTGTTCTGTTTGTGTTAATTCTAAAGCGTTGTTTTTGATACCAACTCCATAACTAAATAGACCGATAAAGATTACAACTAATACGACGATAGGTACTAAAGCTTTTTTCATTTGTTTTTACTGTTTAAAGTTCATTTTTAATATTAATAAGGGCATTCTTAATTCCCTCTAACTTTTTTATAATTTCGAAATTGTCTGCAATTTCTTTTGGTTTGCTTTTAAGGTAATCTTTTGCACCATCAAGAGTAAATCCTCTTTCTTTCACAAGGTGATAGATTAATTGTAAGTTCTCAACATCTTGAGGAGTGAACATACGGTTTCCCTTAGCATTTTTCTTTGGCTTGATTATATCAAATTCTTTTTCCCAAAAGCGCAATAAGGAAGCATTTACATTAAAAGCTTTTGCAAGCTCTCCAATGCTGTAATAACGTTTGTCAGGTAAATTTAATTCCATTAGTCAAGTGATTGATTTTCTTGGTTAGCCTCTTGTGCCATAAGCTCAAATTCTTTAGCTGAAATTTCGCCGTAATAGTAATTAAGAGGGTTTACTACATTTCCTAAATAATGTACTTCATAGTGTAAGTGTGGTCCTGAACTACGACCACTACTACCTACGTATCCGATTATGTCTCCACGTTTAACGGTTTGTCCAGCTCTTGCATTATATTTGCTTAAGTGGGCATATCTTGTTAAGTATCCATAACCGTGGTCTATTTCAATAAGATTACCATATCCTGATAATTCATTATTAGCTCTAATTATTTTTCCATTTCCTGTTGCGAAAATAGGAGTGCCTATTTCTGCAGAAAAATCCATACCAGCGTGGAATTTTTTAATCTTTGTAAAAGGGTCACTTCGGTATCCATAACCTGAAGCCATTCTTTTCAAGTCTTCATTTTTTACAGGTTGAATTGCAGGAATAGAAGCGAGAAATTCTTCTTTCTTTTTAGCTAACTTGATGATGTCATCTAACGATTCAGACTGAATAGCAACTTGTTTTGTTAGCTGATCAATCTTCATATTTGTTTCTGTTAAGAGTTTTTCATTATTTAAGCCAACAAAAGAACGATATCTGTTTATTCCTCCTAAGCCCGATTTTCGTTGTTCTTCAGGAATTGGTGAAGTATTAAAATAAGCACGGTAAATATCGTTGTCTCTAACTTCTAATTCATCAAGAACTTCAGCTACAAGGTCTAATTTTTTATTTAGTAGAACATAATTTGTTTTAAACTCAGCAAGTTCTCTTTCTTGCTTTTTTTCTTTAGGCGTTTGTAATATGTTTGTATTGATCATGACAAATAGGCCTAAAACACCAAAAATAGCTGCAGACAAGATAAATAAGAAAATATTACTTATTTGTTTGAACTTTTTAGGGCGTATTTTTAGGAACGCTAATTTTTCGGGGTCGTAATAATATTTTACCTTAGCCATATTTTAAAAAAACACTATTTTTGCACTAAAATTTTTTAATCCTTCAGTTTTTAAATATCGTTAGCTAACAAATTTAAAAAATGTTTTTGGTTTATTGATGTTTTAAGTCAACAAGGATAGATAAAAGAAAAAGGTTATTCACTAATTTACAAAATGTTTAACAAGTAAAAGAATAGCTTTATATTAACAATAGAATAGATAAATTTAGTTTCCATAGGATATGAAATCACAAGAAATTCGTCAGAAGTTTTTAAGCTTTTTTGAAGAAAGAGAACATTTAATTGTTCCTTCTGCTCCGATCGTTTTGAAAGACGATCCAACTTTAATGTTTAATAACTCTGGGATGGCCCAGTTTAAAGAATATTTCTTAGGGAACGCCAAGCCAAAAAGTAATCGTATCACTGATACTCAAAAATGTTTACGTGTATCAGGAAAACACAATGACTTAGAAGAGGTAGGTATTGATACTTATCACCATACTATGTTTGAGATGTTAGGGAACTGGAGTTTTGGTGATTATTTCAAGAAAGAAGCTATTAATTGGGCTTGGGAATTGTTAACAGAGGTATATAAAATACCGAAAGACATTCTTTATGTTACTGTTTTTGAAGGTAGCAAGGAAGAGAATGTTCCATTTGACCAAGAAGCTTATGATATTTGGAAAGGATTAATTTCTGAAGATAGAATTCTTTTGGGTAACAAGAAAGATAATTTCTGGGAAATGGGAGATCAAGGGCCTTGTGGACCATGTTCTGAAATTCACGTAGATATTCGTTCAGCTGAAGAGAAAGCAAAAATAGCAGGTAAAGATTTAGTAAATGCAGACCATCCTCAAGTAGTTGAGATTTGGAATAATGTATTTATGGAGTTTAATCGTAAAGCAGATGGTTCTTTAGAGAAATTACCAGCACAACACGTAGATACAGGTATGGGGTTTGAACGTCTTTGTATGGTTTTACAAGGAGTACAATCAAACTATGATACAGATGTGTTCACGCCATTAATTGCTAAGGTTTCTGAATTAACTGGAGCTAAATACACTATAAAGGCTGCTAATGAGGAAGAAGATAAGGTAAATATTGCAATTCGTGTTATTGTTGACCACGTAAGAGCAGTTGCTTTTGCTATTGCAGATGGGCAGTTGCCGTCAAATAATGGTGCAGGATATGTAATCCGTCGTATTTTACGTCGTGCTATCCGTTATGCATTCACTTTCTTAAATAAGAAAGAACCATTTATTTACCAATTAGTTGATGTGTTGAGTACTCAAATGGGAGATTTCTTCCCTGAGATTACAAGCCAAAGAGACTTAGTTAAGAATGTAATTAAAGAAGAAGAAGCTTCTTTCTTAAGAACATTAGAACAAGGATTACACTTATTAGACAATGTAATTGCACAAACAGAAGGTAAAGTTGTTTCTGGAGCTAAAGCTTTTGAATTATACGATACTTTTGGTTTTCCAATTGACTTAACAGCATTAATCTTACGTGAAAAAGGATTAGAACTTGATGAAGCTGGTTTTGATGCTGCAATGACAGAACAAAAGAATCGTTCTCGTGCTGCTTCAGAAGTATCTACAGATGACTGGACAATGTTAGTGTCTGGAAATGTTGAGCAGTTCGTTGGATATGATCAATTAGAGAATGACGTTAAGATTACTCGTTATAGAAAAATTGATAGTAAAAAAGATGGTAAGTTATTCCAAATCGTATTAGATGCTACTCCGTTCTATCCAGAAGGAGGAGGACAAGTAGGTGATTGCGGAGTTTTAGTTTCAGCTAATGAAACTATTAAAGTAATTGACACGAAAAAAGAGAATAACTTAATTCTACATATAGTAAAAGAATTACCAAGTAATGTAAATGCAAGTTTAGTAGCAAAAGTTGATGTAGAGGCAAGAAAGCTTTCAATGGCAAATCACTCTGCAACGCACTTGTTACACCAGGCATTGCGTACAATATTAGGTACTCACGTTGAGCAAAAAGGTTCGTTAGTATCTCCTTCTCACTTGCGTTTTGACTTTTCACATTTCGCTAAAGTTACAGAAGAAGAGTTACAACAAGTTGAAGATTTTGTAAATGATCGCATTCATGAGCAATTACCTTTAGTTGAACGTAGAAGTATTCCAATGGCTCAAGCTATTGCAGAAGGTGCTATGGCGTTATTTGGAGAGAAATATGGAGATGAGGTTCGTGCTATTCGTTTTGGAGAGAGTATGGAATTATGTGGAGGAACACACGTAAATAATACAGCAGACATTTGGCAGTTTAAAATTGTTAGTGAAGGAGCTGTTGCAGCGGGTATTCGTCGTATTGAAGCTATAACTAACAAGGCAGCACGTAATTTCTATACAGAACAAGAAGATACGTTAAAAGAGCTTAAAATAGTTTTAAAGAATCCACAAGATACTTTAAAAGCAGTAGTTTCTTTGCAAGATGAAAATGCTAAGTTGAAAAAACAAGTAGAGCAGTTGTTGAAAGAAAAAGCTAAAAACCTTAAAGGAGAATTGAAAGGACAAATTCAAGAAGTTGATGGAGTTTCTTTCTTAGCTGTTGAGGTAGATTTAGATGCATCTGGAGCAAAAGATTTAGCTTATGAATTAGGTAATGAATTCACTAATCTGTTTGTGTTATTTGGAAGTGTTAGTAATGATAAACCAATGTTGACTTGTTATGTTTCAAAAGAGATTGTAGAAACAAAAGGATTAAATGCTGGTCAAATAGTACGAGAACTTGGTAAGTATATCCAAGGTGGAGGTGGAGGTCAAGCCTTCTTTGCTACTGCAGGTGGTAAGAATCCAGCAGGAATAGCGGAGGCTGTTTTACATGCTAAAGATTATTTAAAATAAAAACTTATTAAAAAAAGATTCTCATTGAGAATCTTTTTTTATACTTAATTATTTCAACTTATGAAGTTTAGTACAGTAGTTCCTATAAAATCAGTAAAGAAGCCAATAACATATAATGATAAAATAGTGTCATTAGGTTCTTGTTTTGCTGTGAATATGAGTGAGAAGTTTAAATCATTTCAATTTCAAAGTATAGTAAATCCTTTTGGGATCTTATTCCATCCTATTGCCATTGAGCGTATTTTAGAATATGCAAGCAATGGATACAAGTTTACTGAAGATGATGTGTTTTGTCATAATGAAGTTTGGAGTTCTTTTATTGCTCATTCAGATATGAATGAATTAGAACAAGAAGATATTATTACTAAGTTAAATGTAAAGTTATTTGATTTACAAGTAGCCTTAAAAGAGTCTTCTGTTATAGCTATTACTTTTGGAACCGCTTGGGTTTATGAACATAACGAAACAGGTGTAGTGGTAGCTAATTGTCATAAAATACCACAATCTAATTTTACTAAAAGGTTATTGACTTACCAAGAGTTACTAAATAGTTACTTGAAAATCATTAAATTAGTAAAAGAAATTAATCCAGGGATAGAAATAATCTTTACAATTTCTCCAGTACGTCATTTTAAAGATGGTATTGTTGAAAACCAAAGAAGCAAATCTTTATTGTTTACAGCATTACATGATGCTATAGAACAGGTAGGAGTTAATAGTATTAATTATTTTCCATCTTATGAAATTATGATGGATGAGTTGAGAGATTATCGTTTTTATAAAGCTGATATGTTGCATCCAAATGAACAAGCTGTTGATTACATTTGGGAGCGCTTTGTTAGTACATACATACATCCTGATATGATTACTATTATGCAAAAGGTTCAGGAGGTTCAAAAAGGACTTAATCATAGACCTTTTAATCCTACTGCTGAGCAACATTTAGCTTTTTTAGATACGTTGATTGCTAAGATTGATTATTTGTTAGAAAAATATCCTTTTATGAGTTTTAGATAGTTATGAGAAAAGTACTAAGAGTTATTTATGCACTATTTATAGTGTTGTTTTTTATGTTTTCAGGTGCAATATTATACAATTCTTTTTTTAAAAAGGACAGTGATAATATGCAGTACAATTCTATGTTGATTCAAGAACAATTGAAAAACGTAAGTAAATTAGTTGTTACAGAAGCCCACTACTCTCAAGTAATGACGTACAAAGATCAGCAGAAATATTTTTTAAACTTACTCTCTTTTGATAAGAAAGCTGTAGTCATAGTGAATGCAAAAGCAACAGTAGCATACGATTTAAGTCAATTAAAATATCAAATAGACGAGAAAAGGAAAGTAGTTCAATTGTTATATATTCCAGAAGCAGAAGTTCAAATTTATCCTGATTATAAGATTTACGATGTAGAACAAAGTACATTCAATCCTTTTATAGGAGATGATTACAACAAAATAAACCAAAAGATAAAAAAAGATATTGCAACTAAAATAGAAAAGTCCACTTTAAAAACGAATGCTGAGAATCGTTTAATAAGTGAACTTTCCAAGATATTAATTTTGACTAATACATTAGGTTGGACTTTAGAGTATCAAGGTAATGTAATAAGTACAGATAATGATTTAATGATGGATTTAGCTTTATAAATTATTTAAAATAATATCCATACCATCTTTTATTAAGTGAGCTACCTCAGGTCTTTTTAATTGTAAAGACTTCAGGTGGCTCATTGCTTTTTCCGTTAATTCGTTATTGTTGTTAGTATGAGCAAGCTCTAATATTTCTATTGACAATAACCAATCATTAGCATATTCGTTGATAACTATATCTAAAACATTGTTTAAATCACAAGAAGCTTGTTTCTCTCTATATTCTCGAATTGAGGCATACAAGCTTTCTAATTTTATTCTTTGTTCATCTCGTTTAGCTTTAATAGTATGAGATGATGGTACGTGGTTTATTAAATCGAAACTGTGGTAGTCAGCAGGACCTGAGAAAGCTGAGATAATATTGGCTCCTACGGCCATATCGTAAGTTCCCCATTCAGGTTGGAATAATACTTCATCGTAATGTTTAACAGTACAGTCTTTAAAACTAATTAAGATGATTTTACCATGAATATTTCTAATACCTGTAATATTTGTTCCAGAAACAGTAATTCCTCCTTCAAATTCTAAGGTTACAGGTTTGTTTTCGTATAGGTTATAAGCTTTTAAGTCACGAGGACTCATATCTTCAATAGCAAGGTTGATTCCTTTTAGTCTACCTAAAGCTGTTCCAAAGCCGTGAGGATGTGTTTCTGTACCGTGGCCTACTAATTCTTTTTCTCTATATGCTAATGCCGTTTTACCTGTTGTTTGTACGTATGCAGGTTTCCCTTCATCCTCTATAACTCTTGTGAAAACTCCAGAAATTTGTATACCAGTATTTAATTCAATAGTCCCTAAAGCTTTAGAATCAATTAGCTTTTTAATTCCCATTAAACCTCCTTTTCTCAAAGCCATTTTATTAGCAAACTCTTCCAAAACTTCACTTAAATAAGCAAAGTCAGGTGTAACATATAATTGAGGTTGAGGTTTTGTAATATCAAAACCTTGTTGAGCAGCTTCAATTGAATAAGGGAGCTTTTTTACATTATCTGTCATACACCAAGCGCTCTCTCCAATAGAAGAAAGTAATCCAGCACCATATATTTTAGGGTTGTTAACCTCACCGATTAAACCATATTCAACAGTCCACCAATGAAGATTTCGCACTAAAGCCATTTCAGAAGGTTCTCCTGCATTATTTTGTAAGTACTCAACTCTTTCTTCAGCAGCATCAATTTCTTTTTGATCAACACCTTCTGCTTCCTTTAAAATAGATAATAGACGTATTGCTTCATATATTTCATAGTCGCGACCAGAAGAAATGGCTTTACAACCAATTTCTCCGAAACGTCTTAAATATTCAGCATATTCTGGATTTGCAATAATAGGAGCGTGACCAGCACCTTCATGAATAATATCAGGAGCAGGAGTATATTCTATATTTTCAAGTTGTCTAATGTCTGATGCAATTACAAGAACTTTATATGCTTGAAACTCCATAAATGCATTGGGTGGAATAAAACCGTCAACTGCCACAGCAGCCCATCCTATTTCTTTTAGGATACGATTCATCCCATACATACTTGGAATACTTTCAACTGAAATACCAGTTTTTTCTAAACCTTCAAGATATGATTCGTGAGCAACTTTAGAAAGATAATCAACATTTTTACGCATCACATATCGCCATACAGCTTGATTAATCGGATTATAATCTTCATAATTCTGTGGTTTGATAAATTGCTTTAAATGATTAGGTAATCTTTCAATTAATTCATTGCTTTCATATTCTTGAGGTTTCATATGTGATATTTATTAATGTTCATTGTAAATATAGTAAAAAACAATAGTTAGTACTTTTATTGGTTATTTTTTTTGGCTTGTTGTTAGAATTTAAATTTATGATTTGCAATAGTTACCAATGATACTATTTTAATATTTTTTGTAATTAAGTTTGTTTGAGACTTTTGAAATGTATTAACTTTAATCAATAAGTTAATTTTTTAATTATATCTTTTATATAGTGTGTTTATTTTAATGTTTTTACTTTTAATAATATTTGGTAAAAACTTAATTAAGATATTTTTTAACTTAATATTTTGTAAAAGAAAAAAAGTTTATATCTTGTGATCGAATTAATTAACTAATAAACTAATACTTATGAAGAAATTATTTATGTTTTTAGCTGTAGCAGGGTTAGCTACATTTGGAGCATCTTGTAGTAGTGATGACAATTCAGATGAACCAGTTAAAGTAGAAGCAGGTCAATTAGCGGTTAAAGCTGATAAGACTGAAATTAATGCAGGAGAGTCTGTAAAGTTCTCAGTTACTTTAGATGGTAAAGAAGAAAAAGGATCGGAGCTTTTTATTGGAGATGAGCAAATTTACACACCTCATAAATTTGAGAAAGCTGGTGAATTTGAAGTTGTAGCTAAGAAAAAGGGTGCTAAAGATAGTGCTGCTGTAAAAATTACTGTTAAAGGTGAAAGTACAGGTGAACCTCAACCAGGGGAGGAAACTTTAGTTTTAAAAGGAGTAACTGAAGCTGGAGAAGTTAAAGTGGGTGCTAAGTTGGCTTTCTCATTTACTGATGCAGAAGGAGTTAATGTAGATGGTGCTAAGTTGCATAAGAATGGTGTTGAAATCGCAGGTACAGAATATGTAGTAACTGAAGCGGACGCTAAAACTACTTTAAAATTTACTGCTAAAAAAGGAGAATTAGTTAGTAACGAGATAGTTTATACTGTAAAAGCTCTTCCTACTAAACTTACAACTAACTTTTTTAGCTATGATGGAGTTCAATATGAAGTAGATAAAGCTCTTTTTTCATATTTAGGATCTCAAGATTTCCAAGGTACACCTATTGATTTGTATACTATGATTCTTGCAAAAATGAATGGTGATAAAATTGAAAATAGAATTATGGGTAATGTTGCTTTCAAAAGAATTGACGGGGCGGTACAAATACTTCCTATGGATGGTGATATAAAAATTGCTGCTTATGGAGGATTCTCTTTTGAAGGTGAAGGGGAAGATATTGCTACTCCTGTTGTTACAAATGAGACAATAATTACTCTTTCAGGAATGAATTTAGTTGATCTTGATACTGGTATTAAAGCTGCAAGTAAAGGAAAAGTTGTATTTGAATTTGGATTAACAGGTACTAATGATAAAGTTTCTGGTTTGTTTGAAGGACAAATAGTTGTTTTTACTGAAAAACAAAAAACTAATTCAATCAACGCTACTAATTTTAATGGAGTGAAAACAGTTGAATTATCAAGAAAAAAGTAATTTAAGATACTAAAAGTACTACAAGATAAACTTTTAAAGTAATCTGCTGGAAAAAGCTTAGGGAAAATTATAATTTTCTCTAAGCTTTTTTTATTTATAAAATTATGAGAGAGGTTAACATCATAATAGTTTTTTTTATGTTTATTAGCTTTGAAAATAGGTTTTATAGGTGCTATTGGAGAATTTAATTTATAAAGAGTATTCCTATTGTTTATTATCGATTTTTTACGGTGAAAGTACAAATACGTTGGCATATAAGGGGTTAAAATAATTCCTTAATACTTAGTTATTTGTTTTGTAATGTTTTTATTAGAGTAATATCTTTAAGGATTTAGTTAAATATCCTTTATGTACAAATTGAACAAAAAGTGAAAGGTAGTAATCGCTACG
This sequence comes from Myroides sp. C1519, assembly GCF_038039755.1. Classification (NCBI taxonomy): domain Bacteria; kingdom Pseudomonadati; phylum Bacteroidota; class Flavobacteriia; order Flavobacteriales; family Flavobacteriaceae; genus Myroides; species Myroides sp. C1519. The sequence continues at coordinate 137,865 of NZ_JBBPHM010000002.1, forward strand.
AGAATACGAATTATACAAAGAGTTTTTTAAAAATAATTCGTTATTTACTGAAGAACGAAGACCAGGAATTCTAAAGTAAATGTAATTTGATATTGATCGATTCATATACTTGAAGTGAATAATAATTGTATAGATTGTTTTGTTATAATAGTTTGAGTAAGATTTGTGTTTTAAATTTGTTTTTATATTGTTAAAACTGTGTGGTTAATTGTTTAAAAGTGGTTAATTTATTGTTTTTGTGTTTAAAACTGAATATTTGTCATTTCCAAACTGTTAATATTGGATTAAAAATTGTTAATTTGTACTTAAAATATATTAATTAATAATTATGAAAAAATTAGTAATGTTTCTTTTTGCAATGGGGTTAGTTGCATTTGGAACATCTTGTAGCAGTGATGATAATTCTGAAGATATTATCGTTACAATCAATCAATTAGAATTAAAAGCTGACAAAACTGAAATTAATGTTGGCGAGTTGGTTAATTTCTCATCTTCTGTAAATGGTAAAGACGTAAGTGACTCACAGTTATTTATTGGAGAGAAACAAATAAAAAGTACTCATTTATTTGAAGAAGAAGGAGTATTTGAAGTTGTAGCGAGAAAAGAAGGGTTAAAAGAGAGTATGCCTTTAAAGATTAAAGTTAATGCTGAAACTGAGTCTGATAAAGATAAAGAAAATAAAAAATTAGTATTAAAAGCTAATGTGTCAGAGATAATTGTAGGAGAGGAAGTTTCTTTTAGTGTGACAGATGGTGATAAAGTAGTTAATGATGCTGAAATCGTATCAGACAATGGTTTGCGTTTAAAAGAAGGTAAATGGAAAAGTAGTGAAGTTGGTGTGTTTAAGTTCAAAGCAAATAAAGAAGGGTTTGTCGATAGTGATGAAGTGACAGTTGTTGTTTCTGAAGCTCCTGGTACTCCTACTACCGAAGGTAACTTTGTAACAGTAGGAGATAAAGCGTATGAAATTAATAATGCTATTTTACGTGTAATTGGTAATGACCAAGGGCAAGCTCTTGTTTTTACTACAGAGTCGGGGATTGATTATTTAGAATATGTTCTATATACTAATTTTAACGAATCCGATTTTGCAGTTGTTTATTTAGCTGTTATTCTGCCTGAGAATGCCAAAGAAATAGTTTGGCCACAAGATGTACAGAAAAAAGATATTCAAATTATAGATGCCTTTGTTGCTAAAGATAAGAAACTTGTTGCTAACTTAGTAGAAGGCGAAGAAGTTAGTCTTAACTTTAATTGGGGTAAGAAGCCTAATCCAAGTACTGGTTTAGGTGGGCAATTTGCAATGACATTAAAAGCGTTAAGCTTCGCGGTTAATTATGATGGAGAGTATTCAGGATTATATATTCAGCCAAAAAAAGCTGGTAATGCTGTTGCAAATTTATCTTCATTAAATAAGTTTACAAAAGAACAAGCTAAGTATATTAAATTAGCGCGCTAAGTAAGTTGAAATGTAAATCTGTTAGATATTTTATATTTATAACCTTATAAAGCAAAAAGGTCGGTGTAATTATTACACCGACCTTTTTTATTTTAATAGATTACTTCCCTTTAGTTGGAGGAAAATTTTCTAAGATTTTTTGAGCAAACTCTTTAATCTTAGCTTCTTTTTTTTCAGTATTGTAATTTTTACCTAATACCCCGGTACCTATTCCTTGCCAAACAAGGGATTTTTTCTTTGTATCTAAAATATCAATATAAAGTATTCCTTGCGTTGATGTACTTACTGTTGTATTGTTAGGTCCCCAATAAGGTCCCCATCCATAGTAACCCCATGGCGAATAAAAATTGTTATTATTTGTAATATCAACTCGTTTTTGAGCCTTAGTGAAAATATTGATTAAGAAGTCAGGATTTGCATCTGATTTTTGTAACCCTTTTTCAGTTAAAGTTTGATCTATAGCATTTAGAATACGTTTCTTATCAATGTCGTTTAATTCAACATGATCAATTCCTTCTTTAAAAAAAGCGTAAGTCTTCAAATTATTAAAGTTTACGTCTTTGTCATAATCAGAAGTAACCTGTATACTACTACAAGCGGTTACAAACAGCATTATGAAAGCAACGGGTAATAATTTCAATGTTTTCATAAGATTTATTTTTTTGATATTATAAAAGTTTTTCGTCTACTATATTTGGTAAAGTAACTTTTAATAATGGTTCAGCTTCCATTGCTCTTTTAATAGCAAATATAGCCTCGTCATTTCGTGCCCAACTTCTACGTGCTATACCATTATTAACATCCCAAAACAGCATTGATTTTAATCTGTTCTCAGCATCTTTAGTACCGTCAAGTACCATACCAAAACCTCCGTTAATAACTTCTCCCCAGCCTACACCACCACCATTGTGGATAGAAACCCAGGTAGCACCTCTAAAGCTATCTCCAATTACATTATGGATTGCCATATCAGCAGTAAATTTAGAACCATCATAGATATTCGAAGTCTCTCTGTAAGGAGAATCTGTTCCTGATACATCATGGTGGTCACGTCCTAAAACAACTGGTCCGATTTTACCTGCCTCAATAGCATCATTAAAAGCCTTTGCAATTTTAATTCTACCTTCAGCGTCGGCATATAATATTCTTGCTTGAGAACCTACAACTAATTTATTTTCTTGAGCTCCTTTTATCCATCGAATATTGTCTGCCATTTGTTGTTGAATCTCTAAAGGAGAGTTAGCCATCATTTCTTCTAAAACTTGACAAGCAATTTCATCTGTTTTAGCTAAATCTTCCGGATTTCCAGATGCACATACCCAACGGAAAGGACCAAAACCATAGTCAAAACACATTGGCCCCATAATATCCTGTACATAACTTGGATATTTAAAGTCAATTCCATTTTCTGCCATTATATCTGCCCCAGCTCTTGAAGCTTCTAATAAAAAGGCATTTCCATAATCAAAGAAGTACGTTCCTTTAGCTGTATGTTTATTAATTGCTGTAGCTTGTCTTCTAAGAGATTCTTGTACGTGTTCTTTAAACTCAACAGGATTGTTTGCCATCATATCATTAGCCTCTTCAAATGACAATCCAACAGGATAATAACCACCTGCCCAAGGGTTGTGTAAAGAAGTTTGGTCAGAACCTAAATCTACATATAAGCCAACTTCATCAAATTTCTCCCATACTTCTACAATATTTCCTTGGTAAGCAATAGAAACAATTTCTTTTGCATCTTGTGCTTTCTTAACTCTTGTTACTAATTCATCAAGATCTGTAATCACTTCATCAACCCATCCTTGAGAATGTCTTGTATGAACTGCTTTAGGATTTACTTCAGCACAAACAGTAATACAGCCAGCAATATTTCCTGCTTTAGGTTGAGCTCCACTCATTCCTCCTAAACCAGAAGTAATAAATAATTTACCAGCTAAGCTTTCGCCATTTTTCGCTATTTTTCTACCTCCGTTTAACACTGTAATGGTTGTTCCGTGTACGATACCTTGAGGTCCAATATACATATAACTACCAGCAGTCATTTGTCCATATTGTGTAACTCCTAATGCATTAAATTTTTCCCAGTCATCTGGTTTTGAATAATTAGGAATCATCATACCATTTGTAACCACAACACGTGGTGCATTTTTATGAGAAGGGAATAATCCCATAGGGTGACCAGAATACATTACTAATGTTTGTTCATCTGTCATTTCAGATAAATATTTCATTGTTAGTAAATATTGAGCCCAGTTTGAGAATACACCTCCATTACCACCATAAGTGATTAATTCGTGTGGATGTTGTGCTACAGCGTAGTCCAAATTATTTTGGATCATTAGCATAATAGCTTTTGCTTGCAATGACTTTCCTGGATATTCATCAATAGGTCTTGCATATATTTTATAGTCAGGACGAAATCTATACATATAAATACGTCCATACTTTTCTAATTCTTCTTTGAACTCTGGCAATAAAGTTGCGTGATGTTCAGGTTCAAAATAACGCAATGCATTTTTTAATGCTAATTTTTTCTCTTCATCAGAAAGAATTTCCTTGCGTTTAGGAGCGTGGTTTATTGTGGCGTCATAATCTTTCTTCGCAGGAAGTACTGTTGGGATGCCCTGCTGAATAAGCTCTTTAAATGTCATTTTATATGTTTTTTGTTCGTTTATGTATTTTATTTGGTAAGTACGCCTATTACAGCAAATCATTAAGTATTTTTGTGTACAAATTTACTGATGTGATTTACTTCATATTTGTGATGGTAATATAGTAATAAAGTTAGAAAAAAAAGCAAGGAGAATTCTTAAATCTAAATTAAAGAAGATGGTTGTTGTATGTCGATTTATGGTGCCTAAGAATTATGATGGAATAACGCTTTTTCCATTTATATTTTTGCGTTCTCAAGAGATGAAGCAGGATGCGGTGTTGTTAAATCACGAGAGGATACATTTAAAACAACAAATAGAACTTTTAGTTGTGTTTTTTTACCTTTGGTATATCCTATCTTTTTTTTGGAACTTAATTAATAAAAAAGATGTCAGAGAAGCTTATAAAGCTATTTGTTTTGAAAAAGAAGCATATAGTTTTGAAAGTGATTTTACATATCTGCAAAGCAGAAAATCATTTGCTTTTTTAAATAAAAATAGAAACAATGTTTGATAATGAAAATGTGTATAACCAACATATAGCAATAGAATTGCCATATGATATTGAGTTATATATTAAGAGAGAAGACTTATTGCATAAAGAGGTTTCTGGAAATAAATTTAGAAAGTTAAAATACAATATAGCTAAAGCAAAAGAGTTAGGATATAATAAACTATTGACATTTGGCGGTGCTTATTCAAATCATATTGCTGCTACAGCTGCAGCAGGTAGAATTTGCGGTATTGATACAATAGGGATTATTAGAGGTGAAGAGTTGGCAACGAAGTACAAGGATAATCATACTTTAAGTAAAGCTGTAGATGACGGAATGGAACTCGGTTTCTTATCGCGTTCAGATTACAGATTAAAAAGCGAAGAAGAAGTGATTAATCGTTTACGTATTCAATATGGCGACTTTTATTTAGTGCCTGAGGGAGGTACAAATAGTGAAGCTATAAGAGGCACCGAAGAAATTTTAAAACCAACAGATTGTGATTTTGATTATGTTTGTACTGCCGTAGGAACAGGGGGTACTATAGCAGGAATTATTAATAGTTCACAAGCACATCAAACTGTATTAGGGTTTCCTGCTTTGAAAGGAGATTTCTTATATAACGATATAAAACTGTATACCGATAGAACAAATTGGGACTTAATATTAGACTATCACTTTGGAGGCTATGCTAAATATACAGATGAGTTAATCAATTTTATAAAGCATTTTCAAGAAGAAACAGGAGTCCTTTTAGATCCTATTTATACTGGGAAAATGATGTTTGGAGTGATTCAGAAAATTAAAGAAGGTTACTTTAAAGAAGGAAGTAAAATACTTGCAATTCACACAGGTGGATTACAAGGGTGGAGTAGTAAAATTAAAAATTAGCAACATTTATTTATGTTAAGAAAAATCGGCTTTTTATTTTGTATTGTTTTATTTGTTAACTGTGGAAGCAAAAAGAGCACATTAACAGGGAAAAAAATTAAAGAGAAGGAATTAGTGTCTAAGACACAGTATAGAACACAACTGAAAAAAGTTGAGGTAGAGCGCAAAAAAGAGGAACGTGAGATTTTAGAAGCTACTTCGAGATTGAGTGTAACAACTGATATGATTAGAGATTATATCATTAAATATAAAGATGTAGCTAAATCAAATATGACTGATCATGGTATTCCAGCGAGTATTACTTTAGCTCAAGGGGTTTTAGAATCAGGATCAGGACAAGGAACATTAAGTAGAAATGCAAATAACCACTTTGGAATTAAATGCCACCAAGGTTGGGAAGGTGAGTCAGTACGTCATACAGACGATGCTCCTGACGAATGTTTTAGAAAATATGCTAATCCAGAAGAATCATATCGAGACCATTCGCTTTTTTTAGTTGGTCGTTCACGTTATAATGATTTATTCAGATTAGAGAAAGATGATTATAAAGGTTGGGCGCATGGACTTAAAAAGGCTGGTTACGCTACTGATCCACGTTATGCAGATAAGTTAATTAGTATAATAGAACGTTATTCTTTATATGATTACGATATTGAAGTGGTTGGCAAAAGATCAACTGCTGCTGCTGTAGTTTCAGAATCAACTACTCCAGTAAAAGAAACAAAGAAACCTACGGTTGCGTCTAAGAGAAACCAACACGTAGTACAAAAAGGAGAAACGTTATATTCTATTTCTAAAAAATATAATATGACAGTAGCTCAAGTACAAAAGATAAATAAGTTATCAAGTACATCACTTTCAATCGGACAAATTTTAAAATTAAAATAATATGTTATACCAAAGAAGTAGTAAGCTTTTTGCAGAGGCTGAAAAAGTAATTCCAGGAGGGGTGAATTCACCTGTAAGAGCTTTTAAATCTGTAGGAGGAACTCCAATTTTTGTAAAAGAAGCTAAAGGTGCTTATTTATACGATGAAGATGGTAACAGGTTAATTGATTATATAAATTCTTGGGGACCTATGATTTTAGGTCATGCTTATGCTCCTGTAGTAGAAGCAGTAATAGAAAAAGCTAAATTGGGTACTTCTTTTGGAATGCCAACAGAAATCGAAACAAAGATTGCTGAGTTAGCTGTTTCTATGGTTCCTAATATTGATAAAATTAGATTTGTGAACTCTGGGACAGAGGCTTGTATGAGTGCTGTTCGTTTAGCAAGAGGATATACAGATCGTGAGAAGATTATTAAGTTTAAAGGATGTTATCACGGACACTCTGATTCTTTTTTGATTTCAGCAGGTAGTGGTGCTGTTACTTTTGGTTCTCCGAATAGTCCTGGTGTAACAGCAGGAACGGCTAAAGATACATTATTAGCTAATTATAACGATTTAGCAAATGTAGAGTCAATCTTAAAAGCTAATGAAGGGGAAGTAGCAGCAATCATTGTAGAACCAGTTGCTGGAAATATGGGGTGTGTGCCTCCTCAAAAAGGATTTTTAGAAGGATTAAGAGCATTATGTAATACATATGGAGCTCTTTTGATTTTTGATGAGGTAATGACAGGATTCCGTTTATCTAAAGGAGGAGCTCAGGAGTTATTTGGTGTAAATGCAGATATTGTTACTTTCGGAAAAGTTATTGGAGGAGGACTTCCAGTAGGTGCTTTTGCGGCAAGAAATGAAATTATGGATTACTTAGCACCAGTAGGACCAGTTTATCAAGCAGGTACATTGTCAGGAAACCCATTAGCTATGGCTGCAGGATTAACAATGTTGCAAGAGATAAATAAAGATGCAGAGTTGTTTAATCGTTTAGAAGAAAAAACAGCTTATCTTGAAAAAGGAATGCGAAAAGTACTTACTGATAATAATGTACCATTTACAATCAACAGAGTAGGATCAATGATTTCTGTTTTCTTTGATGAAAAAGAAGTAGTCGATTTTGAAACAGCAGGTTTTGGAAATAATGACACATTTAAAAAGTTCTTCCATGGCTTATTAGCTGAAGGAGTATATATTGCTCCATCATCATACGAAACTTGGTTTATTACTGATGCATTAACGTATGAAGATTTAGATTATACAATTAATGCTGTAAATAAGATTTTTTCATAATCCTTACAGTTATAAAATACAAAAGCTCCTCTTAATTTAAAGAGGAGCTTTTTTTTTGATATTTATTTTATACAAAGAGTAACATATAGTTGACATAGCTTTATGTGTGATTGGGATTAAGCTCGAGATAAGTTCGACATTCGTTCGGGATATCTTCGGAAAAAAGGCTTATTTCCGAAGGTCTGTGGGAAGAATGTCGAAGGAATGTCGAATTTGGTCTTAATAAAGCTTTTATAATTCTAATTTTAATTGTTCAGGTAGAAGTTTAAAAGACATTCTATGGTATTTACAAGGACCATATTTTCTAATAGCGTCTCTGTGTTCTTTTGTAGGATATCCTTTGTTCTTTTTCCAATTGTACATTGGAAATTCTTCGTGTATTTTATCCATATAATCGTCTCTATATGTTTTAGCAAGAATAGAAGCAGCAGCTAAGCTTAGATACTTCATATCTCCTTTAACAATTGTTTCGTGAGGAATATTTGGAATAGCTGTAAACTTATTTCCATCTACAATTAAGAACTCTGGTTGTGGGTCTAAAGCCAATACAGAATCTTGCATTCCCTTAATTGAAGCGTGTAAAATATTTAGATCTTCAATAATCGCTTCAGAAATATGTGTTACCTTATAGGTAAGTGCTTTTTCTTCAATCAGCTCTCTAAGAGAATAGCGAAGTTTAGCTGTGATTTTTTTAGAGTCATTTACAAATTCATTCTCAAAATCCTTTGGTAATATAACAGCAGCAGCTGTAACTGGACCTGCAATACATCCACGGCCAGCTTCATCGGTTCCGGCTTCAAGTATAAGTCCAGAAAAATTCTTTAATAACATATCTGTAATTTGGAAGAGCAAAGATAAAAGTCTTTATGAAATGTTGTGTAAGGGTACTCGAAGCTTTTGTTGTTAAAATTAAAGGTTGTTTTAGTTTTTTTTATCTTAATGTTAAAAATTGCAACATGAGATTTTTTTTGTTTAGATAAAATTAATTTTCTCATTTGATGAATTGTTTGTTTTAGAATGAGAATATTATGTAAAGTGTAACAATTTGTCATTATTTGTATTTTAGTTGGTATTTAGTTATGCTTTGAAAAGTGTCTTAAAGTTAATAAACATAAGGGTTTGTTAGTTTTTAGATTACTTTTTTAAGTTTGTGTACTAACTAATTCAATTTAATAATGATATCAAAGTTTAAGTGGACTTTAGCACTAATCCTGGTGCTATTTGTGCAGATTTCTTTTGCACAAACGAAAACACTATCTGGTGTTGTTACTGACGGTGATTTTCCCTTACCAGGAGTTACTGTTGTAATTAAAGGAACACAAGATGGGTTACAAACAGATTTCGATGGAAAATATTCCATTGTTGTAAAACAAGGACAAATTGTAACATTCTCATTTATTGGAATGGCAGATATTGAGTATAAAGTAGGAGCATCTACTACTCATAATGTTGTTATGAAATCAGATGAAGAGATGTTAGAAGAGGTTGTAGTATTGGCTTATGGTCAAACTAAAACTAAAAATGAAGTTACAGGTAACGTTGTTGCTGTTAAGGGAGATGTAGTAGCTCAAACTCCAGTAGCATCTGTTGACCAAGCTTTACAAGGACGTGTAGCAGGACTTCAAATTGCTACTACTTCTGGTTCTCCAGGAGCGCAACAAAATATTAGAATTCGTGGTCGTAACTCTATGTCTGCGACAAACGAACCATTATATGTAATTGATGGAATGCCTATTATCACTGAGAACTTATCAGGAGATTCTAAAGGAACAAGTTTATCTGCATTATCTGGAATCAACAGTGATGATATTGAGTCTATGACTGTATTGAAAGATGCTGCTGCTACTGCTGCTTATGGTGCACGTGGTGGTAATGGTGTAATTTTAATTACTACTAAAAAAGGAAAAAGAGGTGAACCTTCTTATACTTTTAAATCATCTATCGGTATTCAAAATTTTGCTCGTAAGGGGCCTAAATTTTTAAGTGGTGAACAGAAAAAAGAATTATGGTTAGAGGCTAACTATAATGCTTATGGTGAAGAAGATGGATTTACTAAAGATGAAGCTTTAGACTGGTATGTGGGCGAAAATGGTTATGGACCAAATAACGTTTTGTCTAAATGGGTTGCTAATGGATCTCAAAATTACGATTGGAGAGATGCAGTACAGAATAAAAATGCAATTATGTCTTCAATTAGCTTAGGTGTTAATGGAGGAGATGAGAGAGGTTCTTATTACGCAAGTTTAGGACACGATAAATACGAAGGTGTTGTTATCGGTTCTGATTTTAGAAAAGTAACTGGATCATTTACTATGAATCGTAAATTAAACGAAAAACTTGATTTAACGGTTGGTGCAAATGTTTCTAATATTAAACAAAATGGTATTCCAGAAGGAGGGGCATATTTTTCTAACCCTAACTTAACAGGTATGTTTATGAGTCCTTGGACTGCAATTTATAATGCAGATGGAACACCAAATTTAAGTACTTCAGCAGGTTTACATAACTCAATTTACACTATGGCAAATAATGTAAATGAGAATGATGTAACTCGTGTTATTTCAAACAATAGTTTAGGATATAAAATTTTAGATAACTTAAAGTTCGAGTCAAAAATTGGATTGGATTATACGTTAGCTAACTATAAAACATTTAGTAATCCAGTACACGGAGACGGGAAAGCTTATAAAGGTTCTTCAAGTCAAAACGAAAGAAGAATTTTCAACTACGTTTGGCAAAACTCTTTAGATTATAAATTTTATTTAGGAGATTCTCATCGTTTTAATGTAAAAGCGTTAGTAGAATACCAAAAAAATAAGTTGAACGAATTAGAAGGTCGTGGTGAGGTTCTTCCTCCAGGTATGATTAGTTTAGGTACTGCAGCTGCAAACTATACTGCTCATGCTGATTTCTATGATTGGTCACAGTTTAGTTACTTAGGTATGTTAAACTATGATTACCAAAATCGTTATTTATTAGATGTTACTTTCCGTAGAGAAGGTTCTTCAAGATTCTCTGAAGATGACAGATGGGGTAATTTCTATGCAGTAGGTGGGGCTTGGAATATTAGCTCTGAAACATTTATGCAAAATGCTTTTGCTGTAAGTTTATTGCGTTTAAGAGCTTCTTACGGTACAACTGGTAACTCATCTATCAGCCCTAACTTATTTATGCAACAAATTGCTGCAGGTACCTACAATAATGAGTCAGCTTTATTAGCATCTCGTTACGGAGGACCATTAGGTTGGGAGAAACAAGAGAAATTTGACGCAGGTGTTGAATTCGGATTCTTTAATAATAGATTATCAGGAAGTTTAACTTACTATAAAAGTAAGAGTAAAGACTTATTATATGCAGTACCATTATCTCTAACTTCAGGTTATGATTCACAATGGACTAACATTGGAGATTTATCAAACAGTGGTTTTGAGGCTGAATTAAACGTTGATATTTTCAGAGGAGATGATTTTAACTGGTCTGTAGGTGCAAACGTTGGTACTGTTAAGAACAAAGTTACTCGTATGCCTATCGTTAAAGGTGAGCGTTTAGAAGTGTTATCAAGTTTCACTGGAACTGTTGAAGGAAAACCTTACGGAACTTGGTATTTGCCTGAGTATGCTGGTGTAGATCTTCAATCAGGAAATCCTTTGTGGTATACTGCTGATGGAGGTACAACTTCTACTCATTCAGATGCTGAAAAACGTTTCCAAAATACAAGTGCTTTACCTAAAGTAACTGGAGGTTTTAATACTCACGTTGATTTCAAAGGTTTCTATTTAGATGCTTTATTCTCATTTGCAACTGGATATTCAGTTTATGATTCTTGGGCTGAATTTACAAATTCAAATGCTAAGAACTCAATTTATACTTACAACGGTACAACTGAGTTAATGGATAGATGGCAAAAACCTGGTGATATTACAGATGTACCTAAGTTAAGTACATCGAATTCTTCTACATATACAGCACCAAGTACAAGATGGTTGTATAAAGGAGATCATATCAGATTGAGACAAGTAACATTTGGTTACAATTTAAGCAAACAAGCTGTTAAATCTATCGGAGTTGATGCTATTAATATTTCTATGGCAGCAATGAATCCATTTGTATGGGTTAAAGATAATAGATTGAAATGGGATCCAGAGGTTGATTCATCAGGTTACATTGAGTTAGCTACTCCTCCATTAAAATCAGTAGTGTTTACTTTAAACGTTAAATTTTAAGAAATGAAAAGATTATTTAGAATATTATATATTGCTGGTTTTCTTACGCTTGGAGTAACATCTTTTACTTCTTGTTCGTTAGATCCGAAGCAATCGAATTATCAAGATGGTGAGGAGCCAATTAAGACTGCTGATCAATTATTGGCTACTTTGAATGGTGCTTATGCACGTATGACTAATTCTGCTTATTACGGAAGAGATATTATTGCTTTTTCTGAGGCAAGATCACAGTACATGTATTCAACAAATGCTACAGGACGTTTTGGTTCTGTTTCTGGTGCTACTGTACAGCCAACTCATAACTACTCTGTAGATACTTGGAAACAGATTTACAAAACTATTACTAATGCTAACAGAGTACTTGAAGCAAATCAAGTAGTTGTAGCTAAAAATGGTGATGCTGATTTAATTAACTTCTATAAAGGTCAAGCTTATATTTTAAGAGCTTTAGGACATTTTGATTTGGTTAAAGTTTATGGACAACAATATGTTGAAGATAAAGGACTAAATGGAATGGGAGTTCCTTATAAAACTACAACGAGAGATGCTAATGAATCTATTAGTCGTCCTACAGTTAAGGAAAACTTAGAATTAATTTTTGCTGATTTAGAAAAAGGTATCGCTTTATTAGAAGAAAGTACACCTAAAGTTAGTGGGAATACTTCATCTGTTCGTGCTCGTATTAATTTAGCATCAGCTTATGGTTTTAAATCTCGTATAGCATTATTTGCATCTCAGTTTGATAAAGGTTATTATGATGTAGTAATTACTGCTTCTGAAAAAGCTATTGATAGTTCAAAAAGACAAGTTGCAACACGTGCTGGATTTATCGACGGATATAAAAGTGAAGAGGTTATGACAAACTCATTGTTTGAATTGACTCAAACAGGAAGTGATAACCAATTTACTGCGAGTTTATTCTATGTATATTTCACAGATGGTTCTTTAGGATATGGAGACTTAATTTGTATGCCTGCAAAGGTTGATGCAATTTTCGATGCTAAAGCTGTTGCTGATGGTAAAAAAGTAGAAGATATTCGTAGAACTGTAATGGAAGAAGACGTTACGAGTGATAAAAGTTTACGTAATATGAAAAAGTATACTGCTCGTACATCTAACATTCGAATTATGCGTATTGAAGAGATTATGCTTAATTACGCAGAAGCTGCTTTAGAAGCGTCTAATGGAGATAAAGCAAAGGCATTAGCTTATGTTAATGAAATTGCTGCAAAACGTTATTTGATTGATGATAAACAAGATGATCAAATCTTCAAAACATTAGATTTAAAAACAGTTCGTTCTGAGCGTACTAAGGAGTTGATGTTTGAAGGATTCAACTTTGAAGACATAATGCGTTGGAGAGGAACTGTATCAAATCCTGCAATTAAAGGTAATGATGATATAGACGGAGATACTATTTCTTTTGGAAATCCATTGTTGGCATTACCGATTCCTCAAAAGGAAATCAATGTAACAGGTATTGATCAAAATAAAGGTTACTAAACTATAGTATAATTTAGAAAACTGTACAATTATTTATCCCCTTGTAGTAGACGTGAGTCTATTACAAGGGGATTTTTTTTGCTCTATATTTTGTAGAAATAGATTCGTTGAAGTACAGTTTTGTAGTATGTTATAAGTAGTTTATGAGTATTATCACTTGTAATGTGTAAAATTGCTTAGCTTGATTAAGAGCCTTTTGGCAATTTTTCTTAAATATTAATCTATCGCTTCAATAATTAGAACAATTTTAAATAATGTGCTTTATGCGATTATGTAAAGTGAATAGTTTCTTTTTTATTCGCTAATTATGCTTTTATGTTTGTGTAATTATGTATAATGAGATTTATTTTCTGTAATTATGATTTTATTTTTAATTTAATTTAAGATTTTAACTATTTTAATTATTAACATATTGAATGGCTTTGTGATGTTGTTATTTGGTAGTGTTTTAAAATATTATTTGTTGTTATTGTAGTGTTTCGGTTATTTTAATTGTGTTATTTATTGTTTTTTAACTTTTTTGTTTTGCTTGTTGTTGATTTATTGGTATAGTTTTTTCTGTTAATCAGTTTTACTAACTAATCAATTTATATGATGAAATCAAGACTTAATTGGTTTTTGACTATCCTATTTGTACTAAGCCTTCAAATGGGATTTGCTCAAAACAAAACACTTACAGGAGTTGTGAGTGAGGATGGATTGCCATTGCCAGGTGTTTCTGTTGTAATTCAGGGTACGCAAGAGGGTACGCAAACAGATTTGGATGGTAAGTATTCTTTAAATGTTAAAGCAGGAGATGTTCTTGTATTTTCATTTATTGGAATGAATGATGTTACGTATAAAGTAGGCGCTACACCTATTCACAACGTGACAATGATGTCTGAAGACAATATGTTGGACGAAGTAATTGTAGTAGGATATGGTACAGCTACAAAGGAATCATTTACAGGTTCTGCTTCACAAGTAGAAGCAAAGCAAATTGAAAAAAAGAATGTTTCTAATGCTGTTGCTGCATTAGCCGGTGAAGCTGCAGGTGTGCGTGTTATTGCCTCAACAGGACAGCCAGGTGCCGAACCTACTGTTCGTATTCGTGGATTTGGTTCTGTGAATGGTAATAGAAGTCCTCTTTATATTGTAGATGGTGTTCCATACTTTGGAAATATTAGCTCTATTAATCCTGCTGATATTGGTTCTATGACTGTATTGAAAGATGCTACTGCAACTGCAATTTATGGTTCTCGTGGAGCTAATGGTGTTGTTATTATTAATACTAAAACAGGTAAAGGAACTTCAGGTTCATTTATTGAAGTTGACATGAAAACAGGTGTTAACTGGAGAGCATTACCGGATTATGATGTGATAACTTCTCCTGAACAGTATATGGAGTATTCTTATGAAGGATTAACAAACTATGGTAAAATCAAAGGGAATTTTACAGATGATCAAGCTAATGTTTGGGCAGGTAATAATTTATTTGGACAACGTTACGGTATAGATCCTCGATATAATATGTGGAATGTAGCAGATGGAGGGGAATTAATCGATCCTGCTACTGGAAAAATACGTGAAGGAGTTACAAGAAAATATAATCCTGAAAACTGGAGAGACTATGCTTTTCAATCTTCAAGACGTATTGAAGCTAATGTTAATATGGGTGGATCTGCAGAAAAGACATCTTATTTTTCTTCTTTAGGGTATTTAAAAGATGAGGGGTATTCAGTAAATTCTGATTATGAAAGATTAACTGCTCGTTTAAATTTACAGCATAAACCAAAAGAATGGTTAGATGCAAAGATGAACATTGGTTATACACACTCACAAAGTAACAATGCAGGGCAGTCAAGTGATTCAGGAAGTGTATTCTGGTTTACCAATAATATTCCTTCTATATATCCTTTATTCTTACGCGATGAAGATGGAAATTTTGTAAAAGACGTTTATGGAGGTAATCAATATGATTATGGTACAGGACGTGGTTTTGGTGCTTTAACTAACGCTGTAGGAGATGCAACTTATGGTAAAGATAGAACCACGCGAGATGAAGTAAGTGCTAATGCTGCTTTTACTGTAAGTATTGCAGATGGATTAACATTTGAAACTAATGTAGGAGGACAATATTATAATAATACAAGAGATCGATTAAATAATAGATATTATGGTTCTGCTGCTACAATGGGAGGATCAATCTTTAAGGTTAAAACAGAACTATTTACTTATAACTGGTTAAAGTTATTACGTTATAAAAAATCTTTTGGTGCACATGGATTTGAAGTTCTTGCTGCTCATGAAAATAGCTATTATGAGTCAAGATATAACGATATAAGTAAAAATAATTTGGCTGATCCAAATAGTACTGAAATTAATAATGGATCAAGTTCAAGCCCTTCTTCAGGTTACAAAAATAGATATGCTATTGAAAGTTATTTTGGGCAATTGAATTACGATTATGCAGGAAAGTATTTCTTATCAGGAACAATTAGACGTGATGGTTCTTCAAGATTTAAAAATGATAAATGGGGAACTTTTGGTTCTGTCGGTTTGTCTTGGGTTGTTTCAAGGGAAGAGTTTATGCTTAATCAAGATTTGATAAGTAATTTGAAATTGAAAACAAGTTATGGTCTAATAGGAGATCAAGGTGTTGGGAGTAATCATCCAGGAGAGAATTTATGGCAAGTTGGTACTTATGGAGGTGATTTAGCAATTTATGAATCTGTTGTTGGGAATCCTGATTTAACTTGGGAAAAATCAAAAATGTTTCAGACAGGTGTTGAAGTTAGTTTGAAAAAATATTTAGATGTATCGGTTGATTATTATTTAAAAGATACTGATGATTTAATTTTTACCCGTAGAGTAGGTCCATCGGCTGGTTATGCATTGATGACAGTAAATGATGGTAAATTGAGAAATCAGGGGGTAGAATTTAATGTAGTTGGACACGTATTACAAACTAAGGATGCTTATTTTGATATTGCGATCAATGGTGAGTATTTAAAAAATAAGTTAATCAATATGCCAATAGACCCTTCTACAGGACAAGAAAAAGTGCTTGATATTGATGGCTTGTATGGACGTTCAGCGGGACATTCAATTGCTGATTTTTATATGAGAGAATGGGCTGGAGTTGACAGTGAGTCTGGAAGAGCACAATGGTATACATATACTTATACTGACGGAAATGGGGAAAAACAATATGTTGCTTCATTAACTGATTTCTTAGTAGCTAATCCAGATAAAGAGGGTCAGTTAACTAAAGAAAAAACTTTTAACTATGCTGAAGGTACACAACAGTATGTTGGTAAATCTGCTATTCCAAAAGTGCGTGGTGGGATAAACTTGAGTGGTGGATTAAAAGGATGGGAGTTATCTGTTCAAATGCTTTATAGTTTAGGAGGTTATTCTTATGATAGTGCTTATGCAAGTTTGATGCATAATGATAAAGTAGGTGGAAATAATTGGCATAAAGACATTGATAATAGATGGCAAAAACCTGGAGATATTACTGATGTACCTCGAATTTCAAGTGATGCTGATGCAAGTGTAAATGGTACCTCTACTCGTTTCTTAACTAAATCTGATTTCTTGAGCATTAATAATATTCGTTTAGGTTATACATTACCTAAATTATTTGTAAAACAATTGGGGTTAGCAGACTTAAGTTTTTATGTTTCAGGAGACAACCTATTCTTATTTGCTAAACGTGATGGATTCAACCCTGCTACATCTGAATTTGGACAATCTTCAACATATCAGTATGCTCCTTTAACTACAATCACAGGGGGAGTGAAAGTTAAATTTTAATCACTAATTAATCGAAAAGACATGAAAAAAATAATATTATTAGCTTTAAGCGTAGGACTTATGTTTGGAGCTTGTTCAAAAGATTTCTTAGAATTGTCAGCAACTGATACTATTTCAAAATCAGATATAGATAAAGTTTCTGAGAACTCACCTCACTTAGGAGCGGCTACTTTAAATGGTTTGTACGCTTATAATGTTAGAGCTTTTTCTGGTGGAACAACTGGACACGATGATTTTGGACAAAAAGGTTTTGACATTTATACAGATATGCTTGCTGGAGATGTAAATCTTAATAGTGCAATTTATGGTTGGTATAGCAGAATTGCTAATTTGCAAAATATAACCAACTTTACAAGTAATGAAAATTATAAGCCTTGGAGGTTTTATTATTATATGGTACGAGGTACAAATAATGTAATTGCACCATATGATGGAAAGGAACTTAATAATACAGAAAAAAAGGTTTTAGCTGAAGCAAAAGCTTTAAGAGCATATATGTATTATAATCTTGCTGTAATGTATACAAAAGGTTATGATGCAAATGAAAAACTACTTCCTATTTATGAAGCTCCTGTATTAGAAAATTTGGCAGCAAAGACTACTCAAGAAGTTTTTGATTTTATGATTAAAGATTTAAATGAATCGATTCAATTGTTTGAGGAGGCTGGTGCAGTTGGAAAAGAAAAGAACGTAAATTACTTGGTTACAAAAGGAATACTTGCCTATGTTTATGCAGCTAAGGGAACAAACGATGCTTTAATTGAAGCTGGGAAATTAACTGATGACATTATTCTAAGTGGTGCTTATCCTCTTGCTTCTAAAAATGGACTATTAGCAGGTTTTAATAAAATGTCAAGTAACCCTAACTGGATGTGGGGAGCTGTTTTGACTTCAGAGAACAATTTGGATTTGGTTTCTTGGTGGGGCCAAATGGATGTTTATACATACAGCTATGCATATGTTGGTGACACAAAAGGTATGTCAACAGAATTGTATAAAGCAATATCAGATAAAGATGTTCGTAAACAACAATTTGTTAGCAATATTGTAACAGATGTAACAGGAGAAGAAATGAAAATTGGAAAAGAGAATACTGTTCCTGCAAATAAATTTTATTCTGCTAAAGGGAAACTTTTTGGAGGACAACGTATCATTGAATCTGATTATGTATTTATGAGAGTTGAAGAAATGTACTTGTTAAATGCTGAAGTAAAAGCAAGACTTGGACAGGAAGCAGCAGCAAAAGAAATATTAAAAGAATTTTTAGCTGTAAGAGTTGCAGATGTAACATTCGTTGATAATTTAAGTGGTAATAACTTAAAAGAACAGATTTTATTACAAACACGTATTGAACTATGGGGTGAAGGGAAAGCTTATGCTGCTATTAAACGAAATAAGGCAGATTTTAACTATGGAAGCAATCACCTTTATTTTGCAAACACTAATTTTAGTTATGATGATTCAAAGATGACTTTTATGGTTCCGCAAAATGAAATATTGAATAATCCTGTTTATAATAATTAGATATTGAATTAATAATAAAGAAGCCACTCAATTGAGTGGCTTCTTTTGTTTTAGAGGGAT
Source organism: Myroides sp. C1519 (assembly GCF_038039755.1). Taxonomy (NCBI): domain Bacteria; kingdom Pseudomonadati; phylum Bacteroidota; class Flavobacteriia; order Flavobacteriales; family Flavobacteriaceae; genus Myroides; species Myroides sp. C1519. The sequence continues at coordinate 156,641 of NZ_JBBPHM010000002.1, forward strand.
TGATTTATTTAATATCAATTTTGTAATGTTTTTTATGTTAAAACCCAATGCTTGTAAGGGATTGGTGTGATTCTCGGTATTGTGTAATTTATATATTTATGATTGTATTATTGTTTTTTTGATACATATGGGTGTTTATCTTTAAACTATATTTATTCTGATTGCTAAAAAAATCTAACAAAAGTTAATGTTATTTAAAATCTTTTGTTAGATTTGTTATACTAACTAATCAAAATAATTATAATGAAATCAAAGTTTACTTGGATCTTTATGTGTATTCTGACCCTATTTGTACAGGTTGGTTTCGCACAAGAAAAGACTCTTAGCGGAGTTGTAAGCGAAGAGGGGCTTCCTCTTCCTGGGGTTTCTGTTGTAATCAGTGGTACTACAAATGGTACACAAACTGATTTAGATGGGAAGTATTCTCTTAAAACAAAAGCAGGAGATGTTCTTGTTTTTTCTTTTGTGGGAATGAAAGACGTTAAACACACTGTCGGTGCTGCATCAATTTTTAATGTTGCAATGGCAAGTGATGAAGAAATGCTTGATGAAGTTGTAGTAACAGCTTTGGGTATTAAGCGTGACAAAAAGAAACTTGGTTATTCTTCTCAAGAAGTTAAAGGAGATGAATTATCAGGAGCTGGACAAACAAATGCTGTAAATGCATTGTCTGGTAATGTTGCTGGTTTACAAGTAACTTCTCCATCTTCAATGGGAGGTTCTGCTCGTATCGTTTTACGTGGTATTAAATCTGTAACAGGAAACAACCAACCTTTAATCGTTGTTGATGGGGTACCTTTGGATAATAGTAACTTTGGGGATACTAATATGCAAAGAGGTGCTGGTGGACGTGATTATGGTGATACTTCTGCGGATATAAATCCAGATGAAATCGAATCTGTAACTGTATTAAAAGGAGGACCTGCTTCTGCTTTATATGGAAATAGAGGAGGTAATGGTGTAATCATTTATACTACTAAGTCTGCAAAGAATGGTCGTACAGATATTGAGGTTAACACTGGAATTACTTTTGAGAGTGTAAACATTATGCCGAAAATGCAAAACTCTTATGGAGGTGGTTCTTCTCCAGAGTGGTCACAAGTTGAGATTGACGGGAAAATGTATAACATCCCAGAATATTCTACTGATGAAAGCTGGGGACCTAAGTTAGATGGTACTATGTATTTACCATGGTATGCTTTTGATCCTGAATTTTCTAACGATTATATGAAAGAAGTACCTTGGGTAAAATCTAAAAATGATGTAAGATCTTTCTTTAGAACAGGTATTACACATAATCAATCTGTAGCTGTAGGTAAGTCTTATAAAGATAGTAATGTAAGAATGTCTTTTAGTAATAATGTTACTGAGGGGGTTGTTCCTAATTCTAAATTACAGAAAAATAACTTTACTGTAAATGCTTCTACTCAGTTAACGGATAAGTTAAAAGCAGAAACAAACATTAGTTATGTTTATACTAAAGGATTTAATAGACCTGAAGTTGGGTATGGAGATAACTCTGTTGCTCAGAAATTCTTCCAGTGGTCTCAAAGACAATTAGACTTTAAAAAGCTTAAAGACTATAAATTAGAAAATGGTAATCAAAGATCTTGGAATAGAAATGATTGGAATGATGCAAGACCTGCATATTCTGATAACCCTTATTGGGTAGTTCATGAAAATACTTCTCAAGATGTTCGTAATAGAACTTATGGAAATGTGAAGTTGACTTATAACTTTAGTGATAAATTATATGCTGTAGGTACTGTGTATGGAGATCGCTATAGTTTTACAGTAGAAGAGCAAGTTGCTGTTGGTTCTCAAGCTACTTCAAGTTATAGTATATTGAAACGTAATATTTCTGAATATAACTATGAAGGTCGTTTACATTATGATGATCATTTTGGTGATTTTGGGTTAAACGCTTTTGTTGGAGTTAATAGAAGTGAGAAAAGAAGAGATTATTTATATGGAACTACAGTAGGAGGTTTAGACTTACCTAACTTGTATAATTTAAGTAATAGTAACTCTCCTGCACAATCTTCAAATGATAAAACTCATATGAGAACAAACAGTGTGTTTGGTTCTGTTAGCTTAAACTATAAGGAGTTTTTATTCTTAGAAGGTACAACACGTACAGATTGGTTCTCTACTGTGAAAAAGTCAGTTACTTATCCTTCTGTAACAGGTACATTTATTTTCTCAACTTTATTACCAGAAGTTGATTGGTTATCGTTTGGTAAATTGAGATTAGGATGGGCACAAGTTGGTAATGATACTGATGCTTATAGAACAAATGATTACTTTAATTTAGATGGGCCTTTCTTAGGTTCTCCTACGTATTCATTAAGTGCTACGGCTAACAATCCTGACTTAAAACCAGAGATGATGACTACTAAAGAAATCGGTTTAGAGGCTGCATTCTTAAATAATAGAGTAGGTTTCGAGGTTTCTTATTACCAAATTGACACTAAGGATCTTATTACAAGAGTACAGTATGACCCAGCTACAGGATTTGCTTATAAATGGTTGAATGCTGGAGATATGAAAAACAAAGGGCTTGAGGCTACAGTTAATTTAGCTCCAATTAGAACACCTGATTTTTCATGGGATATTTCTTGGAACTTCTCTAAAAATAAAAATGAGTTAACAAGATTAGCTGATGGAGTTGAGTCAGTTGAAATAACAAGAGCTCCATTTAACGTTTCTTTACAAGGAAAAGTAGGTGAGGCTTATGGACAAATTTATGGTAAAGATTATGTAAGAGATGCAAATGGTAATAAAGTAGTAGGAGCGAATGGTTTATATAAATCAACAGGAGTACAAGCTTTAGGTTCATATTTACCTGATTATAATATGGGTATTCGTAACAGCTTCCAATACAAAAATTTCCGTTTAGGAGTTTTACTTGATATTCAAAAAGGAGGTAAATATTACTCTACTTCTCATATGTTCGGAATGTACTCTGGTATGTTAGAAGAAACTGCAGTTGATGGTATCCGTGAGAAAGGTGTGATTTTAGATGGTGTTAAAGAAGATGGAACTAAAAATGATAAAGTTGTAGATGCAATTGATTGGGCTAAAGCTCATCAAACTACAGTTGATGCACAGAACATTTTTGATGCAGACTATGTGAAATTACGTGAGATATCTTTAGGATATGATTTACCTACTAAGTGGGTTGGGCCTTTTAAAGGAATTACTATTTCTATGTTTGGTCGTAACTTATTTACTTGGAATCTTGCTTGGAAAGGTATGGATCCTGAAATGGCTTCATACGGAAGTGGAAACATCCAAGCTATTGAAGGAGCTTCTTTACCTTCTACAAGAACATACGGAATGAATGTTAAATTTAAATTCTAAAGAGTATTATGAAAAAGCTTATATATAAATTGTCTTTCATTGCTTGTGTACTTACTTTAGTAAGTTGTGATAAGGATTTAGAAGACATAAATGTAAACCCAAATAAACCAACAGAGGTTCGTACAACGGGAATTTTTAATGGTGCTAACAAGGCTTTAATGACTAATACAAGAGGAGGTTTCCCTTCTGCTCGTATGGCTCTACCTTGGGTGCAGTATTCAGCACAAAGAAACTATACAGCAGAAGATAGATATCAGTTTAGAGTTGGTGTAAATAATAGTTTATACCGTGATATCTTTTTAGCAGTAAAGAAATATAAAACAATTATTGATATTTTAGAAGATCCAGCAAACGAAGCAAAGATTGCAGCATATGGAGATCCAAAAAATCAATTAGCAGCAGCACGTGTTATGATTGCGTATGCTCAGTTACAAGCTTTAGAAATTTATGGAGATATTCCTTACTATTCTTATGGTAGTGATGATCCAGATTTCGAAGGAATGACTATTGGAACTGAAAATGAAAAAGCTACACCAAAGTTTGCTCCTCAAGAAAAAATTTATAAAGATTTGATGAAGGAGTTGAAAGAGGCTGCTGAATCTGTGAATTTACAAGCAAATAATGTGTTCTCAAGTGGAGATAACTTGTTTAGAAGACCAATCGTTTTAAAACGTTTTGCTAATTCATTAAGATTAAAGATTGCTAACCGCGTGAAAAATGTTATTCCAGAAGCTCAGGCTCATATTAATGAGGCTATAGCAAGTGGAGTGATGGAATCAAACGATGATAACGTAATCCAAGTATTTCAAAATGATAAGATAAATCCTGCACCATTCTATACAGCAGCATTTATTGATAATCGTAATGACTTTGCACCGACGAATACATTTGTTGAATTATTGAAAGGAGAGACTAATGTTTTTGCAGGAAAAGTTGATCCACGTTTATTTAGAATGGTTGCTCCTAAAACTAATCTGAAAAAAGATGATGATGGTGTAGAAAATGAAGTAAGAGTATTATTTTATTCTGATCCTGAAGATACAAGTGCTCCAAGCGTTGAGGTTGGAAACTATGTTGATCGTGAAGCAAGTTTCTATACAGGATTCCCTATCGGATTACAAGATAACTTTACTGGATCACAAAGAGGAGCTGCTTCTCAATTTGGTGCAGCAGTTTATAAAGCTGATTATGGTGAAGTTTTAATGGAGTATGCTGAGGTTGCATTTTTAGTTTCTGAAAATAAAAACTGGGATGATGCAGAGTATAAAAAAGGAGTTTCTGCTTCTATGGCTCGTTGGGGTGTGGCTCAAGCTGATATTGATGCTTATGTAAACACATTACCTGCAGCAAGTGAAGAGACGGTTTTAACACAAAAGTACATTGCACTTTATTTACAACCTTACGAAGCTTGGGCAGAGTATAGAAGAACAAAGTATCCTAAAACGCTACTTTTACCAGGTCAATCTCATGATTTGATTGCTAAAGGGCCTAATGGAGAAACGTCTTATACTTTTGTACCTTTAGAAAACTTAACTGATTTACCAGAGAGAATTACTTATCCAAGTGATTTAGATCTTGTGAATAAAGCTAATAAAGATGCTGCTGCTGCTCGAATGGGTGGTGACAAAATGAATTCTAAATTAATATGGGCTAAAAATTAATTAGTCAAAATGAAATAAGAAAGCCATCTTCGGATGGCTTTTTTTATTTAATTAAAAAATAAAATTACCTTTGTCCAAATTTAGTTTGTATGCGAAAGTACTTAGGTGTTTTTCTGTTTCTATTCTGTTTTATAACTTCTTATGGGCAATTCCAAAACTTGGGAGAACAAAGTAGTTATCGTCCAGACGAAGAACAAGATAACAATGGTAAAAAAGAAATAGGGAGTCTAAGAAAGAAAGTCAAGAAAGACTCTGTTGCGCCTATTCGAGATTATAAAATCATTTCAATTAAAAATGATACAATTGCTGTTGACACTGCATTAAGTGTAAAGAAATATTATACGTTTAATTATTTAAGAAAAGATATTTTTGGCTTGTTGCCTTTTGCAAATGAAGGTCAAACTTATAATGTCTTAAAGTATAATTATAAGGAGAACAATGTACTCCCTGGTTTTGGTTTTGAAGCAAAACAATTTGCATACTTAGATGCGGATGATATTAACTATTATTCCTCTCCTACGCCATATACTGATTTGTATTATAGAAGTGTTATGAAACAAGGCCAAAACCTTGATGCATTTATTACTCTAAATACAAGTGAGAATTTAAATTTATTTGTAGGGTACAAAGGATTGAGATCTTTAGGAAAGTATATTAATCAATTGTCTTCTACAGGTAATTTTAGAATAGGGTCAAGTTATATTTCTCCAAATAAAAAATATTTGCTTAGAACGCACTTTACTTTCCAAGATATAATGAATCAAGAAAATGGAGGTATCCGAGATTTAGATTTATTTGAAGAGAGTAAGGCTCCATATAATAAACGTGAACGATTAAATGTTTATTTCCGCGATGTAGAAACTATGTTAAAAGGGAAACGCTTTTATCTTAATCACCAGTATCAGTTAAACAAGTCTTTTAAGAATGGTATATTATTGACTCATGAGTTTACTTATGAAGATAAATTCTTTGAGTATAAACAAGGAAATGTCAATAGTCAGTATGATGATAAAACAAGATTCGGAGATGCTTTTCAAAGTGAAATAAGTAATAAAACACGTTATTATAATTTATTTAATCGTGTTGGAGCTGCCTATCAATCTGATGTTGTTGGACGTTTTCAATTCTTTACAGACTTCTATAAATATCGCTATTATTATAAAAGTATAGCTCATATTGAAGAAGGTATTGTGCCTGATCAAATTGAAAAGAATATTAATATGATTGGGGGTAAGTATACTTATCACAAGAATAATTGGAAAGCAAATCTATTGTTGAGTACCTCTTTGGGAGATGATAATACAAGTAATATAGAAGCTGATGTTTTTTATAAATTATCTGACAATATTTCTTTTGATCTTGGATATCAAAAGTTGAATAGAATGGGTAATTTAAGTTACTATTTATATCAAAGTGACTATGTTGGATACAACTGGTATAAAGAGTTTAATAACGAAAAAATAAATCAATTTGATGCTACTATTAATACACCTTGGGTTTCTATCTCAGGAAGCTATTCTGTATTAAAAGATAAATTGTATTTTTCAAATGATGCAACGGAGTATAATGATTTTGGAATTGCAAATCAATTGTTAGTTTCTCCTAAACAATATGGGAAAACAATAAACTATTTATCATTACAACTTTCAAAAGATATTCAAGTTGGTAAGTTTGGTTTAGACAATACTTTCTTATACCAAAAGGTAGATCAAGCAGACAATATTTTGAATGTTCCTGATTTTGTAACAAGAAATACATTGTATTACTCTGACGCTTTTTTTGATAAAGCATTAAAGTTTCAAACAGGTATTACTTTTAGTTACTTTACTAAATACTATGGAAATGATTACAACCCTTTGTTAGGAGATTTCTTTGTTCAGGATAAAGTAAAAATTGGTGGTTATCCAGTGTTTGACTTTTTTGTAAATATGAAAGTGCGTACAGCACGTATTTATTTAAAACTTGAACATTTTAATTCAAGTATGAGTGGGTATAATTACTACTCAGCACCAAATAATCCATATCGAGACTTTATGTTTAGATTTGGAATTGCTTGGAACTTCTTTACATAATTATTTCTTTACGTATTGGTAGTAAAAAAATACAAAAAAGGGACTTCATAAATGAAGTCCCTTTTTTTATTCGCTAAATAATACACCTGATATATTCCAGTAACTGAAACTTTTTCCTTCTGGTTTGCCCATTGGAATTTTGATTTGCAAGGTATGTGTCCCTTTTGGGATATCACCTAACGGAATCCAAATAGGTGGAGTAATAGTGCCAGGACACCAGTTTGATCTACTTAAATCAGATGAGGATAGTCCCGTCTCAAAATTACCTGAAGCGAGATTGTAATCTCTGTAAGAACCACAATCTTGTCGCCACGGTAAATAATCAAGAACTTTAGTGTTGTTTAAAAGGATTGTGTTTGGTTTAGGATTAAACTCATCTCCATTTGCCCAACCACCGTGACCTGTTGCAATGTAGCGTAAACGCACATTCTTCATATCTGTTGTAGCTGTGAATTCTATTTTAAGACCTTCTGAACTTGAAAACATTGTAGGGTAGTTTTGCCCTGCCATCTCCATTACATTTGTTGTATTGAAAAGAGGCATCATATTAATTACCTCACTTTGTTTACTTCCGTTGGGGTGAATTGTTATATCTGCACTTATTTTATGACCTCCTTTGTCGTAGTTTCCAATATATACACCAATATACCATTCACTATTGCTTATAAGTGGAGCAAACTCTGTAATCTCTTGTCTGTAAAAAGCCTTCTCTTGCCATTGGTAATCTAATACTTCAATATGATTAAAACCTTTTACTCCAAAAGGAGTAAAGAATCGCATTAGCTCAATTGGAGGAGTATAGTTGTTTGTAGCAACGACTCCTTGATATTTATTAGAAGACTCTTTGTTTTGATAAACGGGTAAAATATCTAAGCCTCTTTCCAAAGCATCCATCAATGATATTTCATGATAATAAGGTATCAAAAATAGACTACCAGTTCTATCATAAGCATCACCGTTTGATTGTTCTGTAAGGTTTACAAATACTTGATCTGTATTATTTATTTTAGGGAATTTTACTTTAGTTACGAGAAGTGTTCCTTTAGCAAATCGTAGTAAGTTAGGTTTGTTTATTAGGGTGTCAGAATAATTAACAAGGTCATTTTCAAAAAGAGGAATTGTTTTGAATCTACTTTCCCATAATTTCTTTTGGTAAAGCTTTAGGTCTACCATTTCGCTTCCCTCTAATTTTAGATACGGATTGATATCTATAGAAAGGTTTTGAGTTATTTTCTTAGCGGTTATTTTATAAGTACCATTTCTGTCTATTTCCAATACAAGCCCTAAGTTAGCCCCTAATAATAGTGGACTCCCTTTAGCTTTAATTACATCAGTATACCATAACGTATACTTGTTGGAGTTTATTTCTATTGTTGCTTTTTTACAAGTGTATCCTGCAATTTTTTTAGTTTCTCTACTCAGTAGAAAATTAGTATAGCTATTAGTTGCTGTTGTTTTGATTCTTGACTTTAAATCAAGTTGAGCAAGGGATAAGTATTCTTGCTTTTTAAAATCAATATAAGTTTGTTCGAACGGATAATTCTCAATACCTACATCAAGGTGCTTTTTCTGATATAAAAAAGCGTAATCTAAATTGCTAATAAGCATAAGTGGATTGTCTTGATTAACAATTTTATTATTTATAAAGCTTTCGTATTCAACTAATATATTTTGGTTAGGTTTTTGTGCAAATAAATTGAATGATAGACAAATAAATAGTATTTGAATAAAACTTAATTGTATTCTCATAATTAGAAGATGTTTGGAATAGTTTTATAAAAGTACCTAAAAGGAATTAGATTAACCATAATAGCCCTTTATTTTATGAAAGAAGCATTCCTTCACTATGTGTGGGCAAATCAACTTTTTAACTCAAATGAGTTGCGCACTGCTAATAATGAGAAGATAATAATATATTCAATAGGAATATTTACGGGATTAGATGGTCCTGATTTTTTTAATGCTAAACTAAAAATAGATGAGCAAGTTTGGGCAGGTAATGTAGAAATTCATAAATGTGCTTCAGAATGGTATGCGCATAATCACGAGAAAGACAATCGTTATAACAATGTTATTCTACATGTAGTTTGGGAGTATGATATGCCTGTTTTTAGGAAAGATGGAACAGAGATTCCTGTCTTGATTTTAGAGAACTATGTAAACGTTAAACTTGTAGAGAAAAGTAATCATTTATTGTTAGGTAGAAAGCCTTTAAAATGTGAGGAATTTATTAAAGAGATTGATGCTTTGAGTTGGATGTCTTGGCGAGATAGATTGTTTATTGAACGGTTAGAGTATAAAGCAAAACCGATAGAGTTGTTGTTAGCAGAGACGAATTATCATTGGGAACAAGTATTCTTTTGTTTTTTAGCGAGAAGTTTTGGTTTAAATTCTAATGGAGAGGTTTTTTTTGATGCAATGCGTCAATTGCCTGTGACTATAGTATACAAACAAGCTAATTCATTAATACAAATAGAGGCATTGTTTTTTGGTGTGGTTGGTTTATTGCATACAGGTGATGAGGTTGATGATGAGTATGTAAAGCTGTTAAGAAGTGAATGGCAATTTCTAAAGTATAAACATAATTTAAAAGAAAGACCAAGTGGTGAACTTCAGTTTTTTCAATTGCGCCCTCAAAACTTCCCTACTATTCGATTAGCACAATTAGCAAGTTGGTATTATCACCATAAGAGGGTTATTACGCAGATTTTAGAAGTCACTAATATAGAAGAATTATACCGTTACTTTAATGTTGAGATAAGTGATTATTGGCAGAATCATTATGTTTTGAATAAGGAAAGTAAAAGACAGGTAAAGCGGATGACAAGAAGTTTTATAGATCTATTAATAGTAAATGTAATTCTTCCTATGCAGATAGTATATAAGCGGAGTAAAAATATAGAAGATTATGATTTAGCTGAAATAATAGAGATAGGTATGAATATACAGGCTGAGCAAAATAGCATTGTAAGTTTGTTTGTAAAGAATAATATAAAAGTAGAAAATATTGTTGACAGTCAAGCGCTTGTTCATTTGAAGAAAAAGTATTGCGACGAGGGGAGGTGTTTAGAATGTATTGTTGGAAAGAGGTATTTGAAACAATAATTTGTATTTTTGATAAATAATTTAAAAAATAGATATGATAACCAACTTACGTCACTTTTTTGAAAGATATGGATTTAAAGTTTCTACGCGTGTTGCAGATAGACTTGGAATGAGGGCTACAAGTGTTAGATTGTTTTTTATATATCTTTCTTTTTTCACATTAGGTTTAGCTTTTGCATTATATGTTACATTAGCATTCTTCGCTAAAATAAAGGACTTTTTTTACACTAAGAGAACATCCGTTTTTGATTTGTAAAAGATATTTGATTAGTGTATTTTTTTGACAGATAGAATGATTAACTTTCTGTAAAAAGAAACCTATGTTATCTTCTGTCAAACAAAAGTTTTACTATTATTCTAAATCTCAAAAAAGAGGACTAATAATATTGATTGTTTTATTGGTTATTATTCAAAGTAGTTTATTGGTTTTATTCTTGTCTATTAAGAGAAGTGGCAATAGACAAGATGCTACCTTTATTTCATCATCTTATCAATCTAAAGTTCTATTGATAGATAGTTTATATCAATTACAAAGCTTTAAACAAGATACTATATACCCTTTTAATCCTAACTTTATTAGTGATTATAAGGGTTTTTTATTTGGAATGACTAAGGAAGAGATAGATAGATTACATCAGTTTCGAGATAAAAATTTATATGTAAACTCAGTACGGGAGTTTCAGAATGTTACACAGGTATCAGGTGAGTGGTTAGAAAAATATAGTCCTTATTTTAAATTTCCTAAATGGGTTAATCAACAGAAAGGGGAATTAAAGTATGAGAAAAAAGGGGATACTAAAAAGGATAGAGAAGAGATTATTGAGCCAATTTGTATTAATTCTGCTACTAATGATGATTTACAAAAAGTAAGAGGAATTGGTCCTGCCTATGCAGATAGGATATTAAAAGAGAGAGCACGCTTAGGAGGATTTGTGTCAATTGAACAGTTAAAATTTGTAAAAGGTATACCAGAGGAGACAGTGGTAGAATTATCAAAATATTTCATATTAAAGACCTCTCCGGCATACACTTTATTGAATATAAATGAAGCTACAATTAATCAAATCAAAGAATTACCTTATATGAATTACTTTATAGCAAGGGAAGTTGTAAAGTATAGGAGTATGAATGGAGATTTTGTTAATAAACAGGATTTAGTGAAAATTGAGAAATTCCCTATTGACAAAGTAGATATAATTAGTTTATATTTGAAATTCACGAATTAAAACTATCAACTATGAATTTTGAATACAACGAAACTCAAGCAATGATTGCGCAATCAATCAGAGATTTTGCAGAACAACATATTCGTCCAAATATTATGGAATGGGACGAAGCACAAATATTCCCAGTAGACTTGTTTAAGAAATTAGGGGAAATGGGATTTATGGGTGTACTTGTACCAGAAGAATATGGAGGGTCTGGACTTGGGTATCATGAATATATCACGGTAGTTGAAGAGATTTCAAAAGTAGATTCATCAATCGGATTATCTGTAGCGGCGCATAATTCATTATGTACAAATCACATCTTAACTTTTGCCAATGAAGAACAAAAGAAAAGATGGATTCCAAAGTTAGCAACAGGAGAATGGATTGGTGCTTGGGGATTGACAGAACACAATACGGGTTCTGATGCAGGAGGTATGAGTACAACTGCAGTAAAAGATGGAGATCATTGGGTATTAAATGGAGCAAAAAACTTCATTACACACGCAATTTCTGGTAACGTAGCTGTAGTAATTGTACGTACAGGAGAAAAAGGAGATTCACACGGTATGACAGCATTTGTTGTTGAGAAAGGAACTCCAGGTTTTTCAAGCGGTAAAAAAGAGAACAAATTAGGTATGCGTGCTTCAGAAACAGCAGAGCTTATCTTTGATAATTGTCGCGTACCAGATGCTAACCGTTTAGGTGAAGTAGGAGAAGGGTTTATCCAAGCAATGAAAGTATTGGATGGTGGACGTATCTCTATTGGTGCTTTATCTTTAGGTATTGCTAAAGGAGCTTATGAAGCTGCTTTAAAATACTCAAAAGAAAGAGTTCAATTTGGTAAACCTATTAGCTCATTCCAAGCGATTGGATTCAAATTAGCTGATATGGCTACAGAGATTGAAGCTTCTGAGTTATTATTACACAAAGCTGCATTCTTAAAGAATAACAACAAGCCTGTTACTAAATTAGGAGCAATGGCTAAGATGTATGCATCTGAAGTATGTGTGAAAGTTTCTAACGAAGCAGTACAAATTCACGGAGGATACGGTTATACAAAAGACTTCCCAGTTGAGAAGTTCTACCGTGATTCTAAATTATGTACTATTGGTGAGGGAACTACAGAGATTCAAAAATTAGTAATCTCTCGTAATATCTTAAAAGACTAAGTTTATTTTAAACAGCATAAAAAAAGGGAAGCTAATTAGCTTCCCTTTTTTTATGCTGTTTATCGTGAAATGTTGTTACCATTAAACTAAGTGCTCCATCTCCTACAATGTTGCAAGCAGTACCAAAACTATCTTGTAGTGCAAAAATGGTCAGTGTTAAGGCTATTCCTGCATCGTCAAATCCTAATAATTGAGTAATTAACCCGAGAGAAGCCATTAACGCACCTCCTGGTACTCCAGGTGCCCCTAAAGCAAATATTCCTAATAATACTATAAATAGAATTAGTGTAGTTACATCTGGTAGATGGCCGTATAAAACTAAGGAAACTGTCATTACAAAGAATGTTTCTGTTATCATAGCTCCACATAAGTGAATGTTAGAAAAGAAAGGTATTGTAAAGTTAGATACCTCAGGTTTCAATATTTTACTTTTGTGAGCAGATTGTAATGCAACCCCTAAACTGGCCGCAGATGACATTGTTCCTAATGCTGTTAAGTAAGTAGGGCCATAATGCTTTAATACTTCCCAAGGATTTTTACGCGCATATAAGCCTGCTATAGTATATAAGATCGCAATCCAAACAACGTGAGCAACAATAACAATAGCAATTACTTTGATAAAAACAGGTAACTGTGATTGTATTGAACCTCTATAGCTAAGTAATGCAAAGTTACAGGCGATGTATAGGGGGAGAAGTGGAACAAGAACTCTATTTACAAGTAAAAGAACGATTTCTCTAAAGTGATCAAAGGCTTTTTCTAATTCTTTAGACTGTATCCATAAAATTCCTAAACCAAGCATCAAGGCTAATACCAAAGAAGTCATTACATCGAATATAGGAGGAATGTCTAATTTGAAAAGCATAGCAGGTAATTCATTTAATGTAGAAGTAGATTTAGGAACATCTATCCATGGAAGTATATTATATCCTAAAGAAGCACTAAATAATCCGGCTCCTACACTTGAAGCGTAAGCAATGATTAATGAAAATCCGATAATGATCGAAGAGTTTTGATCTAATTTAGCAATAGAGGAAACAATAAAACCTAAAATGATTAAGGGAACTAAGAATAAGATTAGCTGGCCTAATATATGTTTTGCGGAAAGAATTATTTGCAGTAATCCATCCGTTAGATAAGGACCTACAATAAGTCCTAATACAACGCCAGTTAATAATCTGAATATGGTATTGTTTAAAAGTTTTTTAATCATTTTATGTCTATTGTAAACCACATAGTAATTTATAGAGACTATGCTGTTTGTTTATTATCACTATATTTTGTTACCATTAAACTAAGCGCCCCATCACCTGCGATATTACAAGCGGTACCAAAGCTATCTTGTAATGCAAAAATAGTCAATGTTAAAGCAATCCCTGCATCATCAAAACCTAAAACAGAAGCGATGATTCCTAATGAAGCCATTACTGTTCCTCCCGGTACACCAGGAGCTCCAATTGCAAATATTCCAAGAAGTACAATAAATAAAATCATTGTACCAATATCAGGTACTGAGCCATATAATACTTGAGATACTGTCATTACAAAGAAAACCTCAGTAAGAACAGAACCACATAAGTGAATATTTGAAAAGAATGGAATAGTAAAGTTAGTGATTTCTGGTTTTAGAACTTTGCTTTTATGGGCAGATTGTAAAGCCATACCTAAAGAAGCCGCAGACGACATTGTTCCTACTGCTGTTAAATAAGCAGGTGGATAATGTTTGATAACTTCCCATGGATTTTGTTTAGAATAGATTCCTGCGATAGTGTATAGAAATGCTAACCACACAAAATGCGCTATAATTACAATAATAATTACTGTTAAAAATACAGGAAGCTGTGATTGAATAGAACCTTCATAACTTAATAGGGCAAAGTTTGCCATAATATAAAAAGGTAAAATAGGAACAAGTACTCTATTTACCAATAGGAGTACAATATCTTTAAAATGATCGAAAGCTTTTTCTAACGGTTTTGATTGAGTCCATAAAATTCCAATACCAATCATAAGTGCTAATGTTAGAGAAGTCATAACTCCAAAAACAGGAGGGATGTCTAATTTGAAAAGCATAGCAGGTAATTCTTTTAAGCTATTCGCTTTATTCGCTATTTCTAAATGAGGGATAATGTTGAATCCTAAAGCCGAGCTAAAGAATCCGGCACCTATGCTCGATAGATAAGCAATAACGATGGAGAATCCAATTACCTTAGTCGAATTAGTATTAAGTTTTGTAATTGATGAAACAACAAAACCTAAGATAATTAATGGCACTAAGAATAAGATAATTTGTCCAAGTACGTGGCGAGAAGATAAGATTACTTGAAGTAAACCATCTGTTAAGTAAGGGCCAATGATTAAGCCAACTATTACTCCTAAAAGTAATCTTACAATTGTATTGTTAAGTAATTTTTTCATTTAAATTTTAAAGTGTTTTATTTTAACGGGGAGTTTCTAATTAATTGCAAAAATAAGTATTGTATCTTTTTTATAGGTAGTAGATAATGAAAATACCATATATATGGTAGAAAACGAAATTTTGTTAATCCATAAAGAGAGATCATAATTTACTGTGATAGAGTGTTATGGTTTGTGATAGAGAAAGAATAAGGTTACTTATAGACAATAGTATTTTTTATTTGAAGTATGCTTCGTTGGAGTTTTATTGTTTTGATGAGGTGAATTTGCTTTAAAAGTTAGTATCATAATGCTGTCTTTTTATGGTTAGACTATGGGAGTATTAAGTTTATATTGTGGTAGCATATGGATGTAGGTTGCTATAAATTTCAGGGAGTTGTCAGCTTGAGATTAGGAAATAATAATTTTCATAGAGGAAAGTAGGTTAGTGAATTTATAAGCTGATTAATAAATAATTAAAAAAAGTGTTTTTTTTATTGTGCTGTATAAAAAAAGGATTACTTTTGCACCACAAACGAGAGGAGGTGTATGAAAACATGTTGATCATTCCAATTAAAGATGGAGAAAATATTGATAGAGCACTTAAGCGCTACAAAAGAAAATTTGACAGAACTGGGACATTACGTCAGTTAAGATCTCGTCAACACTTCTCAAAACCATCTGTTTTAAAAAGAGACAAAATGCAGAAAGCTGCATACGTTCAACACTTACGTGATTCAGTAGAAATCTAGTAATGTGAACAAATTTATACTAAACCGTTATAATAAAGTACTAACTTTGTTGTAACGGTTTTTTTATGGATAAAAATTTAGAAAGATTTATCGAGTATTTGTATAAAGAGAAAAATTATTCTGCTGAAACAATTAAGGCTTATGAATATGATATAGTTACTTATGTGGATTTTTTAGCATTGAAAGATTTAGATTATTTGACTGTTAAGTATGATGGTGTGCGATTGTGGATAGTAGAATTATCTGAGCAGGGAGTTAGTAATCGTTCGATTAATAGAAAAATGAGCTCGTTACGTTCTTATTACAAGTTTTTGCAAAAAATAGAAGAAGTAGAGGTTAGTCCTTTGCAACTTCATCGTTCGTTGAAAGTAGAGAAGAAACTTCAATTACCTTTTTCTGTAAATGAAATTGATGCAGTGAGAGAGATGTTAGATGGGTTAGAGGATTTTAACTCGATTAGAGATTTACTAATTGTAGAAATGCTTTATTGTTTAGGTTTACGTAGAGCAGAGTTGGTAGCATTGAAAATAAGTGATGTGGATTTTTATCAGCATCAAGTTAAAGTTCTTGGAAAGGGAGATAAAGTCCGTGTTATACCTATGGTTCAGGTAGTTGAAAAAATACTAAAAAAATATATTAGTGTTAGAGGCTTGGTTATGAGTAATATGGCTAAAAATGACAGTTTGTTGGTTAATGAAAAAGGTAACAAAATCAATGAAATGTTTGTTTATCGGGTTATAAATCGCTACTTTAGTAATGCAACAACGAAGGAGAAGAAAAGTCCACACGTGTTGCGACATTCATTTGCTACACATTTATTAGAGAATGGAGCAGATATCAATTCGATAAAGGAGTTGATGGGGCACGAGAGTTTGGGAACAACGCAAGGTTATGCGCAAATAAACTTGAAAGAGTTGAAAAAAGTTTACCAAGGGGCTCATCCTCGAATGAAGAAAAAGTAAAATTAACCATTTAATTAGTTATTTATGAAAGTTAACATTCAAGCCATTAATTTTAATGTAGATCGAAAATTAGTAGATTTTGTAAATGAGCGTTTATCTAAACTTGAAAAGTTTTATGATAAGGTAATTTCAGTAGATGTGTTTTTGAAATTAGAAAATACCAATGAGAAAGAAAACAAAGTAGCAGAGATGAAATTACTGGTACCAGGAGATGAAATGGTTGTTAAGAAAACTTGCAAGAGTTTTGAAGAGAGTGTGGATGCAGGAACCGATGCCTTAGAGCGTTTAGTTGTGAAATTCAAGGAGAAAACGAAATCACATTAATGTAAAAAAATAAGTAAATTGTTTTTTTTAATCAATAAAATATATACATTTGCAGTCCGTTAGAAATAGCGGACTTTTTCTATTGAGAAGAAAAAGCCGGTGTAGCTCAGCTGGCTAGAGCAGCTGATTTGTAATCAGCAGGTCGTGGGTTCGAGTCCCTCCACTGGCTCAAAAGAAAAAAAATATCAAACAAAATGTTTGAGGGGAGATACTCAAGCGGCCAACGAGGACGGACTGTAAATCCGTTGGGTAACCTTCGCAGGTTCGAATCCTGCTCTCCCCACAGAAATAAGAGGCATTAGCCGGTGTAGCTCAGGGGTAGAGTGCTTCCTTGGTAAGGAAGAGGTCACGGGTTCAAATCCCGTCATTGGCTCAGGTTTTTTTATTATATTTGAACACTAATTATATAACTAAGATTAAATTATTAAATCATGGCAAAGGAAACTTTTGACCGTTCGAAACCGCACTTAAACATCGGTACTATCGGACACGTGGATCACGGTAAAACTACTACTACTGCTGCTATTACTAAAGTTTTAGCTGAAGCAGGATTTTCAGAAGCTCGTTCGTTTGATTCAATTGATAACGCACCAGAAGAAAAAGAGCGTGGTATTACAATTAATACTTCTCACGTTGAATACCAAACAGCTAATCGTCACTACGCGCACGTAGACTGTCCAGGTCACGCGGATTACGTTAAGAACATGGTAACTGGAGCAGCGCAAATGGATGGAGCAATTTTAGTAGTTGCTGCAACTGATGGTCCAATGCCACAAACTCGTGAGCACATCTTATTAGGACGCCAAGTTGGTATTCCAAGAATTGTTGTATTCATGAACAAAGTTGACTTAGTAGATGACGCTGAGTTATTAGAGCTTGTTGAAATGGAAATTAGAGATTTATTATCTTTCTACCAATACGACGGTGATAATGGACCAGTAGTTAAAGGATCTGCTTTAGGAGCTTTAAACGGAGAGCAAAAATGGGTTGATGCATTATTAGAATTAATGGAAGAAGTTGACAAATGGATCGAAGAGCCAGTACGTGACAACGAAAAACCATTCTTAATGCCAGTAGAAGACGTATTTACAATTACAGGACGTGGAACTGTTGCTACAGGACGTATCGAAACTGGAGTTGCTAATACAGGAGATGCTGTTGAAATCATCGGTATGGGAGCTGACAAATTAACTTCTACTATTACAGGAGTTGAGATGTTCCGTAAAATCTTAGACCGTGGAGAAGCTGGAGATAACGTAGGTTTATTATTGAGAGGTATTGACAAAACTGATATCCGTCGTGGTATGGTTATTTGTAAACCAGGTTCAGTTAAACCACACGCTAAATTCAAAGCTGAGGTTTATATCTTGAAAAAAGAAGAAGGTGGACGTCACACTCCATTCCACAATAACTACCGTCCTCAATTCTACGTTCGTACAACTGACGTAACTGGAACAATCCAATTACCAGAAGGAACTGAGATGGTTATGCCTGGAGATAACTTAACTATCACTGTTGAGTTATTAAGCCCAATCGCATTATCAGTAGGTTTACGTTTCGCTATCCGTGAAGGAGGTAGAACAGTAGGTGCTGGTCAGGTTACTGAAATTATTGACTAATCTTTCTGAGATTAAACATAAATTAGAAAGTCAGTGGTTTAGGCCACTGACTTTTATTAACAAACGGGTGTAGTTCAAGGGTAGAATAGCGGTCTCCAAAACCGTTGATGGGGGTTCGAATCCCTCCACCCGTGCAAAAACAATATAATCATGGCAAAAGTTTTTAATTACATATCAGAGGCTTTTACGGAGTTAAAAAGTAATGTTACTTGGTCTCCGTGGTCAGATGTTCAACGATACACTATAATTGTTGCTGTCTTTGCTATCTTATTTTCCCTTGCAACTTGGGGAGTAGATTCAGGGTTTGGTAAAGTTTTAGGAGTGTTTTATAGTTGGGCGAGAGCATAAGGAAATAAAAAAAATATTATGGCTGATACAAGTGTCAAAAAATGGTATGTGGTTCGTGCGGTAAGTGGACAAGAGAATAAGGTTAAAAATTATATTGAATCTGAAATCTCTCGCTTAGGTTTAGCTGATTACTTATCACAAGTTTTAGTACCAACTGAGAAAGTTGTTACAATTAATAAAGATGGTAAAAAGAAAACTACAGATCGTGTTTACTTCCCAGGCTATGTAATGATTGAAGCAAGTTTGACAGGTGAGGTTCCTCACGTTATTAAATCAATCAATGGAGTTATCGGTTTCTTAGGTGAGACCAGAGGTGGAGAACCAGTTCCATTGAGAGAATCAGAAGTAAACAGAATGTTAGGTAGAGTTGATGAGTTAGCTGTTAAAGTTGACAAAGGAGCAATCCCTTACACTGTTGGTGAGTCTGTTAAAGTTACAGATGGACCATTTAATGGATTTGATGGTACAATCGAAAACATTAATGAAGAGAAACGCAAGCTTGAAGTAATGGTTAAGATTTTCGGAAGAAAAACACCATTGGAGTTAAGCTTTACGCAAGTAGAAAAATTATAATGTTACATACATACACATCTTGCTTCCAATTGAGATGTGCCAAATTTTTTAAGAAATGGCAAAAGAAATTAGTAAAGTAGTTAAACTACAAGTTAAGGGAGGTGCTGCGAATCCTTCGCCACCGGTTGGACCTGCTTTGGGGGCTGCTGGAGTTAACATCATGGAGTTCTGTAAACAATTCAATGCAAGAACACAAGATAAACCCGGTAAAGTTTTACCAGTACAAATTACTGTGTACAAAGACAAATCATTTGACTTTGTTGTTAAGACGCCACCTGCTGCTGTTCAATTATTAGAGGCTGCGAAAGTGAAAACTGGATCTGGTGAGCCTAATAGAAAAAAAGTAGCAAGCGTTACTTGGGAACAAGTACGTGCTATTGCGGAAGACAAAATGCCTGATTTAAATGCATTTACTGTTGAAGCGGCTATGAGTATGATAGCTGGTACTGCAAGATCTATGGGAATAACAGTAACAGGAAATGCTCCTTTTTAATTGTAAAAGAAAGAAGAAATGGCAAAATTAACGAAAAAGCAAAAAGAAGCTGCTGCAAAAATTGAAAAGAATACTTTATATTCTTTGAAAAGTGCATCTGTATTATTAAAAGAAGTTGCTTCTGCAAAATTTGACGAATCTGTAGATATCGCTGTACGTTTAGGTGTAGACCCTCGTAAAGCAAATCAAATGGTGCGTGGTGTAGTTACTTTACCTCACGGTACAGGTAAAGATGTTAGAGTGTTAGCATTAGTTACTCCTGATAAAGAAGCTGAAGCTAAAGCTGCTGGTGCTGACTATGTTGGACTAGATGAGTACCTTCAAAAAATTAAAGACGGTTGGACAGATGTTGATGTTATCATCACTATGCCTGCTGTTATGGGTAAATTAGGTCCTTTAGGTCGTATTTTAGGACCAAGAGGTTTAATGCCAAACCCTAAGACAGGTACAGTTACTATGGACGTAGCGAAAGCTGTTCAAGAAGTAAAAGCTGGTAAAATCGATTTTAAAGTTGATAAAACTGGAATTGTTCACGCTTCTGTTGGTAAAGTGTCTTTTGATGCTGATAAAATTACTGAGAACGCGGCTGAACTTATTCAAACATTAATCAAATTAAAACCAACTGCAGCTAAGGGTACTTATATCAAGTCTATTCATATATCTAGTACTATGAGCCCTGCTATTGCTTTAGATCCTAAAGCAGTATAATTGGTAAATAAAAAATTTCACGTATGACTAGAGAACAAAAAGCAGTAGCGATTGAAGAGTTAAAAGCTAAATTAGCTGAATCAAACATCTTCTATATCACTGATATATCAGGACTTAATGCGGAAGTTACTTCAAACTTTAGAAAAGCTTGTAACAAAGCTGGAATTAAATTAGAAGTAGTTAAAAACACTTTGCTTGCAAAAGCAATGGAGTCTTCTGACAGAGGTTATGAGGAGTTACCTTCTATCTTAAAAGGAAATAGTGCTATTATGTTTGCTGATGTTGCTAACGCACCAGCTAAAGTTATTAAAGAGTTCAGAAAGAAAGCTGAGAAACCAGCTATCAAAGGAGCTTACATCATGGAAGAAGTGTATGTAGGTGAGAACTTATTAGAGACATTAGTAGCTATTAAATCTAAAGAAGAAGTTATTGGAGAAATCATTGGATTACTTCAATCTCCAGCTCAAAGAGTTATTTCAGCTCTTAAAAACCAATTTAAAGACGAAGAATAGTCCTTGTACTACACTAAGTTTTTAAATGTTCAAGATGAACGCACATTAATAAATTATATTTTTACAAATCATTAAAAGATAGAAAAATGGCAGATTTGAAACAATTCGCAGAACAATTAGTTAACTTAACAGTTAAAGAAGTTAACGAATTAGCAACTATATTAAAAGACGAGTACGGAATCGAACCAGCTGCTGCTGCTGTAGTAGTTGCAGGTGGTGCTGAAGGTGGTGCTGCTGAAGAGCAAACTGAATTCACAGTTGTATTAAAAGAAGCTGGTGCTTCTAAATTAGCTGTAGTTAAAGCTGTTAAAGAATTAACAGGTTTAGGATTAAAAGAAGCTAAAGATATCGTTGACTCAACTCCAGCAAACATCAAAGAAGGTGTTTCTAAAGATGAGGCAGAAGGTCTTAAAAAATCATTGGAAGAAGCAGGAGCTGTTGTTGAGCTTAAATAAGCTTTTTTCAAATAATATTTTAGGTTTAGGTCTTGGGATGCGTCCCAAAGGCCTAAACCATTTTGCGTCTAATATATTTTGGGCGCAAAATTCTATTTAAATTCTTAATCAAAATTTTTTGTCCATTGATGATCACAAATCAGACTGAAAGATTAAATTTTGCCTCTACAAAGAACATTCCGGCTTATCCAGATTTTTTGGATATTCAGGTAAAGTCTTTTAAAGATTTCTTTCAATTAGAAACTAAATCTGAAGAGAGAGGTAAGGAAGGTTTATACAATACCTTCATGGAGAACTTCCCGATCACTGATACAAGAAACCAGTTCGTATTGGAGTTCCTTGATTACTTTGTTGATCCTCCTCGTTATTCAATCGAAGAATGTATTGATAGAGGACTGACTTATAGCGTTCCGTTAAAGGCTCGTTTGAAGTTATACTGTACTGATCCTGAACACGAAGATTTTGAAACTATAGTTCAAGATGTTTATTTAGGAACAATACCGTATATGGCTCCAAGCGGTACTTTCGTAATCAATGGTGCTGAGCGAGTTGTTGTGTCACAGTTACACCGTTCACCTGGTGTTTTCTTTGGACAGTCATTCCATGCAAATGGAACTAAGTTATATTCGGCGAGAGTAATTCCTTTTAAAGGATCATGGATTGAGTTTGCTACCGATATTAATAGCGTGATGTATGCTTATATCGATAGAAAGAAAAAATTACCTGTTACAACATTATTCCGTGCAATTGGATTCGAAAGAGACAAGGATATCCTAGAGATTTTCGACCTTGCAGAGGAAGTTAAAGTATCAAAAACAGGTCTTAAGAAATACATTGGACGTAGACTTGCTGCACGTGTGTTAAACACATGGCATGAAGACTTCGTTGATGAGGACACTGGAGAGGTTGTGTCAATTGAGAGAAATGAGATTGTTTTAGACCGTGATACAGTCCTAGATAAAGACAATGTCGAAGAAATCATTGACGCTAACGTTAAAACTGTTCTTTTACATAAAGAAGACAATAATCAGGCAGATTATGCCATCATACATAATACATTACAGAAGGACCCTACTAACTCTGAAAAAGAGGCAGTAGAGCACATCTACCGTCAATTGCGTAATGCAGAACCGCCTGATGAGGAGACTGCACGTGGTATTATTGATAAATTGTTCTTCTCTGATCAACGTTACAATCTAGGTGAAGTTGGTCGTTACAGAATGAACAAGAAATTAAATCTTGATACTCCAATTGACAAACAAGTTTTAACAAAAGAGGATATTATCACTATTGTTAAGTACTTGATTGAATTGATTAACTCAAAAGCTGAGATTGATGATATTGACCACTTATCAAACCGTCGTGTTAGAACAGTAGGTGAACAATTATCTGCTCAGTTTGGTGTTGGTTTAGCTCGTATGGCAAGAACAATTCGTGAGCGTATGAATGTACGTGATAACGAGGTGTTTACTCCAATCGACTTGATTAATGCTAAGACTTTATCATCAGTTATTAATTCATTTTTTGGAACTAACCAGTTATCTCAGTTTATGGACCAAACGAATCCATTGGCAGAGATTACACACAAACGTCGTTTATCAGCTTTAGGACCTGGAGGTTTATCAAGGGAAAGAGCAGGTTTCGAGGTGCGTGACGTTCACTATACTCACTACGGACGTTTATGTCCTATTGAGACACCAGAGGGACCAAACATTGGTTTGATTTCGTCTTTAGCTGTTTATGCTAAAGTAAATAATATGGGATTCATCGAAACTCCTTACCGTCCTGTTGTAAACGGACAAGTGGATATCGTTAATGATCCTATTTATTTAAGTGCTGAAGAAGAGGAAGGTAAATTAATTGCGCAAGCTAACGTACCTGTAGACGCTGTTGGTAATATGACTGACGAGCGTGTAGTTGTTAAAGAGGAGGGGGATTTCCCAGTAGTTGAACCGAAAGATATTCATTTTACTGACGTTGCTCCTAACCAAATTGCTTCTATTTCTGCATCTTTGATTCCTTTCTTAGAGCATGATGATGCCAACCGTGCATTGATGGGATCTAACATGATGCGTCAAGCGGTTCCTTTATTACGTCCTGAATCTCCAATTGTAGGTACAGGATTAGAAAGACAAGTAGCTTCTGATTCTCGTGTTTTAATTAACGCTGAAGGAGAAGGTACTGTTGAGTATGTTGATGCTCAAAAAATCATTATTAAATATGACCGTACTGATGAAGAACGTCTAATTAGTTTTGATCCAGATGAGAAAACATACAACTTAATTAAGTTTAGAAAAACTAACCAAAGTACAAGTATCAACTTGAAACCGATTGTAAGAAGAGGTGATAGAGTTACTAAAGGTCAAGTACTTTGTGAAGGTTATGCTACTCAATTAGGAGAGTTAGCTTTAGGTCGTAACTTGAAAGTGGCGTTTATGCCATGGAAAGGGTACAACTTCGAGGATGCTATCGTAATTTCTGAGAAAGTAGTACGTGAAGATATCTTTACATCTATCCATATTGATGATTATACATTAGAGGTTAGAGATACTAAATTAGGTAACGAAGAGTTAACTAATGACATCCCTAACGTTAGTGAGGAAGCAACAAAAGATTTAGATGAAAACGGTATGATCCGTATCGGTGCTGAAGTAAAACCTGGTGATATTTTAATTGGTAAGATTACTCCTAAAGGAGAATCAGATCCAACTCCAGAAGAAAAATTACTTCGTGCAATCTTCGGTGATAAAGCTGGAGACGTTAAGGATGCTTCATTAAAAGCTTCACCATCTTTAAGAGGGGTTGTTTTAGATAAGAAATTGTTCGCAAGAGCAGTAAAAGATAAACGTAAACGTTCTAAAGATAAAGACGAATTGGCTTTATTAGAGACTAAGTTTGAAGTTAAATTCAACGAGTTAAAAGAGCGTTTAGTTGAAAAATTATTCTTCATCGTGAATGGTAAAACATCTCAAGGTGTATTGAATGATTTAGGAGAGGAAATTTTACCAAAAGGTAAGAAATTCACTCAAAAAATGTTATATGCTGTTGATGACTTCGCTCATTTAACAAAAGGACAATGGACAACTGATGAGGATACTAATGGTATGATCACAGACTTGATTCACAACTACAAAATTAAATTAAACGATCTTCAAGGAGTTCTTAGAAGAGAGAAATTTATGATTACTGTAGGAGATGAGTTACCATCAGGAATTTTGAAATTAGCAAAAGTTTATATAGCTAAGAAACGTAAATTACGTGTAGGTGATAAAATGGCAGGACGTCACGGTAACAAAGGTATCGTAGCGAGAATCGTTAGAGACGAGGATATGCCATTCTTAGAAGATGGAACACCAGTTGATATTGTGTTGAATCCACTTGGGGTACCTTCTCGTATGAACATCGGTCAGATTTATGAAACAGTATTAGGATGGGCTGGATTAAAACTTGGTAAAAAGTTTGCGACACCTATTTTTGATGGTGCTGAATTAGATCAGATTAATGCGCTTACAGATGAGGCAGGAATTCCTCGTTTTGGACACACTTATCTGTATGATGGTGGTACAGGAGAAAGATTCCACCAAAGAGCAACAGTTGGTGTTATCTACATGCTGAAATTAGGACACATGGTTGATGATAAGATGCACGCGCGTTCTATTGGTCCTTACTCATTAATTACGCAACAACCATTAGGAGGTAAGGCTCAGTTTGGTGGTCAGCGTTTTGGAGAGATGGAGGTATGGGCTTTAGAAGCATACGGAGCATCAAGTACACTACGTGAAATCTTGACGGTAAAATCGGATGACGTTATTGGTAGAGCGAAAACTTACGAAGCAATCGTTAAAGGAGAAACTATGCCAGAGCCAGGATTACCTGAATCATTCAATGTATTGATGCATGAATTAAAAGGTCTTGGATTAGACATCAGATTAGAAGAATAAACTAAGATTATAGGGTAAGCAGTTAACGCTGCTTACTCTTTATCATACACTTTAACAAGTAAGTTTACCATGAATAAAAATAAAGAGAAAAATACCGTAAAAAGGTTTAATAAAATCTCAATAGGTTTAGCTTCTCCAGAATCTATTCTAGCAGAATCGAGAGGTGAGGTTTTGAAACCTGAAACAATTAACTATCGTACTCATAAACCAGAACGTGATGGTCTTTTCTGTGAACGTATTTTCGGTCCTGTAAAAGATTATGAGTGTGCTTGTGGTAAGTATAAAAGAATCCGTTACAAGGGGATCGTATGTGACCGTTGTGGGGTTGAAGTTACTGAGAAGAAAGTACGTAGAGATAGAGTTGGTCACATCAATTTAGTTGTGCCTATCGCTCACATTTGGTACTTCCGTTCTTTACCTAACAAAATTGGTTATATCTTAGGACTTCCGTCTAAGAAATTAGATATGATTATTTACTATGAACGTTATGTAGTTATTCAAGCTGGTATAGCTAAGAACGTTGATGGTGAACCTTTAAATCGTTTAGATTTCTTAACTGAAGAGGAGTATTTGAATATCTGTGATACTCTTCCGATGGAAAATCAATATTTAGATGATACAGATCCTAATAAATTCATCGCTAAAATGGGTGCTGAATGTATTATGGATTTATTAGCTACTACTGACTTAGATAAGTTATCTTATACTTTACGTCACGCAGCTAATAATGAAACATCTAAACAAAGAAAAACTGAAGCGTTAAAACGTCTTCAAGTTGTAGAGTCTTTCCGTGAGTCTAATTTAAACCGCGAGAATAGACCTGAGTGGATGATCTTGAAAGTAATTCCTGTTATTCCACCAGAATTACGTCCATTAGTTCCATTGGATGGTGGTCGTTTTGCTACTTCTGATTTGAATGATTTATATCGTCGTGTAATCATTAGAAACAACCGTTTAAAACGTTTAATGGAGATCAAAGCTCCTGAAGTAATTTTACGTAATGAAAAACGTATGCTTCAAGAAGCTGTAGATTCATTATTTGACAACACAAGAAAATCTTCTGCTGTTAAAACTGAATCTAACCGTCCTTTGAAATCTCTTTCTGATTCATTGAAAGGTAAACAAGGTCGTTTCCGTCAAAACTTATTAGGTAAGCGTGTTGACTATTCTGCTCGTTCGGTAATTGTTGTTGGACCAGAATTGAAATTATACGAATGTGGATTGCCAAAAGATATGGCAGCTGAATTATACAAACCTTTCGTTATTCGTAAGTTAATCGAAAGAGGAATTGTTAAGACAGTAAAATCTGCTAAGAAAATTATAGATAAGAAGGAACCAGTTGTTTGGGATATCTTAGAAAACGTGATTAAAGGACACCCGGTATTATTAAACCGTGCTCCTACGTTACACAGATTGGGTATTCAAGCTTTCCAACCTAAGTTAATCGAAGGTAAAGCCATTCAATTACACCCATTAGTGTGTACGGCATTCAACGCCGATTTCGATGGTGACCAGATGGCAGTTCACTTACCTCTTGGACCAGAAGCAATCCTTGAGTCTCAATTATTGATGTTAGCTTCTCACAATATCTTGAACCCTGCGAATGGTGCACCTATTACTGTACCGTCTCAGGATATGGTTCTTGGTTTATATTACATGACTAAGTTACGTAAGAGTACTCCAGAAGAAATTGTGTTAGGTGAAGGATTGACTTTTTACTCTGTAGAGGAAGTACATATTGCAATTAATGAAGGTAAATTAGAATTAAATGCTGGTGTTAAAGTTCGTGCAAAAGACTATAATGAAGCAGGAGAATTAGTTTACCAAATCATAGAAACAACTGCAGGTAGAATTTTATTTAATGAAGTTGTACCAGAAGTTGCAGGTTATATTAATGAGGTATTGACTAAAAAATCTTTAAGAGATATTATTGGTCGTATTCTTAGTATAACTGATGTACCAACAACTGCTGCGTTCTTGGATGATATTAAGAGCATGGGATACGGTTATGCATTCCGTGGTGGATTATCATTCAGTTTAGGAGATATTATTATTCCTCCACGTAAGCAAGAGTTGATTGATGATGCTAACCAACAAGTAGATCATATTACTATGAACTATAATATGGGGCTTATCACAAATAACGAGCGTTACAATCAGGTTATTGATGTTTGGACTTCTACAAACGCAATGTTAACTGAATTAGCGATGAAGAACATTCGTGAAGATAAACAAGGATTTAACTCAGTATATATGATGTTGGATTCTGGAGCGAGGGGTTCTAAAGAGCAGATTCGTCAGTTAACAGGTATGCGTGGTTTGATGGCTAAACCTAAAAAATCTACTGCTGGTGGTGGTGAAATTATTGAGAATCCAATTCTTTCTAACTTTAAAGAAGGTCTTTCGATTTTAGAGTATTTCATTTCTACTCACGGTGCTCGTAAAGGTCTTGCGGATACGGCGTTAAAAACAGCGGATGCTGGATACTTAACTCGTCGTCTACACGACGTTGCACAGGATGTAATTGTTAATTCAGTTGACTGTGGTACTTTAAGAGGAATTGATGTTAAGCCACTTAAGAAAAATGAAGAGGTTATCGAATCATTAGGAGAAAGAGTTTTAGGACGTGTTGCTCTTAATGCTGTAGTTAATCCTTTAAATTCTGAAGTGATTGTTGGTGCTGGTGAAGAAATCACTGAGGCTATCGCAAAAGCTATTAACGCTGCTCCAATTGAATCAGTTGAAGTTAGATCTCCACTTACTTGTGAAGCTAAAGTTGGAATCTGTGCTAAATGTTACGGACGTAACTTAGCAACTGCAAGAATGGTTCAAAGAGGTGAAGCTGTTGGGGTTATTGCTGCTCAGTCTATTGGTGAGCCTGGTACACAGTTAACATTAAGAACATTCCACGTAGGGGGTACTGCTGGTAACATTTCTGAAACATCAAGTATTAAAGCTAAGTTTAAAGGTCGTCTTGAAATGGAAGACTTAAAAACTGTAGCAGGTGAGGATAACGAAGGAAATGCAATTAATATTGTAATTTCTCGTTCTACTGAAGCTAAATTATACGATGCTAACACAGGAATTTTATTAACTACTAATAACATCCCTTACGGTTCTACTATTTACGTTAAAGATGGTGACGTTGTTGAAAATGATACTGTAATCTGTAAATGGGACCCTTATAATGGTGTAATTGTTTCTGAGTTTACTGGTAAAGTTGCTTATGAAGATATCGAACAAGGACAAACGTTCATGGTTGAAATTGATGAGCAAACAGGATTCCAAGAAAAAGTTATTACTGAATCAAGAAACAAAAAATTAATTCCTACTTTATTAATTTATGGTAAAGATGGTGAGTTAATACGTTCATACAACTTACCTGTAGGTTCTCACTTAATGGTAAATGATGGAGATAAAATTAAAGCTGGTAAAGTTTTAGTTAAGATTCCTCGTCATACATCAAAAGCAGGGGATATTACTGGAGGTTTACCAAGAATTACGGAGCTATTAGAAGCTCGTAATCCTTCAAACCCAGCTGTAGTATCTGAAATTGATGGTGTAGTGTCATTTGGTAAGATCAAAAGAGGTAACAGAGAGATCATTGTTGAATCTAAAACAGGAGATATTAGAAAATACTTAGTTAAGTTATCTAACCAAATCTTAGTTCAAGAGAATGACTATGTGAAAGCTGGTTTACCATTATCAGACGGAGCTATTACTCCAGACGATATTTTAAGAATTCAAGGACCATCTGCTGTTCAACAGTATTTAGTAAATGAGATTCAAGAAGTATACCGTCTTCAAGGGGTAAAAATTAGTGATAAACACTTTGAGGTGGTTATCCGTCAAATGATGCGTAAAGTTAAAATCCAAGATCCAGGAGATACATTATTCTTAGAAGATCAATTAGTTCACGCAGGTGACTTTATCCAAGAGAATGATAGATTGTACGGAATGAAGGTTGTAGTTGACGCTGGAGAATCTGATAACCTTGTAGAAGGACAGATTGTTACAACGAGAGAACTACGTGATGAGAACTCTTTATTGAAACGTGAGGATAAAAACTTAGTAGTAACGCGTGATGTTATGCCTGCTACAGGTACTCCAATGCTTCAAGGTATTACAAGAGCATCGTTACAAACTAAATCGTTCATCTCTGCTGCATCGTTCCAGGAAACAACTAAGGTGTTAAACGAAGCTGCTGTTGCAGGTAAAGTTGACGGCTTAAACGGATTGAAAGAGAACGTTATTGTTGGTCATAGAATTCCTGCTGGTACAGGGATGCGTTCTTACGAAAGCATCGTTGTAAGTAGCTTGGAAGAAGATGGTTTTTTAGATAAAGAAAACGAATTAAATTTCTAAGAAATGAATGAGGAACAGAATCAATTCAATATTGAATTGGATGAAGTAACTGCTGAAGGTACTTTTTCAAATTTGGCTATTATTAATCATTCAAACACTGAGTTTGTAGTTGATTTTGTGAATATCATGCCAGGTGTACCTAAGGCAAAAGTGAAGTCGAGAATTATTTTGACTCCACAACATGCAAAAAGGTTATTAACTGCTTTGCAAGATAATATTCAACGTTTCGAAGCAAGTAATGGCGAAATAAAGGATGTGGATTCTCCACCAAGTTTATCAACTATTAACTTTGGTCCCAAAGGACAGGCTTAATCGTTAAGACATAAAGAAAAAGGTCTACTATTTATAGTAGACCTTTTTTTATTTAGTAAGAGTATAAAAAAAATAAAATAATACTGATAGTTGTAAGCTAATAGACTTAGTTTTATTATGGCTTTCGTAAAATTAAGAAAGGAATATACCTTTGATTTCTATTGGCTTGAAGACTCTTACTATTTTCTTATTTGGATAATTATTTGCTTAAACAGATCATCAATTTTTAATTGTATTATAAGATTAACAGGTAGGTTTTGCATCAAAATAGATAGTGTTTTTAAAGCTTTAGATAAGATATCTTTTTCTTTTTCATATTGTCTATTTGCTCTATATAGTTTTGCTAAACTTAAACATGTTGTTACATAACAATCACAAAAGGGTATGTTTTCATTTAAACAGTTCCAAATGTTAATTTGTAATATCTCAGCTCTAATCAGTGCTTCTGTATATGTATTTATAGCGTGTATATGTTGTCCTTCATTAGCGAGTTGAATGGCTTTTTGAGTTTTCTTTTTCCAACTATTTTCGATTAATACTAAACATTCTGCACTCATATTATTCTAAATTTTTAGAAACGAATTTCCAATTAACGTGATTCCAGAATTGTTCAATAAATTTTGGTCTCGCATTTCGATGATCGATATAGTATGCGTGTTCCCAAACATCTATAGTCAATAATGGTTTTTTATTGAATATAATTGGTGTATCTGCATTGCTTAAAGCTATGATTTCTAATTTTCTTTCAGGTGTTAAAACTAACCAAGTCCATCCTGCACCAAATAATTTGGTAGCTGTGTTACTAAACTCTTCTTTGAAAGATTCTATAGATCCAAAATCTCTTATTAGTAGTTCTAACAATTGTTTAGAGGGCATCTGTGTAGAATTAGGAGTGATACAATTCCAGAAAAAACTATGATTATAGTGTTGAGCTGCATTGTTATAAATTGCCGTCTGCTTTTTTATATAAGCTTCTTTTATAATAGTATCAAGGTTGTAATTTTCCCATTCAGAATTTTCTATTAGTTTGTTTAAGTTCGCAATATACGTTTGATGATGTTTTCCATAGTGGTAATCAAACCCCTCTTCAGTGATGAAATTTTTAAAGGCGTCTTTCGAATAATTTAATGTTGGTAAATTGAATTTCATTGTCTTGTTTATTTGTATTAGTTGTGTAAAAATATAATTTTAGATTAGACTAAAAAAATAATAATCAATAAATATTATTTTACATTGTAAATCAAGATGGGTTTTAATTGCAATATTGAGAGGTGTATATGGAATTAAAATTGCTTTATTAGAAGTGTAAATAGTATTTGATAAAATCGTTTTTAGCATAAGTGTATAATTGACTATATGCCATTTGTTTTAAGAAATAAATGAGTATTTTTAGTTTTCGTTTTAAGTGTTTTTTGCATGTGTTTATGTTTTAAATATAATATTTTCTTAAAAAAAGTTTAACTATTGCTATCGATTCCAAAATATTTCAAATAAATTTTCCATTGTAAAGTAGATGTACTACTTTTGCTATTCCACAGTATTGTGGAGAATTGAGAAAGTCTGTATTTTGAGCGGAAAAGCCGCTTACGAAAAGTAAAGTCATATGAAAGAAATTACAAAAGAAGTTTATCTAAAATGGTATGAAGACATGCTATTTTGGAGAAAGTTTGAAGACAAGCTAGCCGCTTTATATATTCAACAAAAGGTAAGAGGTTTCTTGCATTTATATAACGGACAAGAAGCTGTCTTGGCAGGAGCTTTACACGCAATGGATTTGTCGAAAGACAAAATGATTACAGCATACAGAAACCACGTTCAACCAATTGGTTTAGGTGTGGATCCAAAAAGAATTATGGCTGAGTTATTAGGAAAAGGAACTGGAACATCTCAAGGTTTAGGTGGATCTATGCACATTTTTTCTAAAGAGCATAATTTTTACGGAGGACACGGAATCGTTGGAGGACAAATTCCTTTAGGAGCAGGTCTTGCATTTGCTGACAAATATTTTGATAGAAAAGCTGTTACAATGTGTTACTTCGGTGATGGTGCAGCACGTCAAGGTTCATTACATGAAACATTTAACATGGCAATGAATTGGAAACTTCCTGTTGTATTTGTTATCGAAAATAATGGATATGCAATGGGTACTTCTGTTGAGCGTACTGCAAATCATACTGATATTTGGAAACTTGGTTTAGGGTATGAAATGCCTTCAGGTCCGGTTGATGGTATGAATCCAGTTAAGGTTGCTGAAGCAATGTACGAAGCTATTGAAAGAGCTCGTCGTGGAGATGGTCCAACATTGTTAGAAATGAAAACTTATAGATATAGAGGACACTCTATGTCAGATGCTCAACACTACCGTACAAAAGAGGAAGTTGAAGAATACAAAAAAATAGACCCTATTACTCAAGTTTTAGATATAATTAGAGAGAAAGGGTTCGCAACAGAGGCAGAGATAGAGGCTATGGATCAAAGAGTAAAAGAACACGTTTTAGAATGTGAGCGTTTTGCTGAAGAATCTCCATATCCAGAGAAAAATGTTATGTATGATGTAGTATACGAACAAGAGAATTATCCTTTTTTACCTCATAGATTATAAAAAAAAGTTATGGCAGAAGTAATTACAATGCCACGCTTAAGCGACACTATGACAGAAGGTGTTGTGGCTGCATGGTTAAAAAAAGTTGGAGATAAGATTTCTGAAGGAGATATCTTAGCAGAAATTGAAACAGATAAAGCAACAATGGAATTCGAATCATTTCACGAAGGAACATTGCTATATATCGGATTACAAGAAGGAGAGTCTGCTCCAGTAGATTCATTACTTGCTATTATTGGTAATGAAGGAGAAGATATTTCATCTTTAGTAAATGGAGGTGCTAAAACTGAAGTGACTGAAGAAAAAGTAATCGCTCAAGAAGAAGTTAAAGTTGCAGCTCCTGCTCCAAAAGCAGCAATGCCAGCAGGTGTTAAGATTGTAACTATGCCTCGTTTGAGTGATACTATGACTGATGGTACAGTTGCGTCTTGGATCAAAAAAGTTGGAGATAAAGTAGAAGAAGGTGATATTCTTGCTGAAATTGAAACAGATAAAGCAACAATGGAATTTGAAGCATTTGAGTCTGGAATTTTATTGTATGTGGGAATTCAAGAAGGTGAGACTGCTCCTGTAGATAGTGTATTAGCTATTTTAGGACCAGAAGGTACTGATGTTTCTGCTGTACTTAATAATATTAATAATGGTGGTGCTTCTGAAGCAGCTCCAGCACAAGAGGCTTCAACTGTTGTTGAGTCTGTTAAAGAGGAAGTAGCTGCTGCTCCAGTTGTTGAATCAACAACTACTTCTGGTAGAATTTTTGTTTCGCCTTTAGCTAAGAAAATTGCTGAAGAAAAAGGTGTTAACTTAAATGAAGTTAAAGGTTCTGGAGAGAATGGACGTATCATCAAGAGAGATGTTGAGAATTTTGTTCCGGCTGCAAAAGTTGCTGCTCCTGCTCAAAATGTACAAGCTCCTGCTGCAAAAACTGAAGTAAAAACTGAAGTGAAAACTTTTGTTCCTGCTGGTGAGGTTAGTGTAGAAGAAGTTAAAAACTCTCAAATGCGTAAAACTATTGCTCGTCGTTTAGGTGAGTCTAAGTTTACTGCTCCTCATTACTATTTAACTATTGAGATTGATATGGATAATGCTATGGCATCTCGTAAAATTATCAATGATTTACCTGATACAAAAGTATCATTTAATGATATGGTAGTTAAAGCGTGTGCAATGGCTTTGCGTAAACACCCTCAAGTAAATACACAATGGAGAGAAGACGCAACAGTTTATAATCACCATATTGCTATTGGTGTTGCTGTAGCTGTAGAGGATGGTCTTGTTGTTCCTGTATTACCTTTTACAGATCAAATGTCATTAACGTCTATTGGAGGAAAAGTAAAAGAATTAGCTGTAAAAGCTAAGACTAAAAAACTTACACCTGCTGAAATGGATGGAAGTACATTTACTGTATCTAATTTAGGTATGTTTGGAGTTCAATCATTTACTTCTATTATTAATCAACCTAACTCTGCTATTTTATCAGTTGGTGCAATTATTGAAAAACCAGTTGTTAAAAATGGACAAATTGTTGTTGGTAATACTATGACTGTAACTTTAGCTTGTGATCATAGAACAGTAGATGGTGCAACAGGTGCACAATTCTTACAAACATTAAGAAGTTATATTGAGAATCCAGTTACAATGTTGGCATAATCAATATTATAAATATTACTAAAAGCTCATTTCAAACGAAATGGGCTTTTTTGTTTTATAGATTTCGTCTTTTTACGCGTTTTCAACTTGAATTGTTTTCTTAAGTTAAAGTGCTTTTTGTATTTTTGATAAAAATATTTTAAATGAAATTATATAGTTTTCTGGTTGGACTATTGTTAGTAGGATGTTCTACTATGAAGTCATCTTCAACAGAATTAGTAAGAGCAGATAAAGAGCGTATTTCAAATACTTTATATTATTTAGCATCAGATGAGTTAGAGGGACGTGATACTGGTGCAGAAGGAAATAGAAAAGCTGCAAGTTTTTTAAGTGAACACTTAGCAGGTTATGGTATCTCTCCTTTCTTTACCTCATATAATGATACTTTAAGTAATGTAAATAATAGTTGGAATGTTGTAGGTGTTATTCCAGGAAATGATAAAGTTTTGAAGGATGAAGTAGTTGTGTTGGGGGCTCACTTTGATCATATTGGCATTCAAAAAGCGATAGATGGTGATTCAATTGCTAATGGAGCAAATGACAATGCTGCAGGTAGTGCAATTATGCTTGAATTAGCCAGAAACTTAACTAAAATGGATAATAAGAGAACTATATTAGTTGCTTTTTTTACTGGTGAAGAAAAGGGATTATGGGGATCAAAACATTTAGCAAAACGATTAAAAAGTGAAAATGTAAATGTGGTTTCTATGCTTAATTTTGAGATGTTAGGTTTAGCTATGAAGCGTGATTATATGACTTACTTAACAGGTTATGATGAATCAAATCTTGCTGAGAAATTGAATGAGCTTGCAGGTGAACCATTGGTAGGCAAGCTTGAAAAGGCAGAGGAGTTTAAACTATTTAAACGTTCAGATAACTATCCGTTTTATTTAGAATTTAAGATTCCAAGTCAAAGCTTTAGTTCATTTGACTTTGAGAATTATGAATATTATCATCATGTAAAAGATGAGGCTCAATTTATGGACTTAGATTTCATGACTTCATTTACTAATAAATTAATACCTGTAGTTAGTAAACTAGTTAATTTACCTACAGGAGATATAAGATTGAAATAATATGAAAAATATAATTGTAACAGGTACTAGTAGAGGTATTGGATTAGAAACTGTGAAGAAGTTTGCTGCATTAGGACATAATGTTTTAGCTATCTCACGTAAGGTTTCTGAAGAATTATTAGGAATGACTAATGTTATTTGTTTGTCTGTAGATATTACAAAGGAAGAGGACTTAAAGAAAGTTTCTATTTTTCTTGAGGACAATTGGAAACACGTAGACGTTCTTGTAAATAATGCTGGAGCTATTGTTAATAAGCCATTTGAACAACTTACGAAGCAAGATTTTGATAGTGTATACCAAGTAAATGTTTTTGGTGTAGCACGCCTAATTCAGCTTTGCATTCCATATATGAAAGTAAACAGCCACGTTGTTACCATTAGTAGTATGGGAGGAGTTCAAGGAGTAATGAAATTTGGTGGTTTAGCTGCTTACAGTTCGAGTAAAGGAGCTGTT
Source organism: Myroides sp. C1519 (assembly GCF_038039755.1). Taxonomy (NCBI): domain Bacteria; kingdom Pseudomonadati; phylum Bacteroidota; class Flavobacteriia; order Flavobacteriales; family Flavobacteriaceae; genus Myroides; species Myroides sp. C1519. The sequence goes on from NZ_JBBPHM010000002.1 coordinate 192,765, forward strand.
ACGATTTTGAGTGAATTATTAGCTGAAGAATATAAAGACAAAGGAATTTATTTCAATGTTGTAGCTTTAGGTGCAGTGCAAACAGAAATGTTAGAAGAAGCATTTCCAGGTTATCAAGCACCAATAACTCCAGAAGAGATGGCAGATTATATTTGTAATTTCGCTATCAATGGTAATAAGTTTTTTAATGGGAAAGTGCTTCAAGTTTCAAGTACAACTCCTTAAAAGTAAATAAAATTGATAGAAAAGTTAAGACCTTACATACCAGAACAAGCATTAGGAGGGGTATTTGAGTTGATTAAACATTATGAGGTACATCTTAAGATAGTAAATGAACGTGTTACAAGACACGGTGATTATACTAGAAATACTGATGGAAAGCATTTAATTACTGTAAATTCAAATCTTAATCCTTATCGGTTTTTAATGACCTTAATTCATGAAATAGCGCATTTAGTAGCTTTTCAGAAATATGGTGGTCGTATAAAGCCACATGGTGTTGAATGGAAAAAGACTTTTCAACTATTAATGTTACCTTTTTTAAGACCAGAAGTTTTTCCAAATGCTTTATTACCGCTCTTGGCTAATCACTTTAGGAACCCATCAGCGAGTAGTGATACAGATGATAGGTTGTCTATAGCAATGAGAAGGTACGATGTTCAGGATAAAAGTGATAACACGTGTTTTATATATGAGATTCCATTAGGAAGTCATTTTAGAACGCATAATGGGAAAATATTTAAAAGAGGACCTTTAAGAGTTAAAAGGTTTGAATGCTTAGAAGTATCAACGGGTCGTATTTACACTTTTAAAGCGAATGCTGAAGTAGAAATATTGACTCATTATGTTGTAAATAGATAATATATATATGAGTTCAAATTACTATGCTGTTATAATGGCAGGAGGAGTAGGGTCACGTTTTTGGCCGGTTAGTACTCCTGAGTTTCCAAAACAGTTTCACGATATGCTTGGTTCAGGGGATACTCTGATTCAAAAGACTTTCAAGCGTTTGTCGCAACTTATTCCTCAAGAGAATATTTTGATACTTACGCACGAGAATTACAAGGGTATTGTAAAGGAACAATTGCCATTAGTAGCTGACAATAATATTATATTGGAACCAGCAATGAGAAATACAGCACCTTGTATTCTTTATGCTGCTATGAAAATTAAAAAGAACAATCCAAATGCTGTAATGGTAGTTGCACCAAGTGATCATTGGATTGAAGATGAGTTACAATTCATTTCGAATTTACAGCGTACATTTGATGTTTGTGAACGAGACAGTGTTTTAATGACATTGGGTATTTTACCAACCTTCCCGAATACAGGCTATGGTTATATTGAGTTTAATAAGTTAGATTCAAGACCTATTAAGAAAGTAGTTCAGTTTCGTGAAAAGCCTGATTATGCAACTGCACGTAAATTTGTTCAAAGTCGTCATTTCTTATGGAACTCCGGTATTTTTGTATGGAGTGTAGGAGCAATATTGGATGCATTTTCTGAGTTTCAACCTGCGATGTCGGAGCTTTTCGACCAAGGATTTGAAAAGTATAATACAGCTGATGAAAAGTCGTTTATAGATGAAAACTATTCAAAGGCAGAGAATATTTCTATTGACTATGCTGTAATGGAGAAAGCAAACAATGTATATGTGCTACCAGCTACTTTTGATTGGAATGATTTAGGTACTTGGGGATCCTTGTATGATAAGTTACCAAAAGATAATTCTGATAATGCCATAGTTAACGCACAGGCTTTCTTTAATAATGCTACAAATAACGTAGTACGTACAGATAAAGATAAGACAGTTGTTATTGATGGTTTAAACGATTATATCATAGTTGATAAGGAAGATATCTTATTAATTTATCCGAAGAGAAAAGAACAGGAAATTAAAAATGTTAGTCGTTATGTAGAATCTGAATTGGAGAAGAAAAACAAGTCAGAAGATTAAGCGATAAACATCGATTATATTTTAAAACAAAAGGCTTAGAGATACCTCTAAGCCTTTTGTTTTATCTGCACTCTAATATTAAGTAAACAAAAGAAAGTGGTTTAAAAAGGGGTTTATTAAGCTTCTTATGTCTTTTGTGTACTTGCTAACGGGAGTCTATTTTGTAATATAAAAAAAGGCTCAGTTTTTTACTGAACCTTTCTTACTTAATATATTATTTATTCTCTTTTCCAATGTGTCTTATTGCTTCACGCACCATTCTAAATAACTCAGAAGAATAAACGAAATCTACAACATCTTCATTATTTGTTTGAATGATTTCTTTGTTGTTACCAGACCAAGCTAAAACCCCGTTTTTAAGGAATACTATATGTTCTCCAATTTCAAGAACAGAGTTCATATCGTGTGTATTAATAACGGTTGTAATACCATATTCGTGGGTGATCTCTTGAATCAAGTTATCAATTACAATAGCTGTTTTGGGATCCAATCCTGAGTTAGGCTCATCACAAAATAAGTATTTCGGATTATTTACAATTGCTCTTGCAATAGCAACCCTTTTTTGCATACCACCTGATATTTCAGCAGGTCTTTTTTTATGAGCATTGATTAAATTAACACGTTCAATTACCTCGTCAACACGCATTTTAATCTCTTTCTCTGTTTTTGTAGTAAACATTTTAAGAGGAAAAGCAATGTTTTCTTCAACAGTCATTGAGTCAAAAAGTGCACTACCTTGGAATACCATTCCAATTTCAGTACGTAAGTCTCTTTTTTCTTTTCGTGTCAAATTAGCATAAATACGCCCATCAAAAGAAATATGACCGCTATCAGGAGTATGAATACCTAATAGTGTTTTAAGTAATACTGTCTTACCAGAACCACTCTGTCCAATAATTAAGTTTGTCTTTCCTGTTTCAAATGTAGTACTGATTCCTTTTAAAACCTGAGTACCATCAAATGATTTAATTATATCTTTTACTTCAATCATATCTTAATTACTTAAAAGAAGAGAGGTTAATACGTAGTTTGTCAAAATGATAGCTACACTTGTCCATACGAAAGCAGTTGTACTCGCTTTACCAACTTCAAGAGCTCCACCTTTCATATAATATCCAAAGTAAGACGGAATGGTTGCTAAAAGGAAACCAAATAACGCTGTTTTAATAAAAGCATATGCAACGTGGAAAGGAATGAAAGTGTCTTGTAATCCAATTATAAATTGTTCTGATGTAACAAAATTACCCATTACACCGCCAAACCATCCTCCTAAAATACCAAGGAACATACTAATTCCAATAACGAATGGGTATAATAAAACAGCAACTAATTTTGGAAAAACTAAGTAGTTTAATGAACTAACCCCCATCACTTCCAAGGCGTCAATTTGTTCAGTAACTCTCATCGTACCGATGCTTGATGTGATGAAAGATCCCATTTTACCAGCCATAATGATTGATATAAAAGTAGGAGCAAACTCAAGAATTACTGATTGTCTTGTTGCAAAACCAATAAGGTATTTTGGAATTAAAGGATTTGTTAAGTTTAAAGCTGTTTGGATTGCAACTACACCTCCTACGAAGAAAGATAAGAAACAAACAATTCCTAAAGAACCGATGATTAAGTCATCAATTTCTTTAAAAATAAGCTCTTTCATAACTTTCCATTTAGTCATCTTGCTAAAGATTTCTTTTAGCATAAGAAAGTACTGTCCTATATGTGTTAATCCAGATTTGATCATAAAAATTAAAATATCGGCTAAATTACCAATTACAAATGAGTTTTGAGTTTATTAGAGCAAAAAAAGACTAAAGCAGTTTAGATTTTATCTTCTGCCAGCGGTATTTTCTAATGAATTTACCTTGTTCTTCATTCACTAAATAAGGTTGTTTTTCTCTTTGTGCTTTGAAGTACCCTTTCAGATAATCTACAAAAAGAAGTGTTTTTTTCTTTTTAGTTGCCAATTTTAAACCAGCGATTGCTGTAATAACTAAACCATAGTGGAGTCTGTAAAAAGCCTCACCTTGTTTATATCTTGCAGACTTATCATAATTAGCACCTGTAGGTTTAAGATGTTTCACTTTGAGAGATTCAATTGTTACTACTTTCCAATTGTAAAAACGACATAGTAATTCATCGACAGTGTCCCATCCCATAGCTGTTCTCAAACCGCCAATTTGCTCAAAGCACGATTTTCTATAGGCTTTAAACGCACCACGGATATGTTCTTTATCAGTTAATTTTTCTAAGATCCATTGTCCGCTTTTCTCAATATACGCAAATCCTCCGACCATACCGATTGTATTATCTACTGCGAACGTATTAGCAATAGTTTCAAAATAGTCAGTAGGTAAGATTAAATCTGCATCTAATTTTACAATAAAGTCATAATCTAATACAGGGGCAAGAGAATCTAAACCATAGTTAAACGCTTGAACAACCTTACTACCCGGTAAATGAATGGCCTCAGATTGTTTGTTGACAAGAGTAATCCAAGAATAGTTGTTAGCATACTGTTGAACAATAGTTGCTGTATTATCAGTAGAATTGTCATTGACCACGATGAGTTGTACGGGAGGCAAAGTTTGCTGTACCATACTATCTAATGTTTTGGATATAAAATCCGCCTCATTAAACGCAGGCATAATAACAATATAGTTCATTATCTTTAAGTCTTGAAAATTTAGATTAATAGTCTAAGATAACCATCAAAAGACAAATTTAAAAAAAATAGTAGTTAAGCATTTATTAGGAAGTATATTTGTAAGCATAATAAGTTAATTAATGGGGAGTAAGATTTCTACAAAACAAGCCTTTTTGTTTACCGCGATTAATTACATCGGGGTATTAATAGGTGTAATATCTACTGTTTTAATTTACCCTCAAGACAAAGAAATGCTTGGTATCATTCGCTTTGTTGATGCTTGTGCACAAATACTATTTCCTATCATTGTACTTGGAAGTACACACGCGTTAATTAACTTCTATCCCAATTTAACCGAAAACTTACAAAAAAAACTATTCAGTTTTAGTTTACTATCCTTAGGGAAGCTCGCTTTGGTAGTAGGTGGACTTATTTATGTTGGCTCTTTTTTCTACAAAGGAGATGACATTAAATATGTCTATATGGGATTTCCATTGGCAATAGCAATGGCTTATATTGAGCTATTCAGAAGACAAGCTACCAATTTGCAGAAGTTGTCTTTTCCCACATTCTTTGAAAAGATAATTCCTAAAATAGCTTTACCTGCCGTTTTTTTAATGGTGATTTATGCCGGTTATACAATTAATCAAGCTATAGGATATTACATTATTGCCTATTATATCGTTGCATTTGTAATAGGGGTTTATATTTATAAGCACTTCAAATACAACTGGCATTGGAATTATAAAGACTTATTTCAATCCGTCAGTAAAAAAGAATATTACTCTTATAGTCTATTCGCATTTGCAGGTAGTTTTGGTTCTTTTTTTGCCTTTCGAGTAGATTCACTAATGATACCATATTTCATTTCTTACGAAGCCAACGGAACATATAATATCGGAGTTACCCTTGCCTCAACCTTAGCAATTCCAGCTACAGGTGTGTTTGCTTTATATGCTCCTGTCATTTCAGATTTGATTAAGAGAGTTCAATTACGTGAACTTAACCAGAAGTATAAAGAAGTGGCTCGTAATTTATTCTTTATAGGAATGCTATTGTTTACGTGTGTAGCAGTCGGAATAGAGCCGTTGTTTAGATTACTACCTACTTATGATAAGTTAGCCCCATCTATCCCTATAATCTATTTATTGGGAGTAAATGTGGTTATAAATATGTCAACAGGATTCAATAGTGAAATAATTTCTTACTCAAAATACTATCGCTTTAACCTTGTGTCCATATTAAGTTTAATGGTATTAAATGTAGCTCTGAATTACTTGTTGTTGACACAAACTACACTTGGTATATTTGGAGTAGGGTTAGCTTCTTTATTGTCATTAACCTTATTTAATATTGCAAAGACATACTACATCTATCACAAGATGAAACTATGGCCTTTCGACCTTCAGTTCTTCAAACTATTGATGACAATGGTGTTGGTTGTTTTAGGAGTATTTGCAATACCGATGGATATTCATCCTTTATTCGAACTATGTATTCGCGTAGCACTTGTTTTAGTTATCAACGGGTATTTTATCTTCCGCACCAATTGGGTAATTGGAATAAGACAAGTTTTAATGAAGTTTATTAGTAAGTTTTTAAAACGATAAGGATGAGGTGTAAAAGTTACACACTAAGCATACATATCCCTTTTCTAAAATAAACGTAGATTTAAAATGTAAAGCATTGGATTTTGCTTGCAATAAAGAACACATTAAAGTGTAGTTTTAAATACACCATGTTCGAGACATCTACCACACAAGTACCACAGAGGCTCGGAAAAGGAGGCTTTTTACCGAAGGTGTCTGGTATTTGTGTGGTACTTGTCTGAAACAAGTACAAAAGAAGCTTGTAATGACAATACTTTAAAACCTCTCCTTTTAGTTAATAGAGCTACTAAAAACCAAGCATTAGCCAGGTCTCGTCATCTTCTAAACAAATGTCAACACAATTAAACTGAAGTTTAAAAAGAAAGAGCGAGTAGTTATTACTAAACTTACTCATTGGTTTAATATTGTCTATTAAACTTCTCTATAATCTTTTAATACTGCTTTAAAGACTTTCGAATACAATACTGAGAAATTATTAATTACTTTAATACTATAAGTAGGAGTGTTTCTGCAGAATCCTTTAATGCGAAAGTTAAGCATTGGAGAAGTGATGGAGATAGAGTCTTATCTATTTTAGATTAACTAAAGTTTTTGCTTAACCTCCATCTTTTATTGTTGATCTAAGGATGATTTACTTATTATACTTTGCTTTTACAGGTTTTGTTACCTCTTAATTAGACTACTTTTCTTCGTTTATTGGATCTCTGTGATAAAGATTAAGGTTGTGCATTGTTAGTAAACAGAATAATAATTAGACAACACACAATTAGGAACAAAGGGAGAAGGAGGTAAGTTGTGATATTGGCTACTGTGAAATTGAAAAACATAGTATGCATATAAAAAATAAGGCGATGTCTTAAAGAAGACACCGCCTTAGAGCTATATTGAATTGATTTGTTTTAAAGTTCTGGTTCTGGCAATACTTTTTTCTTAATCATAGTAAGTAGTATAATTGTAACAATAATACACAAACTACCTAACCAATCCATGGTATGGAACTGTACTCCGAAATAAGTAATTGCTATAAACGTAGCAGATAATGGTTCGGCACAGGCAAGTAAACTTGCACGTTGTGGCCCAATATTTTTAATAGCATTTAAGAAGATGTAGAATGGAATTAAAGTTCCTAAAAACACGATAAATGCAACTACTAAATAAGTATCTGTATCCCAAATACCTTCCAATTTATGAGGAGGGTGAATGATACTCATTGCTGTTCCTGCGATTAACATACTCCAACCAATAATTGAAATTGGACTATATCTGTTTAATAAATGCACAGGCATAATTGTATAAGCCGCTAATGCTAAAGCAGAAGCAATACCCCAGCTCAATGCCGTTGGTGTAATGTTTAAACTTGTAATATCTCCGTGGGTAACTAATAAGAACGTTCCCAACATAGCAAGACCAATAGCTAAAAATTCAATAGGCTTAGGCCATTTTTTTAATCTTAATGCTAAGTAAATAGCAATAAATACCGGACCTGTATATTGTAAAACAGTTGCTGTAGCAGCATTTGAATGTAAGATTGTTACAAAATATGTATATTGAACAGTTAGCATTCCAAGGATACTAAACACAACTAAGTTGATTGCGTCTTTTTTATCCTTCCATATTTTCCACACATCAGGATTTTTTTGTAGAATACCGAAAATCAGCATAAGTATTCCTGAAACTAATAATCTAACGGTTACTAACCATTCGGCGTTGAATTCTTTTTCTGTAAAAAGAAATTGTGCGAAAGTACCTGATACACCCCAAAGCATCGCTGCGAAAATAGCAGATGCAAAGCCTAAAAATTTGTTGTTTAATTGCATTTTATATAACGTACGTCTAATACATTAAGAGTTAAAAAAAAGAAATATTCCCTATTCGAAATATTGCGCAAAAGTACATAATTAAAAGCCTGAATACTCAGATAATATAGTGGATGAAGCGTTTTATTTAGTATGCATTTTTTGGTTTATTTCTTTGATGGAATTAATGCAATAAATCTTGAATGCTTACTTATTGTTTAAGATATTATGCTTTTTTGATTTGATTGGTATTCTTTAGCAAAAAGAAAACAAGACAGGTGTGAGTAATCTTGTTTTCTTTTAGTCTTTTTTTGCCTAAAGTATTATTTACTTATTGCATTTTTTGTTGCTTGTATGCGAATTGCAATAATTGCCATTAATAAAGCTAATGCCATAAATAAATAGCGCCATACCAAACCTGCTTGTGTGTCAATCACCCCACTTGATGAGATAATAAAACTTGTGATTGATGTTAATATGTAAACTAATCCGCCCATTAATCCCCCTGCTGTTCCTGCATTGTTAGGGAAGAACAACATAGTTGAGGTAAAGAAATTATTAAAGATAGTTCCTGAGCAAATGTGTATAATAAACAAGAACGGCATTAAAATAAGTAAGCTTTGGAAGAACTGGCTTAGGATAAGCAATGCTATAATTAAGGACATTTGGATAATGATAGGGCGTGTAATTCGTTGTTTAAAGGGAACGTGCATTCTGCGTTTACCAATTAATCCACCAATCATCCACGAAAAACCAAGAATCAGTGTACAGTAACCAATAGTAACTGAGTTGAAATGAAATGAGTTTTCAATTAAGAAGGGCCCTGCAATATTAAAGATCATAATGATTGAGTAGCTAAAACCAAGGATTAAGATACCTGTCATAAACATTTTATTAGACAACATCATTCCGTATAAAGCCATTGTTTCTTTAATATTGAACTTCTTTTTTTCGGGGATACTCTCTGCGCCTACCCATAAGTCAAATAGTAAAATTACGGCGGAGTAAATAGCTAAGAAGTAAAAATTTGCGTGCCAAGAAAACAGTTTTTCTAAGTAACCTCCTAAAAAAGGAGCGATGATAGGACCACACGACCAAGCAACCGTAAAGTAACTTAAGAAATAAGTACGTCTTTTTTCATCATATATATCAATAAATATGGCTCGCGTTGCCACAACTAATACGGCAATAGCAATACCTTGAATAACGCGAATCAAACAAATTAATAGGATATCATCTAAAAATGTGATTGCTAAATTAGTTAGGATTAAAGATAACAAAGCAAGTAAACGGGGTTTGTAACGACCAATATTATCCAATAAGGTACCTACAAATAATTGTGATATTCCGTAGCTAAGCAAGTAACACGTTAGCGTTAGTTGAATGTCTTTTTCAGAAACGACCAATCCTTTTGCCATAGAGGGAAAAGATGGTAAGTAGATATCAGTTACAAAACCTGATAGGGGGACAGAACAAAAGGCTAAAATAGTGGCTATTTTTTTTCTTTGCTCAGAAGCTTCTCTTAACATAAGTGTTTGAATTGTTGTTTGTGCGTGCAAAATTAATTGCACAAGAATAGTTTGACATTAAAAAAGTCAAAGGGATAATTACGAAAATCAAAGATTAGTGTTTCTGTGCTGTTCGAAACTGCAAGGGAGTGATTTCTGTATGTTTTTTAAAAAAGTTATTAAAGTGTGAGGGTTGATCAAAACCAAGTGTATAACCAATTTCATTGATATTCCAGTTTGTGTGTATCAAAAGACTCTTCGCTTCACCTAATATTCTCTCTTTAATTAATTGAGTTGTTGTTCTTCCGGTTGCCGTTTTTATAGCTGAGTTTAAATGGTTGATATGCACATTTAACTTTTGTGCAAAGTGAGCAGGGGCAGTCATTTGCAAAGGGTAAGCAGGCGAGTCTAATGGGAATTGATTATTTAGTAACTCATCAAATTGTCTAAACAATCTTGATGCATTTGTTGATTCAGAAATTTCAATATCAGTAACACTAAGTTGTAAAGCTTGGTGAAGTATCAGTGCTAATAAATTTCTAATGATTTCAAACTTTAGAGGATAATTGCTATTAGAAGAGTCATATATCTGTTTGAAATAGGTGTTTATCAACAACAGTTCCTCATCATTTAAGAACACAAGAGGTTTGCTCCATTCTTTGAAAAGAGATGTTTTTTTAAAAACGTCAATACTGTTGTGTTCGTTAAAAAACTCTTGATTAAACAAACAAAAAAAGCCTTCTTGTTCGGTACTATGGCAAATCCATTCATAAGGAGTAGTAGGACAAGGGAGAAATAGAGCAGGTTTGTCAATAAAGATTTTGTGTTGTCCATATCTTAATTCACCTGTTCCTATGATTAAGCAAATTTTGTAGAAGTCACGTCTGTTATAGGGAGTTGGAAAACTGCAATATTTTCGTTTGTTGATGTTGAAATGAGATTTTCCTGATTGGTATTCCTCTACAATAAAAGAGTAGTGCTGTTTTGTTTTTGCAAATCGGTAGTAATCAGAAAGCGTTTGTAATTTATCACTCATCAAAATAGATTTGTCATTTTAGGGGGACAAAATTACTAAAATCAAATTTATGGGACGCTGTTAAGATGATTATTTGTTCTTTTTATTGTTTGTATGGTACAAAAGGTTGTTTTCGAACTAAGACACATTGTTTAGTAAAGAAATGGCAAAGAAATTGAGAAAATAAATTTTGTGTAGCTCTTTCTTTTAACCAATAAGGAGAGGGTTTAGAATAATAAAAAAGAGAAGTAAATGGATAAGTTAAGTAAATTAATGGTAGCATTAATTATTATGTCAACAGTAGTATTGTTGATAGATTTGTTTGATGTTTTCGCAAGAGAAGGGATTAGATTTTTTTGTTACGCTATATTATTGGTAGCAGGAATAACTTTTTTCTTTGTAGATAGGAATAGTGTTGATAGTGAAGAATAGTGATTTTATTGTAAAACATAGCCCCCGTAAAGTTTAACTCTACGGGGGCTATGTTTATTTTAGGGTACTTGTAGTTCTAAATTTGATAAGTAAAAGCATTAATGTTCATTCCAGCTCCTACAGATGAAAAAAGTATTATATCACCTGTTTCAAAGCTGTGGTTTTCTATTTCTTTATTGATAATCATATCGTATAAAGTAGGAAGGGTAGCTACACTACTATTACCTAATTTTTGAATATTCATAGGCATAATATATTCTGGCATTTCCATATCGTATAATTCGTAAAAGCGTTTTACAATGGCTTCATCCATTTTTTCATTCGCTTGGTGAATCATAACCTTTTTAATTCTCTTGATATCAATTCCACTTTTATCAACACAACTCTTCATTGCTTTAGGAACATTTAGAAGAGCAAACTCGTATATTTTACGTCCATACATTTTGATGTACTTTGTGTCTTTATCAAGATCTGGATTATATGATTTTCCGAAGTGAATAAAGAAAGCTTCTTCTAATGTATGACTTGCACTTTCAACAGATAAAATACCTCCACCATCGTGAGTACGCTCAAGGATAGTAGCACCTGCTCCGTCAGCGTAAATCATAGAGTCGCGATCGTGTAGGTCAATAACTCTTGATAACGTTTCAGCTCCGATTACTAAACAACGTTTAGCCATTCCAGCATTCATAAAAGCATAGGCTTGAATTACTCCTTGTAACCAACCAGGGCAACCAAATAAAACGTCAAAAGCTACGCAACTTGGATTAGCTATTTTCAAGTTGTGTTTAACTCTTGCTGCTAAGCTTGGTACAATGTCAGATTGAATAGTACCGTGTTTAATATCTCCAAAGTTGTGTGCAAAGATTATATAGTCAAGAGTTTCAGGGTCGATATTTGCATTTTGAATTGCGCGTTGAGCAGCAATTGTTCCGATGTCAGTTGTTGTTAGATTATCCTGTACATATCGTCTCTCTTCAATTCCTGTAATTTGTTGAAGTTTTTTAGCTATGCGTTCATTATTATCTTTTAATGGTAAACCATTTTCATCTCTAAAATCAAACTGACCAAAGTCTTGATTGCCTATTACTTTAGTAGGAATATAGCATCCAGAACTTACAATTTTAATATTCATATTGTTATTGTTGGTTAATATCTTAGTAAACTTATGTTTTTCATTTTTAAAAATGAAGTAATTTGCTTTGTTTTTTAGCATATTAACGACCAAATGTATGCCATTATTGCTTTTTTATAGTTTATTTCTTTATTTAGTTTTAAAAAACAAATAATACAGGATGATTATTACTTTTCTTTTTTGTTAATAATCATACATTTAGGATAATGTTTTTCTTTATATTGAATTAAATAATCAACGACTGCAATTTCATTATTTTGTTGGAAATATTTTATGATAGTTGTTAGGTATTGCTCATTAGGGACTAATATAAAGTGAATGTTTTTGCTTAGAGTATTAAAGGAATTCTCTAATAAGTGATGATCTGTTTTAAGCTGTTTAAAGTTTATTTTGTATCCATCAAAGATATATCGCAAGCCGTCTAAATTTCCTTTCATTGGGATACTGCCGTGGTCTTCTCCTGCATATTGTATGTATTCGTATTGTAGATTTAATGGTGGATTATTCGTAACGAATTGATCAAATTCTTTAATAGCATTATAGTGTTCAGCAAGATGGTCTGTATTTTCTTTTTCATCTACTTGAGTTAAAAATAACTTTCTGTTTTGAAAGTCATAATCTTTAGCGTTGTGATAGTTTTGTAAGATAATTTTATTGTCCCACCAAATACTTGGGTCGTGTACAATGTAAGCATTAAACATAGAGGTTCTCGTTAGTAGGTTATTTAATGCTGTTATTCCTCCAAAAGAATGTCCTATTAGTATATTGTAACCTACGGTTCTAAAATTTGTATTGATGTATGGAAATAGCTCCGTTTCAATGAAATCAAAGAATAAGCTATTTCCTCCAGAGTCTCCTTTAATTTTACTGCTTTGTTCTTGGGACATAGCAGCAGTGTTTTGTGCTGTTGGCGTTAGATCCCTTGTTCTATTTGTATTGACAATTCCTACAATTATCATCTCAGGAATTGAAGGATAGGGGTATTTAGATAGTTTTTCAACATAAGCGGATAAGTAGTTAAAGTTAGATTCACTATCCAGTAAATAGATGACGGGATAGTGTTGAGGTGTTAATGTACTATCGTTATAAGATTTCGGTAAGTAGATTTGTATTGTTCTATTTTCTTTTAAAACAGATGATGAAATAGTATAGGATGTTCCTATGGTAATAGGTTCTTGTGCAGTAGAGACAAACGAGAGTAAAAAAGTAAATAAGAGAATGATATAGTATTTCATAAATAAGAAAAATAAGGTTGTTATGAGTACAAATATAGCTCCTTGTTTAAAATCATTCTAATCTATAAGGAGTGTTTTTTGACAATAATGCGGTCAAATAATTGTAATTTTACGGTTAGTGAATAAATTAGGTTTGATTATGAGTAGATTAGTTTTTTCGGTTATTCTTTTTGCTTGTTCCATTATGGGGTTTGGGCAACAGAATAAACCTAAAGTTGAAGTAATAGTTTTAGATTCTAAGGTTAAAGATAATAGCTTGGTTACAGTTGTTTTGTTAAACAATACAAATGATACCTATTGGTTTCCGTGGGATACTTCAGACTTAGCATATAGTGCGAGTATTGGAAGTACTTATGAAAATATGGTGTTTTTATTACAACAAAAAGTTTACAATGTTACTGAAAAAGTAGACGAGCCAGTTTTGATTCATCTTCAATTTTAGCAAAATGGCAAGAAAAGGTGAAAAGTAAGACTGTGAATGATTATGTAATAGTTAAACCTAAAAGCCACATTCAATTACGACTTCCCTTTAAAGTTGTGAAAGAATTGGTTCCCGCTTGGTATGCCCCACAAGAGAAAGTAGTAGAAGGAGGTTTTGAATATTATGTAAATTATAATTTGATTCCTAAGAATGTTGAACAGTTAGTAGGAGAGAAGATATTTAATCAAGTAAGTGCAAAAGGATATAAATTATACACAGAGCCTTTAAAATCTAATAAGGTGCCGATTGTAAAGTAAGTGAAATAAAAAAAGAGAAGCTGACTAACCTCTCTTTTTTTAATTTAGTAAAATAAAAATAATACCTTCCTTTGGCTTATGTAAAAGTAGGACCATATTTTAGGTCAAATTATGATAGCTGTCATTTTTTTAAATGTTTTAATTCTTTAATTAAAAAGACGGTTAGAATCACAACTACTGATTTGCATTGATTTGTTATGTTTTATGTAGGTAATGTGTTTGATTCGTGATATTTTAAAAGAAAAATACTTTCTATATTTGATATAGAATGTGATTTGATTCATACAGAGGTGATTTATTTTTTGTAAAGGGAGAACTTTAAGAGTGTTCTCCCTTTTTTGTTGCTGTGATTTAATCGTATATTGAAGTACGAATTATTGTATAAATCATTTCTGTATTATCTTTGAAAAATATTACAAGAATTACTTCATAGGCATGTTAGATAATAAACAAACAACTTCTTTTTTTACTTCGTTATTACAAGTTTACGTAGGAAAAGACACTTCAATTATAACTAAGTATAAAGTGTTGAGAAGTCTGTTAAATAAGATTACGAAGAATATTACTGCGAAAGAAGTACTACAGTTTTCCAATCTATTTTCTCGTTTATCATTTATCTGTAATAAATACCAAGTTTCTAAAAACATTCATTCGTTTCGAATGATTAGCAATGAGCTTCGAGAAGTTAGTACAGAAGAATTAGACTTGTTTTTTCCTACCTATTGGAAAGATATCAATGAGTTTGTATCTCAAGTTTACAATGTACCAGTTCCAGATTTAAATCGACTTGCTTACCCTGAAAAAGAGAGAAGACGAGAGAGAAAAGAAGAGGAGTATAGTGGTTTTGTTGATAAGCTTAAAGTAGTTGTTGTTCATAAGCAACCAGATATTTTAATCTGTGAGGTTGAAAATACTACGACAGAACAACATATTCGCGTTCGCATAAATGAATTTGATGTTAATGATGTTTTTACAACGTGTAATCACTTATGGGTTGGCGCCACTATCTATTTAATTAATGTGGGAATTGATGAACATCAAATTTACCATCCAAAAATTGTGGTACTTGAACCAGATTATTTAATCGACGTTTCTGCTATTGCCGAGTGTTTTCAAGATTTTGGTACTTCTCCATTACTATTTTTAAAAGCGAAGTTTGAACCAATATCCAATAATAAGTATTTACTGATTGGAAACTTTGCTAATGCTGTTATGGATGAATTAGTGAGTTCTGAGGATGCGCGTACTGTTGAATTTGACAGCATCTTTGTAAAGCATTTTGAGACTTATCCTTTTGAACATACTGCGTGTAGCGATATTTTTTCATCTGAAGAATTTAAACAATATGCCTTTGTCTGTCGTTCTCATTTTAATACAATTAAACGTGTTTACTTAAATGAGTTTCAACAATACGGCATATCAAGTCAAGGGAACATTTCTTTAGAACCGAGTTTTTTGAGCAATGTTTACGGAGTACAAGGGCGTTTAGACGTATTGCATACAATTCCTTCGAAAGATGATAAGACTACAATTGTAGAGTTAAAGTCGGGAAGTACTCCATTTCCTGATGATGGCTTTAGTGTTAAACCGAATCACTCTGTGCAGCTCTATCTATATCATCTGATGCTATCTGTTGTAAATAACATAAACTTTCAGGATATAGGAAATGAGCAGTATTTAAGTGGGTTTATTTTTTATAGTAAAACAACAAATGGCAATCTTCGTACAGACCATATTACTCTGGCTCGTGTGCAAGAGATATGTAATGTTCGCAATCAAATTATCTTAAACGAGCAGATCTTAAAGTCAGACGATTTAGAAGCTATACAAAATTTAATTGGTAAGGTTAATCCGGAAAGGCTAATTAGCAATCCAATAAACGGTAAGTTTAAAGATATACTTACTAAGCAGTTCAATGCATTTTTAAAGCCATTACACAATGCGAGTGAGTTAGAATTGACTTACTTCTATTCCTTTGTGAGCTTTATTGCAAGAGAACAATATATTAGTAAACTTGGCATTGGGAATTATGAAGGGAATAATGGTTTAGCCAGTTTATGGTTAGACGATTTAGACGATAAAATTGAGAAATATAGTATTTTATTTGACTTAGAAATAAAAGAAAATCGCATATCTACAGATGAGAAATTGATTGTTTTTAACCGAACAATTACAGATGATTTTGTGAATTTTAGAGAAGGGGATATATGTGTTTTATACCCCAGAGAAACAGAGAAAGACATTGCTGTTTCTCATCAGATATTCAAATGTTCTATTAGAAAGATTACGAAGGATACAGTAGTGGTTGTGTTTAGACATATGCAACGCAGTATTGCTTATTTCAAACAATTTAAGTATTGGGCACTGGAACGGGATTTTATGGATAGTTCCTTTACCAGTATGTATAAGGGAATGTATTCATTTATGAATGCTCCAGCTAAACATCGTCAGGTGATGCTAACACAATTACCTCCTGCTTTAGGTGTGTCTTATGGTTTTAATAAACAAACATTGTCTGTTGAACAAAACCGCATTTTAAATAATGCATTGAGTACAGAGGATTACTTTGTTTTGAACGGACCTCCTGGTACTGGAAAAACGTCTCATATCATCAAAGAGTTGGTGAGGGAGTTATACGTGAATAGCAATCAAAATATTTTACTGCTTGCTTATACTAATAAGGCAGTCGATGAGTTGTGTGAAACTATTAATGAAGCACTAAGTGATATTACCTCAACAAACAACTATAAGTTTATCAGAATAGGGAGTTCACTCTCTTGTAATAGTAGTTTTCATAATTGTTTGTTGGACAATATTATTATAGAGAAACGCCAACAACTTGCATTAGACGAGGAGAAGTTTACTCGTGGTAGTTTAGCAAAAATAATAAGTAGTAATAGGATATTTGTTTCTACTGTAGCTTCTATGTCAAGTAAAGATGACGTGTTTAATTTAAAGCGATTTGATACCTTGATAATTGATGAGGCTTCTCAGATATTAGAACCACAGATTATCGGAATGTTGCACAAGTGTAAGCGATTTATAATGATTGGCGATCATAAGCAGTTGCCAGCAATTGTTGTTCAAGATGAGGTAAGTTCAAAAACGAATAATGTCTTGTTACAAGATATGGGGCTGGGAGATAGACGAAATTCGTTGTTTGAAAGATTATTTAATTATTGTAAAGACAATGGGTTTGATTATGCTTGTGATACGTTGACTTATCAAGGTCGAATGCACCAAGACATCGCTTTATTTCCAAATATCAATTTCTATGATGGACAATTGAAAGAAGCCTATCACTTAACTAATTTATCAGAAGGAGCAAAGAATAGTTTAGCTCGTCAAGTGCGTGAATTATCCTTAAATGTCCCTGGGGATTGTAATAGACAATTAGATACTGCTCTTGCAAATAAACGCCTCTTGTTTTTCAATAGTGAAGAAGAACAATTTGATCAATCAGGAAAGGTTAAGGACGGAGAGGCAGATTTGGTTGTACATATTATTCAGCGATTAATTGAGATTTATGCATACAATGAGCAATCATTTGATGTAAGCAGTAGAATTGGGATAATAGCTCCGTTTAAAAATCAAATAGCCTTAATTAAGAACAAATTGGAGGAAGCAGGTATTCCAGGGTTTGATTTAATAACAGTAGATACAGTAGAACGATTTCAAGGAGGGCAACGCGATATAATTATTTATTCGTTTGCAGTAAATAATTTATCTCAATTAGAAAGTGTTGTAAACTTGAATGAAGATAAAACAGTAGATCGTAAGTTGAACGTAGCTTTAACCCGTGCAAAAGAACAAATCTTTTTAATTGGTAATGCGGGAATATTGAGTCAAAACGATGTCTATTATAAGTTGATTGAGTTCATCAGAGAAAAAGGAGGCTTTGTAGAAAATACTATTCAGGAGCTTCTTTTACAAGAAACAATTGATAGCGTACAAAGTACTATAAATGATGAGGTGCAAAGTTGTCCTGTTTTTGATACGTTGTTTAAGAGTGAAGTTGTCTTGCCTTTAAAAGAAAAGGGAATATACACTGATAATCGGATTTATAATAGACCAGCTTTTTATATACAAAACAATGTGTTAGCGTATGGTCGTACTGATTTTAATACGGGATATGATGAAGAGGGATTTTCTATAACTGAAGAGGCAAAAGTTGATTTGTTTTATTTATTACAAGGAGAGGAATCATATTACGGATACCAAACAATTTGTAATCGAGTAGAACTATTTTTAGCGAATGAAATAGACAATTCGAACGGAGGAATTTCAATAGTAGATTTTAGTTCATTGGCGGGAATTTATTCTATTTGTGTTCATCAACAGTTGCTTAAAGTTATTAACAATACTGTTGATAAGTATGTTGATAACTGTGAACAAGCTGTTAGTATAAAGGTGTTTAATGTTAATAAGTATAAAGCAGTTACTAACAAAGCAAAAGAACTTATCAATGCTTATGCAAGTGAACACTCAACAAGTGAGCTATCTCTTGAATGTATTGATTTTACTGGGATAGAAGAGTTTAGTTTGGTTTTAAGACAATCAGGAGTCGTTATTTTTAATGTCGATGAGAGTTGTTTTACAACTGATTATACGATGTTTGAATTGTTGATAAAAGTTATTAACAATGCTGTTAGTAGCTTAAAATATAGTAGTTGTATTATAGTGTATAAAAAGCAATACAATAGCAGTTTTCACTTAGAACAATTAAAGCGAATCATACAAGATGATTATCACGTAGTTACTAAAGAAAATAAGAATGTAACTTATTTGAATACTATCTTAGGAGAAGAAAAAACACAAGCATTAAACTATGAAGTTTTATGTTTTTAGTAGAAGTAATATTTTTACATCATAAGGGGAGTTTTGTTTACGATAAACAAATGAGATACTTTTGTGTTTAAATATACGTAGATATGAAGAAAATTATAATAGGTCTATTTGCAGGTTTGTTCTTATTAACTTCTTGTAAGAATAGAGAAGCTGATTTGAATTTAAGTGTTTCAAAGTGGAACTCTACTATTTCTAAAATGGAAGCTGTTTACAACATAGAAAGCAGAATAGAAAAGCCATCAGATTTTGTTGTAATCAAAGGAAGAGCAACAGAAGCTAAAGAATATATTGCCAATTCAATTGAAGAGTACTTGGCAATGGACTTAGAGGAGGATGTAAAGCCAATGAGAGACGCTTTGATCTCTTATATGAGAGGAAGTGATGCAACATTAGATGTTTACTTAGAAATGAGCGCAAAAGCAGATAGTTTAACTAATAGCGATATGCAACACTATTATACGAAGTTAGAAGAGCTGTCTATGGAATTAAATCACGATGCGATTAAGTTGAAAGATTTACAACGAGAGTTTGCTAAAGAACATCACATCAGAAATTATATTATAGAAGAGTAAAAAATCTCTATTGAGCATAAAAAAAGCACCATCATCAGATGGTGCTTTTTCATATCTATAAATCCGTTAGGATTAGTTTTCCATATATACTTCAATAGGAGCACAAGAACAAACTAAGTTTCTATCTCCGTATGCATCGTCAATACGACGTACAGAAGGCCATAATTTGTTTTCAGCTACATAAGGTAGTGGATAAGCCGCTTTTTGTCTTGAGTATGGTAAATCCCAATTATCAGCAGTTAATAAAGCTAATGTATGAGGAGAGTTTTTCAACTCATTCACTGGGTTTTCAATAGTAGCATTCTCAATTTCTTTACGGATAGAGATCATTGCATCACAGAAACGGTCAAGCTCTTCTAAGCTTTCACTTTCTGTTGGTTCAATCATCAATGTACCAGCAACAGGGAAAGATACCGTTGGAGCGTGGAATCCGTAGTCGATTAAACGTTTAGCAATATCAGTAACTTCAATTCCTTTGTCTTTAAACTCACGTACATCAAGAATCATTTCGTGTGCAGCACGACCTTTTTCACCAGTGTATAGAATAGAATAATGCTCTTCTAAACGAGTTTTAAGGTAGTTAGCATTTAAGATTGCTTGTTGTGTAACTTTCTTCAATCCGTCTGTTCCTAACATCGCGATGTAACCATAAGAGATTAAACATACTAATGCAGAACCATAAGGAGCAGCAGAAATAGAAGTGATAGCATTTTTACCACCTACTTTTACTATTGGGTTAGAAGGTAAGAACTCAACTAAGTGTTCTGCAACACAGATTGGTCCTACACCAGGTCCACCACCTCCGTGAGGAATAGCAAATGTTTTGTGTAAGTTTAAGTGACAAACGTCAGCACCAATATTTGCTGGGTTTGTAATAGCAACCTGTGCGTTCATATTAGCACCATCCATATACACTTGTCCTCCATTATCGTGGATGATTTGAGTAATCTCCATAATAGCAGATTCGTAAACTCCGTGTGTAGAAGGATAAGTAACCATTAAACAAGACAAGTTGTCTTTGTATTGTTCAGCTTTAGCTTTCAAGTCTGCAACGTCAATATTTCCTTCAGGAGTAGTTTTAGTAACTACAACTTTCATTCCAGCCATAGCAGCAGAAGCAGGGTTAGTACCGTGAGCAGAAGCAGGGATTAAAGCGATATCTCTTTGGAAATCTCCTCTTGCGTGGTGGTAAGCACGGATAGTCATAAGACCAGCGTACTCTCCTTGTGCTCCTGAGTTTGGTTGTAATGTTGTACCAGCAAAACCAGTAATAACACTTAATTTATCTTCAAGGTCTTTCAACATTTCTAAGTACCCTTGTGCTTGATCAGCAGGAACGAATGGGTGAACATTATTCCATTGTGGGTTACTTAAAGGCAACATCTCAGCAGCCGCGTTTAATTTCATTGTACAAGAACCTAAAGAAATCATTGAGTGATTCAATGCTAAATCTTTACGCTCAAGTTTTTTGATATAACGCATTAATTCTGTTTCAGAGTGGTAGCTATTAAAAGCAGCGTGTTGTAAGAACGTAGAAGTACGTTTTAATTTAGCTGGGTATTTAACAGTAGTTTCGTCTAATGCAACAACTTCAAAAGCATCTTTACCTACAGCCTTAGCAAAAATAGCTACGATTGTGTTGATGTCTTTTAATTCTACAGTTTCGTTTAAAGAAATAGAGATTGTGTTAGCATCGATATAATTGAAGTTAATTTGATTTTCAAGAGCAATTGCTTTTACTTTTTCAGCATCAGCTTTTACAGTGATTGTATCAAAGAAAGCAGCATTTGTTTGTTCAACTCCTAATTTCTCTAAGCTTGCAGCTAAAGTAACCGCTTTTGCGTGTACACCGTTAGCGATTGCTTGCAATCCTTTTGGTCCGTGGTACACAGCGTAGAAACTTGCCATTACAGCTAACAATACTTGAGCAGTACAAATGTTAGAAGTAGCTTTCTCACGTTTGATGTGTTGCTCACGAGTTTGAAGAGCCATACGTAAAGCTGTATTACCATCAGCGTCTTTAGAAACACCAATAATACGTCCTGGCATACTACGTTTGTATTCTTCTTTAGTAGCGAAATAAGCAGCGTGAGGACCTCCATATCCTAATGGAATACCGAAACGTTGTGTAGTACCTACTACAACGTCAGCTCCCATTTCTCCTGGAGGAGTTAAAGAAACTAAAGATAAGATATCAGCAGCTACAGCTACTTTGATGTCTTTAGATTTTGCAGTGTGAATAAAATCAGCGTAGTCATTTACGATACCGTGTTTTCCAGGGTATTGTAACATTGCTCCAAAGAATTCTTCAGAGAAGTCAAACTCTTGGTGATTACCAACAACTAATTCAACTCCAAAAGGTGTTGCTCTTGTTTGTAATACAGATAAAGTTTGAGGTAAAATCTCTTCAGAAACGAAGAACTTAACAACGTTGTTTTTCTTTTGATCTCTTGTTCTAACGTCAAATAACAAGATCATAGCTTCAGCAGCAGAAGTTGCCTCGTCTAAAAGAGAAGCGTTAGCAATCTCCATTCCTGTTAATTCTATTACAGTTGTCTGGAAGTTTAACAAAGCCTCTAAACGACCTTGTGCCACCTCAGCTTGATACGGCGTGTACGCAGTATACCATCCTGGGTTTTCAAATACATTACGAATAATAGCTGCAGGTACTACAGCCTCGTTGTATCCTAAACCGATAAAAGAGCGGAATATTTTATTTTTGTTACCCAATGCTTGAATATGTGATAAGTATTCATATTCGTTCATTGCTGGAGCAAGATTTAAATCTTCTTTTAAACGAATAGCGTTTGGAAACGTTTCGTCAATCAGTTGCTCGATGTTTTCAACCTTTACAGTCTTAAACATTTGTGCTAAGTCCTCAGGACGAGGACCAATGTGTCTTAAAGCAAATGCGTTTGTTTTCATTTGGACAATTAAATATTAGTTGTGTTAAGCACACAAAAATAACCATTAATCTGACATTTTGTCGAATATTACTTTTAATTTTGAAAACTTATAATACTATTTGATAATTATTTCAGAATACTTATGGATTTGATGAAGAACAAGGGAATTGATTTTTATTTAAATGGAAGTATTCACGTATCGGTTGCAGTTTTCGCTCTGGTACAAATGACCTTTTACTTTTGTCGTTTGCCATTTGATGGTGTTGTTTCTGCTATGGCGTTCACAGGAACACTTTTTTCATACAACTTTATTAAATATGCCGATTTTGTATATCGTCATAGATATAGCTTATCTCGTAAATTCAAGACGATAGTTGCTGTTAGTTTATTAGCATTAGTTGTAGGTACAATCTGTTTTTTCTTGCTTAATTTAAAGGCACAATTAGTAACGGTTAGTCTCCTATTACTATCTGTTTTTTACGCTATTCCTATCAATGATAAAATACCGAACCTCCGCAATTGGGCAGGGTTAAAAGTTTATATAGTTTGCCTTTGTTGGGCAACAGTTACTTTGATAGTTCCGATTGTTAATGCAGGATTGGAATTGAGTTGGGACATTGGAATTAAGTTTGCACAACGCTTTATCTTGGCGCTGATATTAATAGGAATTTTCGAGATAGTGGACTTGCAATTTGACGATAATAAATTAAAAACATTACCTCAAACTTTAGGGGTTGTCAATACCAAATGGATGTTGACATTATTGTTAATTCCCTTTTATGTAATCGAATTTTTCAAAGTAGGTTATCAACCTATCCAAGCTTGGAATAATCTTGCTATTGTGTTGCTAACTCTTTTCTTTATTTGGTATGCTTCAAGAGAGAGAACGAAGATATACACCCTTTTTTGGGTTGAAAGTGTACCTATTGTATGGTGGCTTTTGGTGGTGTTGGAAAGCTTTTCTGAAACTCAAGTATAGTGTTTTTTTAGTTGAGTCTAAAAAAATGTATATTTGCAATAATATAAATACACAAAGATGATACAACTTGTAAATGACGTTAAGACAAACGGAAATGTAGTTTTCGTTTTAAGTAAAGACAATAAAGGAGCTGTAGTTGTTCCTGAGTTTTTAAATGACTTCGTAAAAAGCTTTGAAGAAAGCAAAAAAGAAGAGGACTTCGCTAAAGTAGGAAGTCAATATTTCTTCTTCGTAAAAGAGAATACAGATTTAGAAAAAATGCGTTTAGCAGGATTTAATATCCGCAAACAATTAGATAAAAAAGCAGATAACTTAAGCATCGTTGGTAACGGTGAAGCTACTTTAGCATTGACTGAAGGGTTTATGTTGTCTAACTACCAATTCTTGAAATACTTCAAGGAAGCAGAAGAAATGAAATATGCTTTAACTAATGTTGAGGTAAAAGGAGATTTCACTGCAAAGCAAATCGCTGACTTAAACAATACAATCAAAGCTGTTTACTGGGCACGTACAATGGTAAATGAGCCGGTAAACTTTTTAACTGCAACACAATTATCGAAAGAGATTGAATTGTTAGGAAAAGAAGCTAATTTTTCTGTAAAAGTTTTAGAGCGCAAAGAAATTGAAGAGTTGAAAATGGGAGGTTTATTAGCTGTAAACAGAGGTTCTATTGAGCAACCAACATTTACAGTAATGGAGTACAAACCTGCTAACCCAATCAACAAAAAACCAATCGTATTAGTTGGTAAAGGTGTTGTATATGATACAGGAGGTTTAAGTTTAAAACCAACAGCGGGATCTATGGACTCAATGAAGAGTGATATGGGTGGGGCTGCTTGTATGGCAGGTACTATTTATGCTGCGGCATTAAACGAAGTAAACGTTCACGTAATTGGATTAATTCCTGCTACTGATAACCGTCCTGGTGGAGATGCTTATGCACCTGGTGACGTTATCACAATGTATGATGGAACTACAATTGAAGTATTGAACACAGATGCAGAAGGACGTATGATTTTAGCGGATGCTATTGCTTATGCTAACCAATACGAACCAGCAGTTATTATTGACGCAGCTACATTAACAGGAGCAGCATTAGTAGTAGCAGGAGATATGGCTTCTTGTATTATGGGTAACGAAGAAAAAGTTATTCAAGACATCGTTAAGTCTGGTTACAACGTTCACGAACGTTTAGCACAATTGCCATTCTGGGATGACTATAAAGATTTATTAAAATCAAACGTAGCAGATATGAAGAATATTGGAGGACGTTTTGCAGGTACTATTACGGCAGGTAAATTCTTAGAGCACTTCGCTAAGCACCCTTATGTGCACATTGATATTGCTGGTCCAGCTTGGATGGATTCTCCGAGAGATTATAAAGGAAACGGTGGTACTGGTAGTGGAGTACGTACATTAGTTGACTTCTTGACAAATTACAAAGGATAATTTTGTAGTTAAACGTTATATAATTTGGATAAGGGCTGTATTCTAAAATGAGAGTACAGCCCTTATTTTTTTGGTTAAATAGTTTATTGTCTTAACCTTAGTTTAAATTGAGGGTAATAGGAACTATTTTAGTCTTTTTTTGAAACTAATATGATGTAGCTGTTTACTTTTTTAGTTGTTTTCGATCTATTATAAAGGGAAATGGGATATTTTTAGTTAGGAATTTAAAACTTTATTTTTGTGATATACTGCTTTTAACCACTTGTAGAGGTAGATTCGGAATGTTAGTATAACCAATATATAGATGGAATATAAGTAGCTTGTTCAACAATTATCCGACAATTGTCCGACATTTGTTCGTGTATAATCCCAGTATAGCCCGAAAATACTGGGATAGAATTATTTTTGTCGGAGAATAGTCGGACAATTGTGGGAGGATTATCAAGTAATCGTAGGGTTAGAGATAGTAAGTATGTTTTGTGTGTGACATCATTAATGTATTGTTTTTGATGTAAAGTTTGTTTGTCTAATTGTAAAGTTTATTTTACATTTGTGACTATAAAATTTAAAACTTATGAGAAACTTACCTTTATTTCCAAACTACTTTAAATGGGTAGTAATTGCTATAATATTATTAGACATTATTATAGCTTTTGTGTTTAGAGATTTTCTAAAACAATATGGAGATTACAGCAAAGAAATTATGCTTACAATTATCAGTTTAGCTTTGTTGATATTGTTTTGGACAAAAAGAAAAGAGGATGACGAAATGTTTGTGCAGTTGAGATTAAACACGATGACAGGTGCTATTGTTTTTTTGATAATATATGTGTTAATAAATAATATTTTTAGCCTTGTTGCAGACGAAGAAGAGATTGGGCGGATATCAGCAGGAATGGGAGTATTTACAATGATGGTTTTTATAACTTTAATGTTTGAACTGCAATTGCGAAAATTGAAAAAAAGTAACAATGAAGAATAACGTAAAAATAGAACGTACTCGTTGCGGATTAACCCAGCAGGAATTAGCTGATTTGTTAACTGTTTCTCGACAGACAGTTAATTCTATAGAAGCGAATCGGTATGTTCCTTCTACTGTATTAGCCTTAAAACTGAGTAAGTTTCTCAAGACTACAGTTGAGGAATTGTTTAGTTTGGAGGAGAGTGATTGATTAAAAAAGTATTTCATACTTGATAAACAAATCGTATTCTTGTTATTCAGAGTTAATATAACAATTACATAGTTATGCAAATTAATATAGCAGCAGATGGTACTATTATTAGTACAACCAACGGTTTCCATTTAGTTGATAAAAATAATGTTCAATTAATTCGCCCGTTAGCAGATAAGATTTGGCCAAAGACTTATGGTACAATTATTACAGAAGAGCAGATAGCTTATATGTTGCCAATGATGTATAGCAACGAGAGAATATTTGGAGAAATAGAACAAGGCTATGTATGGGAATTGTATGTTGAGAACAACCAACTATTAGGATATTTGGACTACAAACTGATGGAAGACAATCGCGTATTTCTTTCTAAGATATATGTAGATACAGACCAACAACAAAAGGGAGTAGGTAAGGTGATGTTGGCGCGTGTTATTGACTATGCCAAAGCACAAAAGGCTACTGCTGTATACTTAACAGTGAATAAGCAAAACACCAAAGCAATTAGCTTCTATGAGCGAAATGGGTTGAAATGTATCAAGTCAGAAACATTTGATATTGGCAATGGGTATGTAATGGATGATTATATTTATCAGTACGATATTTAAAAGGTTTTGAAGATGTTTTTACATATAACAAAAGCGAGGGATTATTTCTTCGCTTTTGTTGTTTTAAAAAGCTTTTGTGCTAATTAACACTTAGTTAAATTTTAAAAAATAGGATAAATACAGATATAGTTATTTTTATTTAGTTTAAATAATTTATTATATTCGCATTATAATTAAATAGCATAATCATGAGCACAAATACAACAAACCCAAATTTCGACCAAAGTAAAGTGAAACCAAAAGCTCCAAAAGTAGAAGAGTTAATTAATGAATGCAAGTCAATTATGATGGCTACAATCAATGAAGATGGAACTCCTTTGGTAAGTACTGCACCTTATTCAAGAGTTGGAAATGACTTTCAAATCTTAGTTTCTTTTATGGCTAAACACACAAAGAACTTGAGAGATAGAAAGCAAGTATCTTTTATGTTTGTAGAAGATGAGAGTGCTTCTAAACAATTATATGCAAGACATCGTCTAACTTTAGATACAGTTGCAGAATTAGTGGAAAAAGAGAATCCATTATATGAAAAGGCAATGGTAGACTTAAAAGAAAGACACGGTAAAGTTGTTGAGGTATTAGGTGACTTAGAAGACTTTATTATGTTCAACTTCAAACCAGTAAAAGGATCTTATGTAAACGGATTTGGTAGTGCGTATTTCGTTGATGAGAACTTAGAAGTAATGGAACACAGAAGAGGAATGCACGGAGCACATAATGCTCATACAAAATAGTAGATGTAATTAGCTTTATATATTTTATCGAAAAAGTCTTTGTATAGTTATGTACAAAGACTTTTTTATTTTAATGTAAAAATGTAGTTTTGAACAGATTTAAATAAAAGATGTCAAAAGGTCAAGTTCATATTCGATGTTATAACTGTGGAGAGTTCAATGCTAATGCTGAAGAATGTGAACATTGTGGTGCTATACTTGATTTAGTAAAGCGTCGTGAGCAAGAAAGACAAGACTACATCAAAGAGAAAGAACGCATCGAAATATTAAAGGGACCAAGTAAAGTGGATCGCTTTTTTAGTGCAATGACTAATCATCGTTGGTTATTGGTAAGATTAGTGTTTAAACTCATCTATGGTGTTTGGATAGTATTTATGGCAATAGTGATGTTTATTGCTTGGTTTATTGGAGTGGTAGTAGCGTGAGAATATTAAAACATAGGTTGTTTATCGGTATGTTGCTTCTTGGAGTTATAATATATGTACTGCAACGATTGGGGATAGTACTACCTTCTTTTGTCAATAATTATCTCAACGATTTATTAGCAGTACCTCTTACTGCGTGGCTTACTTTAGCCATTTTAAAACAGTGGAAAGGAGATACCTTTCTATTATCTCCTTTGATGATTATGACTATTGTCTTTTATTTTTCAGTGTATTTTGAATGGTATTTACCTCAGCATAATCCCAGATATACTGGTGATTTCATTGATGTTCTCTGTTATATCGTAGGTGGTATTGCTTTTTATTTTATCCAAAAGAAGTATATTTCATCTTCAATGAAGTAATTCAAAAGAGTTTTTTTTCGTATTTTTAATTCTCAGAAGATTAACATATGAAAAAGATTTTTTACTTAATACTGCTTATATCATTATTAGTTTTCCTTGTTTTATATAGCTTTTATCAATTTTATTTTGAGGGAAAAGGAGTATCTGTTTTTGATTATAATACTTACTTAAAGGCAGTAGATTTTTATGTTTATTTAGGTATTTCACTATTGTTTGAAGGTGCTTTAATATGGCTGGTACTTACTTTAAGTAAAGGGAAAGGACAACTTGAAATGAAGTAAATATTTAATTACCCTATAAAAAAACTCCGCTTCGGTTTGATACTGAAGCGGAGTTTTTGTTGTTATATAAAGGTGCCTTAAGTAGGCTTTTTATTAAATAGAATAACAAGTGTTACAGATAGTAAAACAAACATTAGTCCAATACCTGAGATAAAATCAAAGTGTTCAGCAAAGAACAATGTACCTACTAAAACAGCTACTACAGGTTCCATTGAACCTAAAATAGAAGTAATTGTTGATCCCGCGTGTTTTACTGCTAATACTAAGCATAAATCAGATATAAACGTTGCAAAGAAACCTAATAAAATTAAGTTCATCCAATCGTTTTTTAAAGTGATTGGTTCTATACCTGTTGTTACCAAACAATAGAATAAGAAGATTAAACAGCCCATTAACAAAACATAGAACGTAAGAGAGTCAAAATTCATATCTGCAATTCTCGACTTGTTTAAACCGACGATATATAGTCCGTATGTAAAGATTGTTATCGCAGCTAAGATAAGTCCTTTAAACAAAGCCGGAGATGGTTCTCCGTGCCAACACATCATTCCAACTCCTAATAGAGAAAGTAAAGAAGCGATTAATAAGACTATTGATTTCTTTTCTTTGTAGAAAAGAATCATCACTATACTCACAAAAATGGGATATAAAAAGTGAACTGTTGTTGCTAAACCACTTGCGATGTATTCATAAGAGTCAACAATAAACTTGGCTGTTGCGGCATACAATAACGCCAAGAAAAAGACGACTGCTAAATCTTTAATAGATATTTTTAAACTTGTTTTCTTATACACACATACGGCTCCCATTGTAGCAGAAGAAAATAAAAATCTGTAAAATAGGATGGTCGGTATGCCGATAGCTGCCACCCCTTCTGGTCGCAATTCAGGTACAATTAACGGTAAGGAGAACAAAGGCACCAAACCAAATGTACCAGAAGAAATTAATGCGAAAAAAATTCCTTTCAGGTTTTTCATTGTTTTAAAAGTTACTTATTAAAAATTTGGGGCAAAGATACGGCATCTAATAGCGGTAGAAACGATGATGTAAATATTTGAGAATCTCTTAAATAATATAGATTATAGGTATTCACGTTACTAATGAATAAGAGTTTTGAAAAATAAAAAAGCAAAGAGTTTCTGAATTATATTCAGATTGAATAATGTACTTTTTATAATTCTATGTTTGTCATTAAATTGATAAAAGAAGACTGTAAGAATTGTTGAGGTGATAATTTTCACTGTGTTTAATTGATAATACAGAAATAAAAAGGGTTGTACACCTTAGCTTAAATATGTATTTTGGCCATTCAAACTAATAGATCAATCAACTATGAGAATTAATTTAAACTTGAATACTGTGGTAAAACATAGTGTTCTTGGTATTGCACTTATGACAAGTGTTATGGCATCTGCACAGAAAGCTGATCCGATAGTAGATGCTATCGTGAAAGAGGGAACAGAAAATTCACAATTAAAGAACTATGCTTTTGAATTGATGGATGTAATTGGGCCTCGTTTAGTAGGAACACCGCAAATGATGGATGCACATAATTGGGTTGTTAACCAATACCAAGCAATGGGACTTGAAGCTCGTAATGAAGCGTATGGAACTTGGAAAGCTTGGGAGAGAGGTACTACTCAAATTACAATGACATCACCACGTATAAAGTCATTAGAGGGAACACAATTAGCTTGGAGTCCGGCTACCAAGAAGAATGGTGTGGAAGGAGAGGTAGTTGTTTTAGTAGATGCTAAGAATAAAGCAGAGTTTGACGCTTGGTTACCAAAAGTGAAAGGTAAGTTTGTAATGATTTCTCAACATCAGTTTTCTGGAAGACCAGATTACCAATGGAAAGAGTATGCAACAGCTGAGTCTTATGATAAGATGAAGGAACAACGTAGAACGGATGCTGAAGAATGGAACCAGCGAATTGCTAATACAGGATATTCAGCTAAGGAATTACCTAAAGTTTTAGAAGAAGCTGGAGCTGCTGGTATTGTTATGTCATATTGGACAGGTATAATGGGGGCAAATAGAATTTTTGGAGCAGAAACAATGAAAGTGCCTACGATTGACTTGTCAGTGGAAGATTACGGATTATTGTTCCGTTTAGCAGAGAATGGCAAAGCACCAAAGATTAATGTGAATGCCCAATCTAAAGATTTGGGTACTGCAAAAACATACAATACTATTGCTGAGTTAAAAGGTGGTGAGAAAGCTGATGAGTACGTTATTTTATCGGCACACTTAGATAGTTGGGATGGAGGAACAGGAGCTACTGATAACGGAACGGGTATTATCACAATGATGGAGGCTACACGTATTTTGAAGAAAATATTGCCTAATCCTAAGCGTACTATTTTAATCGGTAATTGGGGAAGTGAAGAACAAGGGTTAAATGGTTCGCGTGCTTTTGTTGCTGATCATCCAGAATTGCACAATAAAATACAGGTTGTATTTAATCAAGATAACGGAACAGGTCGTGTTGCTAATATTTCAGGACAAGGTTTTTTAAACTCATACCAGTATTTGACAGATTGGTTACACGCAGTACCAGCTAAGTATAAGAATGAAATTAAAACACACTTTCCAGGTTCTCCTTCAGGAGGAGGTTCTGATCACGTATCTTTCGTAAGTAAAGATATTCCTGGATTTATGTTGAGTTCTCTTAGTTGGGGGTATGGAGGATATACTTGGCATACAACAAGAGATACGGCAGATAAGATAGTTTATGACGATGTACAGAGCAATGCTATTCTTATTGCGATCTTAGCTTATAAAGCAAGTGAGGAAGAAGAATTGGTAAATAGAGATAAGATTGTCTTGCCAATGAATGATAAAGGGCAACGTCAAGAATGGCCTGAAGCAAAAGGTCCAAAGCGTACTGTAAATTAAAAAAATACTAAAATTCAAGAGGTGCTATACTATAGCGCCTCTTTTTTTGTTTATAGAATATAGTATTGTAGAGATAAAGACTTATTTTTATCTAAAAGTAATTTGAACGGATTATGAAAAAAATGAATATATTTTTAATGATACTCGCTCCAATAGTAGGGTTTGGACAATCACCAAATCCTAAAATTAAGGCATTGTGGGAGAGTATTGCTAAAAAAGAACAAGGCTACGAAGTAAAAAGCCTTGCGCCAGA
This sequence comes from Myroides sp. C1519, assembly GCF_038039755.1. Classification (NCBI taxonomy): domain Bacteria; kingdom Pseudomonadati; phylum Bacteroidota; class Flavobacteriia; order Flavobacteriales; family Flavobacteriaceae; genus Myroides; species Myroides sp. C1519. The sequence continues at coordinate 224,322 of NZ_JBBPHM010000002.1, forward strand.
GGTTAAGGAAGTACTTGACTTATCGCGTAAAGAAAAAGACTACCCAAGTGTATTGAAAGCTCTTTTTTATCAAGCTAAGATTGATATAGCAACTAAAGATGATAGTGAGTTTAATGTAAACGAAGTTTTTCAGGTATTTGAAAAAGAACGCAAAACTGCTACTGGGGTTTATGCTGCGATGCTTGATGCTTATCAAGGGCAGTTATATACGATTTACAAAAGTGAAAACTCATATAAGTTTAGAAATAGAACAGAGCAAGAAACAGATAGTGCTACTGATGTTCGTTTTATGACGTTAAGTCAATTAGAACAACGTGTTGATAAGTTCTATTCAAGTGCTTTGACGCTTTTGAAAAAGAATCCAACTGTATTAGTAAAGGATTGGAAGGATATGTTTGTTTATGACAAAGACAGCAAAGTAGACTTTTCTAATTATACCTTGTATGAGGCAGTGCGTTTAGATTACGCTTCTGTTTTGTTGAATGGACTTTATAGCTTCGTTCCTCAAGCAGAGCAAGACTTGAATAGAGACAAGGCTTATAAGTTAATCGATGAGGTTAAAAAAGAAGTGGCTAATCGCAAGAATGTAGATTTAGTAGTGTACACTGCCTTGTTTGAATTAGATTTTAGATATGATTGGACAGCAACTACTAAAAACGATAAGTACAAACAATTGCTAAAAGATTATCCGTTGAATCTGGATCTATCAAAAGCATACTTACAATTTTTGTACAGACAGTTTGAACAGACGAATGAAAATTCGGAGTTAAAAGTAGAAGGAACAGAGGTTATTGCTTATGCTCAAAAGGCATTAAGATTGTTTTCTTTGTCAGCAGATAAGGGGCAATTAAAAATGTTTACAGATTATCAAAAGCTTGTAACTAATCCTGACTTGAGTATATCTACAATTCAAATGCTCGATGTTAATGAGATTGCTCCATTAAACATCAGTTATAAGAACACTGATAAAGTATTTGTACAAGTAGTTAAGATAACTGAACCTGTTGCAGATTATGAGTTTAAATATGATGTACACGAAAAAGAGGGGTATCAGTATATTTCTACGAAAGACAAAGTAGTAGATAGTTATACTATTGATGTTAAGAAGTATGATGATAACAAAGTTCATAGTACACGTATTGCATTGAAACCATTAACAATGGGACGTTATGCTATTATGGTAAGTACAGCTCCTTTTGATAGATTAGAGAAAGAAAAAGATGTAGTAAGTTATACAGAGCTTAGTGTTTCTTCTAATGCAATTATTTTAGGAGAAAACAAACTTCGTGCGTATAACCGTGCTACAGGAGAACCCTTAGTGAATAAGCGTATTCGTGTATCAAATAGTATTTCTAATAAGAGAGATAAGAATTATTGGGAAACAGTAATTACTACGGATTCAAAAGGAGAACATACACTTACTCTTGATATGCAATCTTCTCAACGTATTTATTCGATTGATGGGGAAGACGTGTTTTATAGAAATTATTATTATAACCCAAGAAAAGATAAATACAGCGATGATGTAGAGAGTATTTCAAGTAAATTATTTACTGACCGTGGTATATATAGACCTGGGCAAACAGTTTATTTTAAAGCCATATTAACAGAAATAAAAGGACTTACTGAGAAAGTGTCTACAAATGTGAAATATACTCTTGAATTGGTTAATACAAACAATGAAGTAATCAATAGTATTGACGCTATTTCAAATGAGTTCGGATCATTACAAGGGTCATTTGCTTTGCCTGCTTCTGGTAAGTTAGGAAACTTCTATATCAGAGTAAAAGGAATAGGTGGCTCTAAGATGTTTAAAGTAGAAGAGTACAAACGTCCAAAGTTTGAGGTAACAATGGATAAGGTAACAGAAAGTTTTCAGTTAAATGAAAAAGTATCTGTTAAGGGAAGTGCTGTTGCTTTTTCAGGTGCTAATATCGATAAGGCTAAAGTTACGTATAAAGTAACACGTGCTACTTTATGGCCTTACTTACCTTGGTATAGACGTATGTTTATGCGTTATGAAAAACCAGAGCAGATTACACAAGGAGAAACAATCACAGATAAGGATGGTAAGTTTGTTATAGACTTTACTGCTATTCCTGCTAATGAGAAAAAGGATAAAGATAATCCTCGTACGTATCGCTATGTGGTAAATGTTGAGGTAACGGATGTCAATGGAGAAACACATACAGAGTCGTCTTCTGTTACAGTAGGAGATAGAGGTGTATTGCTTGACTTAAAAGTAGGGGCTAATGTAACAGTAACCGACTTAGAAACAATCAAATTAAATACAACAAATCTGAATGGTGTTGATTATCCTGCTAAAGGAGAGGTTGTAATCTATGAGTTGAAAGCACCATATCCAAAGCGTATGCTAAATACAGGTTTGAGATCTGGAAATAAAGAGGAGGCATATACATACGATGAGTTTGTTAAGTTGTTCCCTTATTTACCTTATGGACAAGAGTTAGATCAAGCTACTTGGAAAGAAGGAGCTCAAGTTTTTAAAGCGAGTTTTGATACTGCACAAGCAAAAGAGCTTAATTGGAAAGATGCTTCTAAGTTAGCAAGTGGTACTTACATTGTAAAAGGGTTTGTAATTGACAAGGATGGAGAAAAGATAACAGTAGATAAACAAGTCAATGTTGTAAATACAAATGAGAAAAATCGTCAAGTGTATGACTTGCTTGATGTACAAGGAGGAGATGGCGCTTACAAAGTAGGTGATAAGGTAACGTACTCTTTACAGTCGGGAGAAGAGAATACAATTGTTGTTGTTTCTGTGATTTCTAAAGAAAGTGTTGTTACTCAAAAAACATTGAAAGTAGGTAAGAAGGCTGTGAAGTTTGAAGTACCTGTTAAAGATGAAAATACTATTTCAGTGTATTTCTCAGCAGTGAAACACAACTTCTACCAAAATGATAGAAGGTTGATTAGTGTTAACAACGAAATAGGTAAACTAAATATCGAGGTTGGCTCATTCAGAGATAAGTTGACACCAGGTCAGAAAGAAACGTGGACATTGACTATTTCAGGATTGGACAAAGACAAAGTGTTGTCGGAAGTATTAGCAGGAATGTATGATGCTTCTTTAGATGAGTTTGCTTCTAATTCATTTTCTTCTTCTTTTTACAAGAGAAAGAAATACTATACTAATAACGATAGATTCAACTTCAATAATGCGTTCAATAATATTACATACACAAGTAACGCTGTAGGAAACTACTTTAGTTATGAGTCGGTGTATTTTGGTATGCCAATTACGTTAGAGACTTTCAATATTGGATTTGCAGATACACAACGTATGATGTACAGAACGATGGCTATGAGTGCTGATGCAAATTATGTAATGGAAGAAAGTGCTGTAATGGCTGCACCAAGTACACAAAAAGTACGTGGAAAAAGTGAAATATCGTTTGGAAGTGGAGATGCCAATAATTCGCCTCTTCAAATTATAGATGGAGTAGTTGCAGAAGAAGGTGTGGAAGTAGATAGAAAAAATATAGTTGAAATGAAAGTATTGTCTCCAGAAGAGGCTACGGCTTTATATGGAGTTAGAGGTGCTAAAGGTGCAGTATTGATTACAACGAAAGAAGGTGCTTTGGCAGAATTAGGGAATGTGGAAACAAGAACTAATCTGAATGAGACTGCCTTTTTCTATCCACAGTTAAAAACGGATAAAGATGGCAATATCAAGTTAGAGTTTACAATGCCAGAAGCGTTAACGCAATGGAAGTTTATGGCTTTGGCTCACAGTAAAGATTTGCGTACAGGTTATATAGAGAAAAAAGTACGCACACAAAAAGACTTGATGGTTGTTCCTAATATGCCAAGATTCTTACGTCAAGGAGATGAGGTTGTCATTTCTAATAAGACAACAAATCTTTCTGATAAAGAAGTGAATGGAACAGTTGCTTTATTGCTGTTTGACGCATTTACAATGGAACCAATTGACGCTTCATTTGCTAATGATGACAAGGTAAAAGCAATCGCTGTAGGCAAAGGAGAATCAACAGTAAGTACGTGGACTATAAAAGTGCCTAATGGTATTCAAGCTGTGGTTTATCGCGTGGTTGCAAAAGCAGGTGACTTTAGCGATGGAGAGGAGTCGGCATTGCCTATTCTTTCAAATCGTATGATGGTAACAGAAACAATGCCTATCTATGTGAAAGAAGGACAAAACAAGTTCTTCACGTTAGATAAGTTGAAAGAAGGTAATTCATCAACACAAGACAATTTCTTGTTGACATTTGAAATGACTACAAACCCATTGTGGAATGCAGTATTTGCGCTTCCATCGTTGAGAGATTATCATTCGTCAAATGCCAATGGAATGTTCAATAAGTTTTACGGGAATGTAGTTTCTACTTCTATTATGAATAGCAATCCTCGTATTAAAAGTGTATTTGACAATTGGAATTCTAAAGGAGAGTTGGTATCTCGTTTAGAGAAAAATAAAGAGTTGAGAAATATCTTGATTGAAGAAACTCCTTGGTTAATGCAAGCAGAAAGTGAAGAAGAACAAATGAAGCGTATTGCTTTATTGTTTGACTTGAATAAAATGCAACAAGAGCGCACAGAGTCTTTTGATAAATTGCTTGAAATGCAAAATGCAGATGGAGGTTTCCCTTGGTTTAGTGGTAGTAACTCTAATTTATACATTACACAATCTATCGTAGAAGGTTTTGGGAACTTGAAAAAGATGGGAATGTTAAGTGAAGATATGGGAGTTGCTTACAAGGGAATGTTAGATAGAGCAATTCGATTTGTAGACCAAGAGCAGTTTGTAGTGTATAATGAATTACTGAAAAAGGCAGAGATGGGCTACAACCCAATTAATCTTCATTATTTGTATGTGAGAAGTTTCTTTAAAGATGACTTTAAAATGAAAGAGGAACACGGTGTAATGCTTAATTTCTATTTAAAGAATTTAGAGGATAGTAAACTTAATGTAGGTTTATACAGCAAAGCAATGCGTGCGGTAGTAGCTAAACGATATGGTAAAAACCAGTTGGCAAGTACAGCAATTAAGAGCATAATGGAGTTGTCAGTAGATTCGGACGAGATGGGAATGTATTGGAAAGAGAATAAACCTGGATGGTTCTGGTATGACTCGCCTGTAGAAACACAAGTGATGATTATGGAGGCTTACAGTGAGGTTGTTTCTAAAGAAGACAAAGCGTTAGAAGAAATGAAAGTGTGGTTGTTGAAAAACAAACAAACAACAGCTTGGAACTCTACAAAGGCTACTACTCGTGCTATTTATGCTTTATTGAATATTGGCAAGTCTTGGGCAGATTCTGATAAGGGAATTGCAGTAAAAGTTGGTGGTACGCCAATTGACTTAACAAAAGATAGTCAAATGGGAAGTGGTTACGTAAAACAGTCTTGGTCTAAAGGAGAAATAACTTCTCAAATGGCAACTGTTGAGGTAGAAAAAACTTCTCCTGGTGTAGCTTGGGGAGCAATGTACTGGCAGTATTTTGAGGATTTAGATAAAATCACAGCAGCACATACAGGAGTTAAGTTCAATAAACAATTGTTCTTGCGTGTGAATACAGACAAAGGAGAAGTCTTGAGACAGATTACAACAGATACTCCAATTAAGGTTGGTGATAAAGTAGCAGTACGTTTAGAAATCGTTGTAGATAGAGATATGGACTTTGTTCACATTAAGGATATGAGAGCAAGTGGTTTTGAACCAACAAATGTTTTCTCTGGTTATAGATGGAGAGGAGAGTTTGGTTATTACGAGGAAACACGTGATGCATCAACAAATTTCTTTATCTCTCGATTAAACAAAGGAAGCTATGTTTTTGAATATGATTTAAGAGCAAATACAGCAGGTTTCTTCTCTAATGGTATTACTACATTACAAAATATGTACGCTCCTGAAATGAGTGCACATAGTGAAGGAATAAAAGTAGAGATTAAGTAATAGGTATAAGTGAATACCAAATAAAGAAAGGCGAACCAATGTGTTCGCCTTTTCTTGTTGTAGGTTAAGTGTAAAAGGGAAGGTGTGGTTGTAACTTTGTAGTACAAAAAACAAAGAGATATGAAAACAAGAAATATTAAACAAGTAGTAGCACCACAACCTGCACACTTTGTAGGAGATGGTTTTAGAGTACATAACTTTATTCCAGGTATGCCAAATATGAGTATGCAACAAATGGATCCGTTCATTATGTTTGATTATAACTCAAAATTCGTGTTTCCACCTTCTCAAATTCCAAAAGGTGTTGGTGTTCATCCACACAAAGGATTTGAAACGGTTACAATTGCTTATAAAGGGCGTGTTGAACACGGAGATAGCAGTGGTGGAGGTGGTATCATTGGTCAAGGAGATGTACAATGGATGACTGCTGCATCAGGTGTTTTACACAAAGAGTTTCACGAAACAGAGTGGAGTAAAACAGGAGGAGAGTTTCAAATGGTACAGCTATGGGTAAACTTGAAAGGAGAAGACAAAAAAGGACCTGCTAAATACCAAGCGATTGAAAATGATAAAATGGCAAAACATCAATTGCCAAATGATATGGGATTGGTTGAGGTAATTGCTGGTGAATTTGAAGGAACAAAAGGAACAGCTTCTACGTTTACACCAATGCATATGTTTAATTTAAAAGCTAAAAAAGGTGCTAAAACCACCTTTACTTTTCCTTCTCATTTCACTACAATGTTGTTAGTTTTAGAAGGAGAAATTAAAGTTAATGGTACTACAATTGTAAAAACAGACCACGTTGCACATATGGCAAAAGATGGAGAAGCATTTACTGTTGAGGTTTTAGAAGATGCAGTAGTGTTAGTGTTGTCAGGAGAACCGCTAAACGAACCAATTGCACACTACGGACCTTTTGTAATGAATACAAGAGATGAGTTAATTGAGGCTGTAAATGACTTCAATGCAGGTAAGTTTGGTGACTTAGAATAAATAGTATAAACAAAAGATAGTTGTGTCTTTATAGAGATTTGGTTTGGTTAAAGGAGAGATAAGTTTTTTATCTCTCCTTTTCTTTTTTCTTATACATTTGTTTTTTTTAAAGTATGAAAAAAGTAGGATTAGGATTATTGACCTTTGCGCTATGTGTTGCGAGTTGTCAAGATAAGAAAGTTGAGGTTCCAGTAACAGAAGAGGCCACTGTAGAGAGTATACAAGAAACTGTAGAAACCAAAGAATTGAAATTGTCTGGTGAAACGATGGATACGTATATGGATTCAGAAGACGCGATGATGACTTCTTTAGTAGAGAAAGACCAACTGCGTCTACAAAAAGCAATTCAGATTATCGGAAATATGAATATATTTTATACGGAAGATGAAGGTATAGATAACGATAAAACAGATGCTGCTTTTTTAAAGATTGTCGGAGGTAAAACATTTAAGCAAGTTTGTGATACTGCTGAAAGGTATTTAAAAGCAGAACAAAAACAAGAATTAGATCGTATTCAAAATTTATTAGGAACGATAAAAGATCCAAAGGCTGCTTCGGAAGTAGATAAGTATAATGAAGCGCAACAAAATCTTAAAGAAGTAAATCAAATGCCGATTACGCTTGATGATTATACGTATAACGAAGAGTGTTTTCTATAAGCCGTTTTTATAGAACAAGCATAATAATAAGAAAGCCCATTGTTTTTTGACAATGGGCTTTTTGTTTTATTTAATCAAACCAGCTCTTTTAAGTAAAGCATCTGGAGTAGGTTCTTGTCCTCTAAATTGTTTGTATAATGTCATTGGGTGATCTGTACCTCCTTGAGACAATACATTGTCTTTAAATTTTGTTGCAATTTCTTTATTGAAGATTCCGTTATCTTTAAAGAAAGCAAAAGCATCAGCATCTAAAACCTCTGCCCATTTGTAGCTATAGTATCCAGAAGAATATCCCCCTTGGAAAATATGAGAGAAAGAAGTACTCATAGCATTTTCTCTTACGTCAGGATATTGAGCAGTAGCTTCAAATTGTGCTACTTCAAAGTCTTTTAAGCTTGTGATTTTAGTAGGATCTTGACCGTGCCATCCCATATCTAATAATCCAAAGCTCAATTGACGTACCGTTGCCATTCCCTCTAAGAAGCTTGCACTTTCTTTGATTTTTTCAACTAATTTCATTGGAATCGGTTCTCCTGTTTGGTAGTGTTTTGCAAATAATGCTAAAGCCTCTTTTTCAAAACACCAGTTTTCCATAATCTGACTTGGTAATTCTACAAAATCCCAGAATACATTAGTTCCCGATAAACCTGGATAAGTTGTATTAGCTAACATTCCGTGTAAAGCGTGTCCAAACTCGTGGAATAAAGTAGTAACCTCATTAAAAGTTAATAATGATGGTTTTGTAGCCGTAGGTTTAGTAAAATTACATACAATAGAAATATGAGGTCTTTCATTCACGCCATTTAAAACGTATTGATTTTTGAAAGACGTCATCCAAGCTCCGTTTCTCTTTCCTTTACGTGGGAAGAAGTCAGAGTAGAACACAGCAACAAACTCTCCTTTGTCATTTGATACTTCAAATGTTCTTACATCTTGGTGGTATTTGTCTATATCTTGAACTTCAGTAAAAGTTAATCCGTATAATTTATTAGCTACTTGGAAAGCACCATCCAATACATTTTCTAATTGGAAATAAGGTTTTAATAACTCATCATCTAAACTAAAGCGCTCTTGTTTCAGTTTTTCAGAATAGTAAGAACCATCCCATTTTTCTAATTGGTCGATATTATCTAATTTTTTTGCAAAAGCAGTAAGCTCTGCAAATTCTTTATCTGCTGCTGGTTTAGCTTTTGCCAATAACTCATTTAAAAAAGCATTCACTTTATCCGGAGATTGTGCCATACGCTCTTCTAACACAAAGTGAGCGTGTGTTTTGTACCCTAATAAATTAGCTCTTTCATGGCGTAATTTTACAATGTTAAGCACATTAGCTTCATTGTTGTGTTCGTTATCTTGGAAAGCCTTTTTACCAGCAGCAATAGCCATTTCTTTTCTCAATGCTCTATTATCAGCATAAGTCATAAATGGAATATAGCTTGGATAGTCTAAAGTAAATAACCAACCTTCTTTACCTTCTTGTTCCGCTAAGCTTTTTGCTTCTTCAATAGCTCCTTCAGGTAAACCAGCAAGGTCTTTTTTATCTATAATATTTAGTTGGTATTTATGTGTTTCTGCCAACACATTCTCTCCAAAAGTAAGCGATGTCTTAGATAATTCTGCATCAATTTCACGCAGTCTATTTTTTTTATCTTCAGGTAACAAAGCACCATTTCTTACAAAACTTTTGTAGTTTTTAGTCAATAGTGTTTTTTGTTCTGTATTTAAGTTCAAGTTGTCGATTTGCTCATATATCGTTTTCAAACGTTTAAACAATTCTTCATTTAAAGAGATATCATTGCTAAGAGCAGAAAGTAAAGGAGCAACTTCTTGTGCAATCTTTTGCATATCATCATTAGTCTCCGCTGAGTTTAGGTTGAAAAAGATATTAGAAATAATATCTAAACTCATACCTGAATACGCTAAAGCTTCTATTGTATTTTCAAAAGTAGGAGCTTCAGTATTTGAAGTAATAGCATTAATCTCCTCTTTAGTTTCGTTGATTGCTTTTTCAAAAGATGGTTTATAATCTTCTGTTTTTATTTTAGAAAAGGGAGCAGTCCCGTGTTTTGTATTGAATTGGGTATTTAATAGTGACATATTATATGTATTCAATTTTAATGTTCGTAGTCTTTAAAACATAAAAGTAAGTTTTTTTAGAAGAATGTGTTGTTAAATAAAATGGAATATTTTATAATAGTTTTTTAATCAGTTACTTGTGTTTTTAGTTAAAAGACAAGAAATTACTTTTTACTACTCTATTAATTCTATTTAAGTTTTCAAGTGTGCGATAGGTTCTTATAGAAGTGAACTATAAAGTTGTAAACTATTAATAGTAAAGGTGAAGCTGAGATAGAGTATACTTAAAGTAGTATTAGTAGTGTTTTGTATATACCATGTTCGGGACATCTACCACTCAAGTCCCACAGTAGTTCGGAAAAAAGCTCTTTTACCGAAGGTGTGTGGTAGGAATGTGGTACTTGTCTGGTATATGATACGTATAAGTCTTTGTATATGGGTGATTGAGAGGTGTTTTTGGAGGTGTAAAAGAAAAATAAATGCTATAGCGTGTATTTTTTTAACTGCTGTTTTCTTTTGGAAGTAAGCTATGTTTTATAAAAAAGAAACGCCGAAATAGAGAATCTATTTCGGCGTTTATATTATGCTGTAAAATGAAGGTTTACTTGATAGATTCAGCAGCTTTTAAAACAGCGTCTCTTAATCCATTTTTATACTCAATCATTTTGTTTAGTACTTCTTGGTTTTGGCTACCTAAGATTTGCAAGGCTAATAAACCTGCATTTTTTGCTCCATTTAAAGCAACTGTTGCAACAGGAACACCACCTGGCATTTGAAGTATAGATAATACACTGTCCCATCCATCAATAGAGTTAGATGATTTTACAGGTACTCCAATTACAGGAAGTGGCGACATAGAAGCAACCATTCCTGGTAGATGTGCTGCTCCACCTGCACCCGCAATAATTACGTTTATTCCTCTTTTATGAGCATTTGATGAAAAGTCAAATAACTTTTCTGGAGTTCTATGAGCAGAAACAATATCTACTTCAACGTCAATTCCAAATTCTTTAATAATATTAATGGCGTCTTGCATTACAGGCATATCTGAAGTACTGCCCATTACTACTGCTATTTTCATAATTATTTGCTGATTACTTTGATGGTTTCTTTTACTTGTTGAGCAATTGCTCTTGCTTTAGTCATATCTGGATTAACGATAGTAACGTGTCCCATTTTTCTGAAGGGTCTTGTCTCTCTTTTACCATAAATATGAGGTGTTACCCCATTAATGGCTAAGATTTCTTTCATCCCTTCATAATATACTTGTCCTGTATATCCTTCGGCACCTACTAAGTTAACCATAACACCAGCAACTTTGCTATCTGTGTCCCCTAAAGGTAAATCAAGGATAGCTCTGATGTGTTGTTCAAATTGTGATGTATAACTTGCTTCAATAGAATAGTGTCCCGAGTTATGTGGACGAGGAGCAACTTCATTAACTAAGATGTCATCATCTTCTGTTTGAAACATTTCAACTGCAAGTAAACCAACGTGGTTGTATTTTTCTGATACTTTTAAAGCAACCTCACGTGCTTTATCAGAAACTGCAGAAGGAATTCTGGCAGGGCAAATCACATATTCAACTTGATTTGCTTCTGGATGAAATTCCATTTCTACAACTGGGTAAGTTTTTATTTCTCCTGATACTGATCTTGCTACGATAACAGCTAATTCATTTTTAAAAGGAATCATTTGTTCTGCAATACATTCTACATTAGGTAGTTTGTCTAAGTCAGCCACAGAACGTACAACTTTTACTCCGTTTCCATCATATCCAAATTGAGCTGCTTTCCATACAAAAGGAATAGTAGCTTCATTATTGTTAACAGCATCTTTTAGAGATTCGATGTTATCAAATCTTTTATAAGGTGCGGTAGGGATGTTGTTCTGAGTATAGAAGTCTTTTTGTTTTCCCTTGTGTTGAATTAAACGTAGGGTAGAAGGAGAAGGAAATACGTTTAAACCTTCTTTTTCAAGTTGCTCTAAAGCATCAAGGTTAACGTTTTCTATTTCAATAGTTAAAGTGTTTACTGTTTTTCCAAAGCGGTAAACAGTTTCAAAATCCATTAGATCTCCTTGAAAGAACTTGTGAGCACCAAATTGTGCGGGTGCATCAATACTTGGATCTAAGACATTAGTTGCAATGTCAAATTTTCGAGTATCATAAAGGAGCATTTTGCCAAGTTGGCCACCTCCTAAAATTCCCAAACGGAAATCAGTTGAAAAATAATTCATTGTGTTGTTGTATAGTTATAACGACAAAGATAATTTAAAAAAGAATGAAATAGAATTCTGATGTATGATTTTAGAATTAACAGTAAATAATTGTGATAATGATGTTTTAATGAGTAATTGATTTTTAACAGAGTGTGTTTTAAGCTTTTATTGGTTAATTTTTAATATTAGTGTTTTTATTTTGAGTATAGTTTAAATATTGGTAAATAAATATGAATTATAATTTAAATTGAATTTTAATATTTTATTAATAAAATATTTTTTAGTTAAAAAAATTAACTTATATTTGAATTGTGATTGAGTGTTAATCATAGTATAGATAGTGGATGTATAAATGATATTTAAAAGTAATCTCAACGATAGAACTATTAACTTTGGTTTTAGAGTTAGATTGAATTAGTTTGTTTTAACGTAGCGTTTTATAACGCTACGTTTTTTGTTTATACCTTAAAATATTTATTCTAAAAGGGATTAAAATCTTGAGAAATATTTTAACTTTTAGAATAAGATTTTAATCATTATCTTTAAAAAGTAGACTTTACTTATCCGGTAGGTGGAGTGAGGTTTTTTTGTGTTTTCAGGCAATTCCTTTGCGTAGAAACTAATAAAGGTTTATTCTTTTTGTATATTTGCAAATTACGTATAACACAACACAATGGAAATACAAGTTTTAGATAAGGTTTTTGTTCCGTTTATTTCAAGGGAACGTATCGACAACAGATTAAAAGAAATCGCACAACAAATGGTGGTAGATATGAATGGGGAAGTACCTGTTTTTATCGGTGTTTTAAATGGATCATTTATGGTGATTTCTGATTTAGTGAAACACTACACAGCACCTTGCGAAATGAGTTTTGTGAAGATGGCTTCATATATTGGAACACAATCTACAAATCAAGTAAATCAATTATTGGGATTAGATATTGATGTAACGGATCGTAGAGTTATAATCGTTGAAGATATTGTTGATACCGGAAATACGTTGGTGGCTTTGAAAAAGTTATTTGAACAACAAAGACCAAAAGATATCAAAATTTGTACTTTATGTTTAAAACCTGAAGCGTACACAAAAGATATCCCGTTAGATTATGTAGCGTTTGAAATCGAGAATAAATTTATAGTAGGGTACGGAATGGACTATGATAAACACGGTCGTAACTTGCCTGAGATCTATCAAATAAAAGAACAATAATTAATACACTAACAGTATAAAACATATATAATGATTGCAATAGTTTTATTTGGAAAACCTGGTGCTGGAAAAGGTACTCAAGCTCAATTTCTTAAAGAAAAATACAATCTTACTCATATTTCAACAGGAGATGTATTTCGTTTTAACTTAAAAAACGATACTGAATTAGGAAAACAAGCAAAGGTTTTTATCGATAAAGGGGAATTAGTACCAGATGAAATCACAATTAATATGCTTGCTAATGAAGTAGCTAATAATATGGATAAAGCAGGTTTCTTATTTGATGGTTTTCCTCGTACAATTAAACAAGCTGAAGCTCTTGAAGAATTACTAAATGAAAAAAATATCAAGTTCGTAGCGACAATCGGAATTGATGCTGATGATGAAATTCTTGTTTCAAGAATTTTAGAAAGAGGTAAAACAAGCGGAAGAAGCGACGACCAAGATGAAAATAAAATCCGTAACCGTTATACTGAGTACAATGAAAAAACTGCTCCATTAATCAAGTATTATGAAGAGAAATCTAAATATACTGCTGTTGATGGAATAGGTGCTATTGAAGAGGTTACAGAAAGATTAAGTAAAGTTATTGATACATTAATATAGTGTAAACTATTTAATATTCATTAAAAAATATTACATTTGCCGCCCAATTCCTATGGCATAGTGCTTTAGGGTGGGGGAAAAACTTAAGGAAATGACTGAAGGGAATTTTGTCGATTACGTTAAAATATATGTAGCTTCCGGTAAAGGAGGTAGAGGTTCTACACACTTACACCGTGAAAAATTTATTGAAAAAGGTGGTCCTGATGGTGGAGATGGAGGACGTGGAGGACACGTTTATATCGTAGGGAATGAAGGTTTGTGGACGTTGTTTCACTTGAAATTTGCACGCCATATTAAAGCTGGTCACGGTGGTGATGGTGGTAGTTCAAGAAGTACTGGTTCTGATGGTGATGATAGAATTATCGAAGTTCCATTAGGTACAGTAGTTAAAGATAAAGAAACTGGAGAGGTATTGTTCGAAATCACTGAACACGGTGAAAAGAGAATTGTAGCTGAAGGTGGAAAAGGTGGTTTAGGTAACTGGCACTTTAGAAGTTCTACAAACCAAACACCAAGATATGCACAACCAGGTATGCCAAGTACTGAGTTAGATGTTATTTTGGAATTAAAAGTATTGGCTGATGTTGGATTAGTGGGATTCCCTAATGCGGGTAAATCTACTCTTCTTTCAGTAGTTACTTCTGCTAAACCAAAGATTGCTGATTATCCATTTACAACGCTTAAACCAAACTTGGGAATTGTAGCTTATAGAGATTTTAAATCTTTTGTAATAGCTGATATTCCTGGTATTATTGAAGGGGCTGCAGAAGGAAAAGGATTAGGACATTATTTCTTACGTCATATTGAGCGTAACTCTACGCTTTTATTTATGGTTCCGGCAGATGCTGACGATATTACTAAGGAGTATAATATTCTTTTAGATGAGTTAAGACGTTATAACCCTGAAATGCTTGATAAGGATCGTTTGTTAGCAATTACTAAATGTGATATGTTAGATGACGAATTGAAAGCAGAAATGAAAGAACAATTGGATGCTGAATTAGAAGGTGTTCCTTATATGTTTATTTCTGCAATTGCAAATCAAGGTATGCAAGAGTTAAAAGATAAGCTTTGGAAAATGCTTAACAGCTCTAAATAAATAGATTTAAATAATATTACCATATAAAACCGATCTGAATTTCAGGTCGGTTTTTTTTATTCTTGCAATTGTTGCATCTGTTTTTGAAGAAAAAAACTATCTTCGCAATCTAACACAGTATTTTAATTTATGAAAAAAGTCATTTTATTTTTAACTGCATTTTTGTTAGCGCTACCTTTTCAGGTAAAAGCTAATGAAGGAATGTGGTTTTTGATGTTCATTGATCGTTTAAATCAACGTGATATGGAAAAGATGGGACTGCAATTAACAGCAGAAGAAATTTATAGTATAAATAATCACTCATTAAAGGATGCTATTGTGCAATTTGATGGTGGGTGTACAGCAGAAATTATTTCTAACCAAGGTTTAGTGTTGACTAATCACCACTGTGGATATGATAAAATTGCTGACTTATCTACTCCAGAAGATGATATCTTAACAAATGGTTTCTGGGCTAAAGACAAAAATACAGAGCGTTCTGCAAAGAACTTATCTGTACGTTTTTTCGTTAGAATGGATAATGTGACAAGTCGTATCTTAAGCGTTGTTAGAGATTCAATGACTGAAGCAGAAAGAGAAAAAGCAATCAATCAAGAAATTGCTAAAATTCAGAAAGAGAATGATGGAGATGGTAAATACACTGTATCGGTTAAATCATTCTTTCAAGGAAATGAATTCTACTACTTCGTTTACCAAGATTACAATGATGTACGTTTAGTAGGTACTCCTCCTAATAGTATTGGTAAATTTGGTGGAGATACTGATAACTGGGAGTGGCCACGTCATACAGGTGACTTCTCTTTGTTTAGAGTTTATACAGATAAAAATGGAAACCCAGCAGAGTACTCTCCTGAGAATGTTCCGATGACTCCTAAGCATTATTTACCTGTTTCTATAACAGGAATTCAAGAAGGTGACTTCTCTATGATTTTAGGTTACCCTGGTAGAACTAATCGTTGGATGCCAGCACAAGGTGTAGAGCAAAATATTAAGTTTGCATACCCAGCTTGGGTTGAAGGTTCTAAATTAGGAATGGATGTAATGAAGAAACATATGTCTTTAGATGACGCTGTTCGTTTAAACTATGCTTCTAAATACGCAGGGGTTGCTAACTATTGGAAAAACCGTCAAGGTATGATTGATGCCTTAACGCAACATAATACAGTTGGTTCAAAAACTGAAGCTGAAAATGCTTTTAATAAATGGGCTAATAAAAAAGCTAACAAAGCAAAATACGGAAACGTAATCCAAGACATTAATAATTTCTATGCAGCTACAAATGAAAAAGCTCGTCATGATAATTACTTAATGACAATGATGCGTACTTCTATTTTAGCAGCAGCTCCTTATCGTTTAGCTGGAGGTATGGAAGCATACGCTTTAGGTGATGATAAGAAAAGAGATGAAATGCGTGAAGATTTTACAGCGTATGTTGAGAGTATTTACAATAGTGTAAGTGAGCCTTTAGAGCGTGAAATGTTAGCTAAACAATTAGCATTATATGCTTCTAAATCGGAAGGGTATGCTATTGCTCCATACATTGCTCAGATTGAAAAAGAGTATAATGGTGATTTCGAAAAATTCGTAAATGAAGCTTTTGATAAGAGTGTATTTGCTAATAAAGCTAAGATTGAAGCTTTCTTAAAAGATCCAAAAGATATTGTTGTATCTCGCGATCCTTTATTGAAATTGTCTTCTGCTATTATGGATAAATACAGAGAGAAATCAGATGCTTTAAGTGCTTTAGAAGATAAATACCAAAAAGCATATCGTTTATTTGTAGATGGTGTTCAGAAAAGTAATCCAACAGGAAAATACTATCCTGATGCAAACTCTACTTTGCGTTTAACTTATGGTACTGTAATTGGATTACCAAGAGGTAATAAAGTAAATGATGCAAAAGAAAATTGGTTTACAACATTAAAAGGAACTGTTGCAAAACACGTACCTGGTGATGAAGAATTTGAAGCTCCTCAAAAGTTAATCGACTTATACAATAGTAAAGATTATGGAATGTATGCTGATAAAGATGGTCATATGCCTGTAAACTTTTTAACTAACCACGATATTACTGGTGGTAACTCAGGTTCTCCAGTATTGAATGGAAAAGGGGAATTGATTGGTTTAGCATTTGACGGAAACATTGAAGCTATGGCAGGAGATGTTATCTATGATCCTAAATTACAAAGAACAATCAGTGTTGATATTCGTTATGTGTTGTTTATCATTGATAAGTTTGCAGATGCAAAACATATCGTTGACGAAATGACTTTAGTGAAATAAGACAATTTTAAAAAATATGAAGAATGCCTAATTTATTAGGCATTTTTTTTTGCACTTTTGTTAATCTAAATAAGAGGTAATAAAATGAGGTATTTAATTTGTTTGTTGAGTTTGTTTTTATTGCTCGGATGCGATTTTAAAAACAATAAAAATTCAAAAACATCATTGTCATATTATTATTGGCGTACGTCTTTTCAGTTAGATAGTATAGAGAAAAAGTCATTGGAAGAATTGAATATAAAGAAACTTTATATAAGGTATTTTGATGTCGTTCTTCAAGGCAATCAAGCTATACCTGTTAGTCCAATCATTTTTAAAGAACGGCTACCTCAGTTAGAAGTTGTACCTGTTGTTTATATTAAGAATGAAGTTTTAATTAACGAGCAGACTAACTTGTACACATTGGCAGAGAAGATAGTTGATTTTATTAGACAGGTAAATGATGTGAATGATGTAGACTGTCAAGAAATTCAATTAGATTGTGATTGGACTTTACAGTCTAAAGATCGTTTTTTTAAGTTGATCGAGTATATTAAAAAAGATATTGATTGGAAGTTGACATCAACAATCCGATTACATCAAGTTAAGTATGCATCAAAAACAGGAATACCTGATGTTGATGGTGGAGTACTAATGTATTATAATATGGGAACTATTGCTTCTGATAGTTTGAATTCTATTTATGATAGAAGCATAGCGAAAAAGTATATAGGAGGATTGAAAGATTATCCTCTAACATTAGATTATGCTTTTCCAATTTACTCTTGGGTAGTTCAAAGTAGAAATGGAAAAGTAATAAAGTTAATAAGTCGTGTACGCTTAGATGACTTAAAGGAAAAAAGTGGACTAAAGCAAATCAGTGAATTTGTTTTTAGTGTTCAAGAAGAAGGACTTTATTTTGGGGAGTATTTTCAAGTGGGAGATCAAGTAAAACTTGAAAGTATTAAACCAGAACAGTTGCAAGAAATGAAACAAGATTTGTATCAGGCAAGTGGTAAATGTCCATCTGAAATAATATTATATGATTTGAATTCAAAAAATGTGCGTTTTTATGAGAAAGAAGTTTTGGAAGAATTGTCTCTATGCAAGTAGCTTTTCTTTAATAGTAGGAATGGGAGCCTATACTTATGCGTGTGCAGACGATTGGTTTAGTTATTCGTCTGTATCGTCATTTGCACCAGAGGCTTTTGTTGATAATTCATATAAACCAATGTTTTTTGCGCCGAATGAGCGTTTTTATAATTGGGGTTATATGGATAATGTTTCTATGTTCAACGACCAAATTGTTGAAGATTGGAAAGCTTATTTAGGGAGTAGTGTACCTGAACACGTCATCAAAGAATACTTAGTAGAAAGTACGGATACAACTGATAATATACGTGATTTATATAATGATGTATTAAAGAAGAAAGCAAAAACGGGAACTTATAGTTTAAACCTGAAAGATGAAAAGGTTAGAAACTTTATTACATTCTTATATTTTGCAAAGGAGATAGAAACTTATAGTGCACAAACTATTAATTATTGGGATTACGAAAATCATATTGCGATTACAGCTTCTGATAGAGTGGTTAATGAAGTAGAGTCGTATTATAATAAGTTGAGTAAAAACGACACTTTCTTTACAAACCGTATGTGGTTTCAAGTAATGAAAGCCAAATTTTATTCTAAGGATAGAGCTTCGGTGATTTCTTATTTTGAGCGTACAGCAAACGGGCAAGTTAAGAATACTCTTTATTATCGCGCGTTGGGCTATGTTGCTGGTGCTTATTATCAACAAGCTAATTACATAAAGTCTAACTTGTATTATGCAGAGGTGTTTAATGCTGAACCTTCAATGAGACAAGTGGCATTGTATAATTTCAGACCATTAGACAATAAACAACTTCAGAATGTTATTAATAGTACCAATGATAAAGAAGTAAAAGCCGCAATTTGGGCGATTACTGGTTATTATAAAAGTTCGGCTGAAGCAATGAAAGAAGTCTATGCTATAGATCCAAATAGTAAGCATATAGATTATTTATTGACTCGCTGGGTGAATGAACAAGAGAGTGCTGTAAATGTTTTTGTAGATAGTAGTTTTAAGTCGAAGGATGAGTATTTCAAGGCTATAAAGAAGAAGATTGACATAAATACATTGAAATGGGTAAAACAAGTTGCTAATGATACAAAAGGTGTTCATAACCCTGTATTGTGGAAGTTGGCAGCAGGTTATATGGATGTGTTTCAAGGTAATTATAGCGAAGCAGAGAAATTAATAAAGGAGGCGAAAAGTTTTGTAAAAGGAGATGATAAACTATTGGCAGATCAAGTGAGATTGTTTGCTTTGATAAATACTGTTTCACAAGTTAAGAAGATTGATAAAACAGTTGAAAAATTGTTGATAACAGATTTAAAGTGGCTTTATAATGATTTGCCCAATGGTGATTATGAAGGAGCTTTTAGATATGACTATGCATCAAATTGGATACGCCAATTTTTATCTGCGGTTTATAAGGAACAAGGTAATTTAATTATGTCTGAACTATTGCTTAGTGATGGTAGTTCTTTCTACCAAGATGTGAAACGTTCTAATGAAATGGTAGCCTTTTTTAAAAAAACGAATAAGTCTGAAATAGAAAGTTTATTTGCTTCTCATTACAGGTTTAATTTGAGTGATATTTATGAAAGCCGTGCTATCTATTTGTATTATCAAGATAAGGTAGAAGAGGCTATCGTAGAAATGGAAAAGGCAGAGCCAGTTAGAAAGTGGAGTAGTTTTTACAATGAAGAAACGGTTGATGCATATAAAGAAGCTGAATTGTATGGAAACCCGTTCAATGGTAAGATAAAGGACTGTAATGACTGTGATCACGCTGCTAAGCAAAGTGTAAAATACAGCAAGCTTGCTTTCTTGAAAAAGGTAAAAGAAATGCAAGATAATGTTAAGAATGGTAACGATGTGTTTAACAATGCTATGTTGTTAGGAAATGCTTATTACAACACAACTTATTTTGGTAATGCAAGAATGTTCTATTATAATAATATTGTTGGAGAGTCAGGAAGTAATAGTATAATGTCAGAAAACAAATCGTTTTTGTTAAGTATGAAATTAGCTCAAAAATATTACAATATTGCTAAAGCTAATGCTACAACAAGAGAACAGAAAGCAAAGTTAGCTTACTTTGATGCTAAAATAGAACGCAATACATTTTATGTAGGGAAGTATCACGCAGATAGTTATTACTACGGAGCTTGGGGAGATGACACTGTGTTTAAAAAGTGGAGTGGATTTGCCGAGTTACAAGAAAAGTACAGCGATACTAAATACTATAAAGAAGTAATTAATGAATGTGGATATTTTAGAAAGTATCTTGGAATGGAATAATAAATAATAGAAACTCTGGGTAACTTAGGTTATTCAGAGTTTTTTATTTGGTTAAAGCTAATAGGATAACAAGGTTTAATCCGATTGAAATTGTAATTGGAAAAAGTGATATCACAATTGCAAATAGAGAAGGGGTGAGCTTATTGTTTATCTTTTTAGATTTGTTGTAAGAGAGAATTGAAAACAATAAAGCTGTACAACCCAAGATGAATGCGATTATATTAACAATTGGTATAAATGAAATAATGATTGCGATAAACGAACAGATAAATGATAAGAGATTATAGACAAAGCAAGTACTTGCTATATTCGCTTTCTCATAATTTGTAAGTTGCTTGTTCATTAGAAAAGACTTAATAGTTAGATATTTTAGTCCTAATATAGCTGTATTTTGATTAAAAATAAGTATGTTTTCTTTTTAAAATTGTATTTTTACGCTAAGTTGAATTTATTGATCAAAATAGAAAATAATGCGTGTACATTTTATCGCAATAGGAGGGAGTGCAATGCACAATTTAGCTCTGGCATTGCATGCAAAAGGTGATGTTGTATCGGGTAGTGATGATGCTATCTTTGAACCTTCAAAAACAAGACTTGCTCAACAGGGACTATTACCAGAACAAGAAGGTTGGTTTCCTGAGAAAATAACTTCAGATATAGAGGCTGTAATTCTTGGTATGCACGCTAAAGGAGATAATCCTGAATTAGCGAAGGCAAAAGAATTAGGCTTGAAAATATATTCTTATCCAGAGTTCATTTACGAACACTCAAAAAATAAAACGCGTGTTGTAATTGGTGGTTCTCACGGAAAAACAACCATTACATCTATGATTCTTCACGTTATGCATTATCACGGTGTAGAAGTGGATTATTTAGTTGGTGCTCAATTAGAAGGGTTTGACCGAATGGTAAACTTAACTTCTGACAATGAATTTATGCTAATAGAGGGAGACGAATACTTATCGTCTGCTTTAGATTTACGCCCTAAATTTCACTTGTACCAACCTAATATTGCTTTGCTTAGTGGTATAGCTTGGGATCATATTAATGTGTTCCCAACTTTTGATAACTACGTGGAGCAATTCAGCATCTTTGTTGACAAAATTGTTAATGGAGGAATCTTAATCTACAATGAGGAAGATGCAGTTATCAACGAAATAGTTGAAAATACTAAAAACCCAATTCGCAAATTACCTTATGCAACTCCGGAATATTCAATTGACGGAGGGGTTACTTATTTAGAGACTCCAGAAGGACCAATGCCTTTAGAGGTATTTGGTAAACACAATTTAAGCAACTTGAGTGGGGCTAAGTGGGTTTGTCAAAATATGGGTATTGATGAAGAAGATTTTTATGAAGCTATCGCCTCTTTTAAAGGAGCATCAAAACGCTTAGAGAAGTTATGTGATAATGGAAGTACTGTTGTATTTAAAGATTTTGCGCATTCTCCAAGTAAAGTGATTGCTACTACTGAAGCTGTAAAAATGCAGTATCCAAACAAGAAGGTTATCGCGTGTTTAGAATTGCATACTTACAGTTCTTTAAATGCAAACTTTTTGAGTGAGTATGAAGGAGCACTTGCTAAAGCTGATGAAGCAGTTGTATTTTACTCTTTAGAGGCTTTGAAAATTAAGCGACTTGATGAAATCTCATCAGAGCAAATGGTTAATGCATTCAAGAAAGATAATCTTGTAACGTATACCAATGCTGCTGATTTTAGAACGTATTTAGATGCTTTAGATTTAGATAATACCGTATTACTATTTATGAGTTCTGGTAATTACGGAGGATTAGACTTAAACGAATTTGCCAATAATTTGATTACATAATATGCACACTATTACTCCTGAAAATATTTTATTAGTAGGATCTGTTCTTTTATTTGTTAGTGTTTTAGCAGGTAGAACTTCATTCCGTTTTGGAATTCCAGTTCTTTTAATGTTCCTTTTTATAGGAATGCTTGCAGGTTCGGAAGGACTTGGTGGAATTCATTTTGATAACCCACAATTGACACAGTTTATAGGAATTGCATCGTTGAATTTTATTTTATTTTCAGGAGGATTAGATACGCATAAAGATGATATACGCCCCGTCGCCGCAAAAGGAATAGTACTCTCCACTTTAGGAGTGTTACTTACTGCTTTTGCGGTAGGGGCGTTTGTTTTTTACATATCTCCATTCACCTTTTTAGAGTCATTATTGTTGGGGTCTATTGTGTCTTCTACAGACTCTGCTGCTGTATTCTCTATACTGCGTTCTAAAGGATTAGGCTTGAAGAATAATATCAGACCAATGCTTGAGTTAGAGAGTGGTAGTAATGACCCAATGGCATATGTTCTTACGATTACAGTTTTGAGCTTTATGCAGATTCCGGATATGAGTTGGTTTTCCATATTAGAGTCGTTTGTTTTACAAATGTTAGTTGGTGCTGTTATGGGATTTGTAATGGGGAAAGCTGGTCGCTATGTATTGAATAAATTAGATTTAGGGTATGAAGGCCTTTATATGGTAATTGTACTTGCACTAATGTTCTTTACTTTCTCTTTCACAGATGTAATTCGTGGAAATGGATTCTTAGCTGTTTATATTGCAGGATTAGTCTTAGGTAATTCGAAGGTTGTTCATAAAAAACAAATCATACGATTCTTTGATGGAATGGCTTGGATTATGCAAATTGTCTTGTTCTTGACCTTAGGACTTTTAGTGTTCCCATCTGAAATTATTAATGTTGCTGGAATCGGTATTGCTGTTTCAATCTTTATGATTTTGGTAGCAAGGCCTATTGCAGTCTTTATATGTTTATCTTTTTTTAAGGTGGATATTCGAACCAAAACATTTGTGTCTTGGGTTGGTTTAAGAGGAGCAGTTCCTATTGTATTTGCTACTTATCCTTTAGTAGTAGGAGTTCCTCAAGCTGATGTTATTTTTAATATAGTTTTCTTTATTACACTTATATCTATTTTATTCCAAGGGAGTACAATTTCTTTGTTTGCTAAGTGGTTAAAATTAGATTTACCAGAAGAAGATAAGGTTAAGGAACAATTGACATATGATTTAGATAATCGTGAAATGACCTTAATGGCAATTGTAGATGTTAAAGAACATTACCCTGTTGTCTCAAAGAGCTTGGTTGATATTGATTTGCCATCAAGTGTTATTATAGCAATGATAAGAAGAAATAAACGATTCTTTATTCCAAGTGGTTCTACTGTTATTGAGGCAGGAGATAAGATTGTACTTCTGGCAAGTGATCGGGAAGAGAAGCGAAAAACGACTGCTTTTTTTAGAGGAGAAGGTTTTTTAGGTGTTGAAGAATAAGTAATTCAAGGCTTGATTTTTGATAGTGATAAGTTGCTATTAAAATATCAAAAATGGAAAAACAAAGGATTACTATCAAAGAATGGGCTGAAGACGACCGGCCACGAGAAAAATTAGTTTTAAAAGGAAAGGCATCGTTAAGTGATGCCGAATTACTGGCAATACTTATTGGTTCGGGAAATAAAGAAGAATCAGCAGTTGAGCTATGTAAGAAAATATTACTTACCTATAATAATAACTTAGGATTATTAGCACGGCAAAGTTTAAGCCAATTGACTTCATTTAAAGGAATAGGAGAGGCTAAAGCTATTTCAATTATTGCTGCATTAGAACTTGGTCAACGTAGACGAATGAATGAACAATTAGATTTGTCTAAGATTACATCAAGTAAAGATGTTTTTGAAATTATGAATCCGATTATAGGAAGTTTAGATCACGAAGAGTTCTGGGTTATCTTTCTGAATAATTCAAATAAGATTAAGTTTAAAACGTCTTTAAGTAAAGGGGGAATGACAGGAACGGTTGTTGATATTCGCGTCTTATTTCAAATTGCCTTAGAGCAAAAAGCGACAGGAATTATCTTGTCTCACAATCATCCAAGTGGGAAACTTAAACCCAGTGAGGCAGATATTTCAATCACCAAAAAAATAAAGGAAGCAGGAAAAGTAATGGATGTTCAGGTGTTAGACCACGTTATTGTAACTGAATATAGTTACTATAGTTTTGCAGATGAAGGTTTGTTATAGTGCTTACTAAATTTAGAATACTTAATTTTGTCGCTAACACAATGAAATTATAGGTATGAGTTTTGGAGGTTTTTCTGGAAAGACAAATATATTTTTTGATTTAGATCACACTTTATGGGATTTTGAAACAAATTCAGCAAAGGCTTTTGAGCAGGTAATAGCTGAGTCTAATTTTCCTTTTACAAGTGAACAGTTTTTAAATTATTACATAGATATTAATGCTGTTTACTGGGATAAATATAGTTTGAATCAAGTAACAAAAGAGGAGTTAAGGGTAGGACGTATTCGCGATACATTTGAGGCTTTGGACTACGAAAGTAGTGTAGAGGGAATTCTGAAATTAGGAGATGAATATATACGTACTTTACCTAATTTTAATCATCTTTTTGATGGGGCTGTAGAATTGTTAGACTATTTACAACAAAAATATAGATTACATATAATCACAAATGGATTTAGTGAAGTTCAACAAAAGAAGTTGTCTAATTCAGGAATTGAAGATTATTTTATTACGGTTACTAATTCAGAATTAGCAGGAGTTAATAAACCAGATCCACAAATATTTCACTTTGCTATGAATCAAGCGAAAG
This sequence comes from Myroides sp. C1519, assembly GCF_038039755.1. Classification (NCBI taxonomy): domain Bacteria; kingdom Pseudomonadati; phylum Bacteroidota; class Flavobacteriia; order Flavobacteriales; family Flavobacteriaceae; genus Myroides; species Myroides sp. C1519. Next base: position 249,433 of record NZ_JBBPHM010000002.1, read on the forward strand.
CAAAAGTGGATGAAGCGGTGATGGTAGGGGATAACTTATTAGCAGATATTAAAGGTGCTTTAGGTGTAGGAATGGATGCTATTTATTATAATCAATTTGATAAAGAAGTATCGCCGGAGATTATACAAGTAAATGAACTAATAAAAATAAAAGACCTACTTTAAGAGTAGGTCTTTTATTTTATAATTAGAGTCTTAATAGTTATATTTTATCTGCCATCTGTTTTTCAAGAATTCACGAGTACTCTTTTCTCTGCTATTATCGCCAGGTTCATAAAGTACAAGACCACTAATCTCATTAGGTAAGTATTCTTGCTCTACGAAGTTGCCAGAATAATCGTGTGAGTATTTGTAGTCCTCACCATAACCTAACTCTTTCATTAATTTAGTTGGGGCATTTCTTAAGTGAATAGGAATCGATAAATCGCCAGTTTGTTTCACTACTTGTTGTGCTTTTCCAATAGCTAAATAGGTTGAATTACTTTTAGGCGATGTAGCTAAATAAATAGCGCATTGGCTTAGTAATATTCTACTTTCAGGATAACCAATAACAGAAACAGCTTGGAATGTATTTGTTGCCATAATTAAAGCAGTAGGATTTGCATTTCCGATATCTTCAGATGCAGAAATAACAAGCCTCCTTGCAATGAACTTTACATCTTCACCTCCTTCAATCATTCTTGCTAACCAATAGACAGCACCATTAGGATCACTTCCTCTAATTGATTTGATGAATGCTGAGATGATATCATAATGTTGTTCACCAGTTTTGTCATACAAAACAGTATTTTTTTGAACAACCTTCATAACCATTTCATTCTTGATTTCAATCTTGTCATCCGTTGTTGCGTTGACAATAAGTTCAAATGTGTTCAAAAGTTTACGGCCATCACCACCAGATAATCTAAAAAGAGCTTCTGTTTCTTTTAAGGTTATCTCTTTTGATTGTAAAAATTTGTCTTTAGCAATAGCTCGAATAAGTAGTGCGTTTAAATCTTCTTTGGTGAAAGCATTAAGGGTGTAAACCTGGCATCTTGAAAGTAAAGCAGGTATTACTTCAAAACTTGGATTTTCTGTGGTTGCACCAATTAGAGTTACCCATCCACGTTCAACCGCAGCAAGCAATGAGTCTTGTTGAGATTTGCTAAAACGATGGATCTCATCAATAAATAAGATTGGATTTCGAGCAGCAAATAAGCCTGTATTTTGTTTAGCTTTATCAATTACTTCACGAATATCTTTTACCCCAGCATTGATAGCACTTAATACATAGAAAGGACGTTCACTTTCTTTAGCTATAATTTCCGCTAATGTAGTTTTACCAGTACCAGGAGGTCCCCAAAAGATAAGGGAAGGAATAAATCCCATTTTCAATTGATTGGTCAGAATACCTGTTTCTCCCACTAAATGGGATTGACTGATATAATCTTCTAATGAATGCGGTCTGACTCTCTCTGCTAAAGGTGCTTCCATAGTATCTTTCTTAATAACTTTATTCACAAAAATACAACGCTTTTTTAAACTTCATCAACAATCTGTTTATTATGATTACATCAACAGCTTTTAGTTGTGATTGAATATGTTTAAAAATAGAAAACTTTAATGACTGGAAGCATCAATTGTGATTGCTAATTAGCTGTATAGTGCTGAACGCGATGATTTATTTTAAATAAAAAAAGCTAATCTTAAACGTATTTTTGTTTAAAAACTGGACTTGTAAATACTTTTTTAGTCAAAAAAATGCCTGTTTTTAAAGATTATAAGTGCTATTTTAGAGATAATATTACTTTTATAGAACAATATTATTTTACTTTTTTGAGTCTGTTTTTTAGAGTTATTTATCCGTAAGCCCTTTAAGTACGGAGATTAATAGATTTATCTTATGCAATATTTCTTGTAGATTTTTTATAGAATTATCTGAGGGGTGTCTGAGTATTGTCCGACAATGGTCCGACTTTAAGGCCCTCAACCCGTGTAAACACGGAAAATTCTCAGATGAGAGTCAGAGAATACTATTTTAAGATATTGTCAATGGTTTGTTTAAGGGAGTGTTGAATGTGAGTTTAATTATAGTAGTTCCTTTGTTGATGAGGGGGGAGAGCTGTTTATAAAGGTAGTTTTAAGATATTAAGAAGTTGGCTTTTGCTTTAATTGATAGATATGATCAAGAATTACAATTAAAGTTTCTTTTGTTATTTAATATTCACAATAGTTACTAAATTAGGAGGATGAATCAAAAGAATCCACCCTTTACAATTTCGCTTTTGTTATTACCTCTTTTTGCTGTGGTAATTATATGGGGTGTTTACTGGGCTGATTGGACCTACTATTTAGAATTATATAGGTATGGTGTTTATCCTCGTACTTTGAGCGGATTGCGAGGTATTCTGTTTAGTCCTTTTATTCACGGAGGGTTAAAGCATTTATATAACAATTCAGCTGCATTATTTGTATTGCTAACGTTACTTCAATACTTCTATAAAAAACAAGTATGGGCTGTACTTGGCTTTGGTATTATACTTTCGGGTATTGGTACTTGGCTAATAGCAAGAGAGAGCTTTCACATAGGGGCAAGTGGTTTGGTTTATGTTTTAGTGAGCTTTATCTTTTTTAAAGGAGTACAAACCAGATATTTTAGATTGATGGCTTTGTCATTAGTAATAGTTGTTTTGTATGGTGGTACTGTCTGGTATATGTTTCCAGAGATAGAAGAAGGGATTTCTTGGGAAGGACATTTAAGTGGTTTTATAACTGGTTTAATATTGAGTTTTGTTTTGTCTAATCCAGAAATGCCTGAAAAGTATTACAAATACGAATGGCAAAAACCAGATTATGATGAAAGTAGAGATCCATTTATGCAATGCTTTGATAAAGATGGGAACTTTATAATAATTCCCAAAGAAGTAGTTGTTGAAAGAGATTATAAGAATCCTTTTCGTTCTTCGTTACCCATTATATATAATAAGCTATATCCTATAAAACAAAATAAGGATTTGCAAGAAGGGTTAATTAAGTTGTTGATGATTGCTCTTGATAAAAGAGAGATTACTAAATAGTAACAAGATCAAAATAAAAAAGCGTCTTCATTAAAAGACGCTTTTATAATTTTTAATGACATAGTTTATCATAGTCTCTAATATTTCTCCCATATTAGAGCAGTATTTAAATTGTTTGTCTTTGCTCAAGTTGTACAAATCGAGTTTGAGATGATCTATATTTTCGAGAGTTGAAATGGTGTCTTTTTTCATTACCTCAATTAGGTCATCAAATCGTTCTTTGTTACTCAAAACTCTTCTGACTAAAACGGAACGGACTTCTTTTCGATACTGTTCTATTGAATTGTCTTTTAGTTTGTCTAAAACCATCATGACTACCGTACTATTTTCTTTGAAAAACTGGGGCATATAAAACTTTAAATTGCCTTCATAATTTTGCTGATCAAAGTCAATAGGACGTATTCTATAAACTACTTGGTCAAAATCGTGGGTAGGAATGATAACGTAATTATACGATCTCATATCACCTAATAAGCCAAGTAGACATCTTTCATTGAACTTTACAAATTCTTTAGAGATTTGTGCTTTTTCTAATTCAGTACATTTTGGCAAGTGGTCTTTTATAAACACATCAGCAGGAATTCCTAAGATGTGCTCTTCAATTAAAGTTTCCTTATAAACCAAAAAGTTCATTGGGTAAGGAGAGAGCATCTCTTCTAATTCTAACCCGTATATTCTTGAAGCATCGGCTCTTTTTATATAAAGATTTGTAAAGTTGTCATTCAGAATATTTCTTACTTTAATTCTAAAGGGTTTTGAATTGCCAAACGAACAAAAGTCAATGCTGTCAATTGTTAAGAATGGCAATGTTTGTTCATCTCCATCAGAATGAAGTAAAGTGTATATTTTTGTTAGACTTGCTTCAATTTCTTTGTATTCGTGTTCAGGATAATAAACTCTTAACCAAAGTGTATCATTTCCTTTAGAATCTTCTAAATTGATAAAACCACAAAAGCGCATTAAGTCATCATAGAAAATACTGGTCTTAGTAATACGGTTGTATTTTTCTAAGTACGCTTCAAGTTCTTGATTAACTGGAAAATTAGGTTTTTTTTGTAGTTTAGTCTTTTTCAAATTATCTTCTTTGTCTGATAGTTTCATACAAGAAAGCACCACAAGCAACAGATACGTTTAATGAATCAATTACACTAAACATCGGTAGTTTTGCTTTCTCGTCGATGATTTTTAATACAGAAGGGTTGATTCCTTTATCTTCACTACCCATAATAATAGCTAAAGGTACGTTTAGATCTACGTCGTAAATTTCTTTCTCAGCTTTTTCAGTAGCTCCTAAAGTGATTACACCAGAACCTTGTAAATAGAATACAGCATCTTTAATGTGATCAACTTTACAAATAGGAATATTAAAAACAGCACCAGCAGATGTTTTAACAGTATCTCCATTTACTGGAGCAGCACCATTTTTACCAACGATGATTCCGTCAGCACCACAACATACAGCAGTACGTATAATAGCTCCAAAATTACGAGCATCTGATAATTGGTCTAAAATAAGGAATAGAGGTTTATCTTTTTTCTCTAAAACAGATTCAACTAAAGTTTCTAAAGCAACAAATGCAATAGGGGCAATGTTAGCAATAGCACCTTGGTGATTCTTTTTAGTAAGTCTGTTTAATTTTTCAATAGGTACATATGAAAAATTAATATTATTCTTTTTTAAGTTTTTGATAAGTTCATTCATTAGCTCACCTTGAGCGTCTTTCTGAATAAAAACTTTATCAATGTCTTTTCCTGCTTCTATGGCTTCGATAATTGCGCGAATACCAAATATTTGATTGTCCTGTTCCATTTTGCAAAGGTAAATATATTTTGTGTTCAACAATACAAGAAAGTTTAAATGCTCTCTATATTATAAGGAGAGAGAATTATTGGAATGTTTTTTGTGTTTTGTTTTTTTGTAAAATGTTGTTTTTTAGATTTTTGTATTCAATTTTAGGTTTTGTTTTGACAATGTGAAAAGCTTAAATAAGATGTTTTTTTGGTTTTGACGATTATTTTTCTTATATTGAATATGCAAAAAGTATTTCTATTAAAAACTAAAAATACAGGATAAATCTAAGTAATATGGGGGTTTGAAAAACGCTCAGGATAAACACGTTCTTTTTTGTATTAAAAGGAATAGGTAAAAAAAATTAATTCTGTTGAAAATTAGTGTTTTGAGATTTGAATAATTAAAAAATAGTTATACATTTGCAACCCCGTATATAGTGCGGAATAATATATTGTAGAAATTATTAATAAACATTATGCCAACAATTCAACAATTAGTAAGAACAGGGAGAACCCAATTGACTAAGAAGAGTAAATCGGTTGCTTTGGATTCTTGTCCTCAAAGAAGAGGTGTTTGTACGCGTGTTTATACTACTACACCAAAAAAACCTAACTCTGCAATGCGTAAAGTTGCAAGGGTACGTTTGACAAATGGTAATGAAGTAAACGCTTACATCCCAGGAGAAGGACACAATTTACAAGAGCACTCGATAGTATTAGTTAGAGGTGGAAGGGTGAAAGACTTACCAGGTGTTAGATACCACATCGTTCGTGGAGCTTTGGATACTGCAGGAGTAAGCGGTAGAACTCAAAGAAGATCTAAATATGGTGCTAAACGCCCTAAAGACAAAAAATAATCGTATAAACGTTTAAGAAACAGACATGAGAAAAAGACAGGCTAAAAAGAGACCTCTTTTACCAGATCCAAAATTTAATGACCAGTTAGTAACTCGTTTCGTTAATAACTTGATGTGGGATGGAAAAAAGTCTACAGCGTTTAAAGTTTTCTATGATGCTTTAGAAATCGTAGAAGAAAAGAAACAAGATGAAGAAAAAACTTCATTAGATGTTTGGAAAGATGCATTAACTAACGTTATGCCACACGTAGAGGTTCGTTCTCGTCGTGTTGGTGGAGCAACATTCCAAATTCCAATGCAAATTCGTCCGGATAGAAAGATCTCTATGGCAATGAAATGGATGATTTTGTATGCGAGAAAAAGAAATGAGAAATCTATGGCTGCAAGATTAGCATCTGAAATTTTAGCTGCTGCTAAAGAAGAAGGAGCTGCTGTTAAAAAGAGAATGGATACTCATAAAATGGCTGAAGCTAATAAAGCATTCTCTCACTTTAGATTTTAATCCATACAGAAACTATATACAATGGCAAGAGATTTAAAATATACAAGAAATATTGGTATCGCTGCTCACATCGATGCTGGTAAAACAACTACTACAGAGCGTATTTTGTTCTATACAGGTAAAAACCATAAAATGGGAGAGACTCACGAAGGATCTGCTACTATGGACTGGATGGAGCAAGAAGCAGAAAGAGGTATTACAATTACTTCAGCTGCAACTACTTGTACTTGGAGTTTCCCAACGAATCAAGGGGTAAAATTGCCTGATTCAATGGAATACCACTTCAATATTATTGATACTCCAGGACACGTTGACTTTACAGTAGAGGTTAACCGTTCTTTACGTGTATTAGATGGATTAGTATTCTTATTTAGTGCTGTTGATGGTGTTGAGCCTCAATCAGAAACTAACTGGAGATTAGCTGATAATTACAAAGTACCTCGTATGGGGTTTGTAAATAAAATGGACCGTCAAGGTGCTAACTTCTTAGCTGTTTGTCAGCAAGTTAAAGATATGTTGAAATCAAATGCAGTGCCGATTGTTTTACCAATTGGTGATGAAGCTGATTTTAGAGGTATCGTTGACTTAGTTAAAAACAGAGCAATCGTATGGCACGATGAGAACCACGGTTCTACATTTGATGTTGTTGAGATTCCTGCTGACATGGTTGATGATGTTAAACAATACAGAGGTCAATTAATCGAAGAGGTTGCGGCTTATGACGAAAACCTTTTAGAAAAATATATGATGGATGAGGAATCAATTTCTGAGGACGAAATCCACGCTGCATTAAGAGCTGCAACTTTGGATATGAGTATCATTCCAATGACTTGTGGATCTTCATTCAAAAACAAAGGTGTTCAGTTTATGTTAGACGCTGTTTGTCGTTACTTACCTTCTCCAATGGACAAGGAAGGTATTGAAGGAACAGATCCTGATACTGAAGAGCCAATCGTACGTAAACCATCTGTAACAGAGCCGTTCTCTGCATTAGCGTTTAAAATTGCTACTGACCCATTCGTAGGTCGTTTAGCTTTCTTTAGAACTTATTCAGGACACTTAGATGCAGGTTCTTACGTATTGAATACTCGTTCTGGTAATAAAGAGCGTATTTCTCGTATCTACCAAATGCACGCTAACAAACAAAATCCAATCGAATATATTGAGGCTGGAGATATTGGAGCTGCTGTAGGGTTTAAAGATATCAAAACTGGAGATACTCTATGTGATGAGAAAAACCCAATCGTTTTAGAAAGTATGATTTTCCCAGATCCTGTAATTGGTATCGCTATTGAGCCAAAAACAAAAGCGGATATGGATAGAATGGGTACTGCTTTAGCTAAATTAGCTGAGGAAGATCCAACGTTCACAGTGAAAACTGACCATGCTTCTGGACAAACAGTAATTTCTGGTATGGGAGAGTTACACTTAGACGTGTTAATCGACCGTATGAAACGTGAGTTTAAAGTAGAAGTTAACCAAGGTGAACCACAAGTAGAGTACAAAGAGGCTCTTACACGTGATGCACAACACAGAGAGGTTTATAAAAAACAATCTGGTGGACGTGGTAAATTCGCTGATATCGTTTTCAAAATTGGACCTGCAGAAGACGTTGATGGTAAACCAGCAGTTGGATTACAATTCGTTAATGAGGTTAAAGGTGGTAACGTACCAAAAGAATATATTCCTTCAGTAGAAAAAGGATTTAGAGAAGCAATGAAACAAGGACCTTTAGCAGGATTCGAAATGGATTCTATGAAAGTTACTTTAACTGATGGATCTTTCCACGCAGTTGACTCTGATGCTTTATCTTTCGAATTAGCTGCTAAAATGGGATATAAAGAGTCTGCAAAAGCTGCAGGAGCTGTTATTCTTGAGCCAATTATGAAGTTAGAAGTGTTAACTCCAGAAGAAAACATGGGTGATATTGTAGGTGACTTAAACCGTCGTCGTGGACAAATCAACAGCATGGATGATAGAGCTGGTTCTAAAGTTGTTAAAGCTTCAGTTCCATTATCAGAAATGTTTGGTTATGTTACTACATTAAGAACATTATCATCAGGTAGAGCTACTTCTACAATGGAGTTCTCTCATTATGCAGAAACACCTTCTAATATTTCTGAAGGAGTTATTGCAAAAGCTAAAGGAAACGCATAATCTTAGTTAGAGAAAAATGAGTCAAAAAATCAGAATAAAATTAAAATCTTACGATCATATGTTGGTTGATAAATCAGCTGAGAAAATCGTAAAAACTGTAAAAAGTACAGGTGCAGTAGTAACAGGACCAATTCCGTTACCAACACACAAAAAAATATTTACTGTTCTTCGTTCTCCTCACGTGAACAAAAAAGCAAGAGAGCAGTTTGAATTAAGTTCTTACAAAAGATTGTTAGATATCTATTCTTCATCTTCTAAAACAATTGATGCTTTAATGAAATTAGAGTTACCAAGTGGAGTAGAAGTTGAAATCAAAGTGTGATAAATAACGCTTAGTTCGAAACAAAAATTTTATAACTAAGTATTGAGGTAATTGCCTCAATACTTAGTTCTTTTAAATTGAAAAATAAATTTTAAATAAATATTTATGTCTGGGTTAATTGGTAAAAAAATCGGCATGACAAGTATTTTCGATGAAAACGGGAAAAACCTTCCTTGTACAGTAATCGAATTAGGTCCAAATGTCGTTACCCAAGTCAGAACCAATGAGGTTGACGGGTATGAAGCGTTACAACTTGGTTTCGATGACAAGACAGAGAAACATGCTACTAAAGCTGAGTTAGGTCACTTTAAGAAAGCTGGAACATCTGCTAAAAGAAAAGTTGTTGAAATCAAAGAATTCGAAGGTGATTACAAATTAGGTGATGTTATCACTGTTGATTTGTTCGCTGAAGGTGAGTTTGTAGACGTTCAAGGTGTGTCTAAAGGAAAAGGATTCCAAGGGGTTGTTAAACGTCACGGTTTCGGTGGAGTAGGTCAAGTTACTCACGGACAAAAGAACCGTTTAAGAGCACCAGGATCTGTAGGAGCTTCTTCTTACCCATCAAGAGTATTCAAAGGAATGCGTATGGCGGGAAGAACTGGAGGAGTAAATGTAACAGTACAAAACCTTAGAGTTTTAAAAGTAGTTGCTGATAAAAATCTACTTGTTGTTAAAGGAGCTATTCCTGGACACAAAAACTCTTATGTAATCGTTCAGAAGTAATGGAAGTAAAAGTTTTAGATATCACAGGAAAAGATACTGGAAGAAAAGTTGAACTTTTAGATTCAGTATTCGGTATAGAACCAAACAATCACGCAGTATATCTTGATGTTAAACAATATTTAGCAAATCAAAGACAAGGTACTCATAAAGCTAAAGAAAGAGCTGAGATATCTGGTAGTACTCGTAAGATTAAAAAACAAAAAGGAACTGGTACAGCGAGAGCGGGAAGTATCAAGTCTCCAGTTTTCAGAGGAGGGGGAAGAATCTTCGGACCAAGACCAAGAAACTACTCTTTCAAATTAAACAAAAGTTTAAAACGTTTAGCGAGAAAATCTGCTTTCTCTATCATGATGAAAGAATCAAATTTAATCGTTGTTGAAGACTTTAATTTCGAAGCACCAAGTACTAAAAAATTCATTAACGTTTTGAATGCTTTAGGGTTGGAAAATAAAAAATCTCTATTTGTGTTGGGTGAATCAAATAATAATGTATATTTGTCATCACGCAATTTAGAGAAGTCTGCTGTTGTAACTAACTCAGAATTAAGCACTTACGCTGTTTTAAACGCAGGTAGTTTAGTGTTAACTGAAGGATCTGTAGCAGGAATTGTTGAAAATTTAAGTAAATAATAGGAAGATGAGTGTTTTAATTAAGCCTATAATTACAGAAAAAATAACTAAAGACGGCGAAATTTTCGGCCGCTTTGGTTTTGTAGTTGATAGAAAAGCTAACAAAATTGAGATTAAAAAAGCTGTTGAGGCAGCTTATGGAGTTACTGTTGTTAGTGTAAATACTATGAACTACGGTGCTGAGCGTTCTGTTAAGTACACTAAAAGTGGAATGATCAACGCTAAAACTAATGCTTATAAAAAAGCAATAGTTGAATTGAAAGAAGGAGAAAGTATAGACTTTTATTCAAATATCTAATTAATAAGTAATGTCAGTTAGAAAATTAAAACCTATTACCCCAGGTCAGCGTTTTAGAGTTGTAAATAGTTTTGACGCTATAACAACTGATAAGCCGGAGCGTAGTTTACTAGCACCGAAAAAAAAATCTGGAGGTAGAAATAGTCAAGGAAAAATGACCATGCGCTACATGGGTGGTGGTCATAAGCAAAGATACCGTGTTGTAGATTTCAAAAGAACTAAAGCAGGTATCCCAGCTACTGTTAAGACAATTGAGTATGATCCAAACAGATCAGCGTTCATTTCATTGATCGCTTATGCAGATGGAGCTAAATCATACATCATTGCTCAAAGCGGTATGAAAGTTGGACAAACTGTAGTTTCAGGACCTGATGCTTCACCAGAAGTTGGAAATGCAATGACTTTAAAAACTATTCCATTAGGAACAGTTATTTCTTGTATCGAGTTACGCCCTGGACAAGGTGCTGTTATCGCTCGTTCAGCAGGAACTTTTGCTCAATTAGTTGCTAGAGATGGTAAATATGCTACAATCAAAATGCCTTCTGGAGAAATCCGTTTGATTTTGTTAGAGTGTATGGCTACTATCGGAGCTGTTTCTAATCACGATCACCAATTAATCGTTTCAGGTAAAGCTGGTAGATCAAGATGGTTAGGAAGAAGACCTAGAACTAGACCAGTAGCAATGAACCCAGTAGATCACCCAATGGGAGGTGGAGAAGGTCGTTCGTCAGGAGGACACCCACGTTCTAGAAATGGAATGCCTGCTAAAGGGTACAGAACTCGTTCTAAAGTTAAGGCGAGTAATAAGTATATCGTTGAACGTAGAAAGAAATAAAAGATTAAGACATGGCACGTTCGTTAAAAAAGGGACCTTATGTTCACTTCAAATTAGAGAAAAAGGTTCAACAAAATGTTGAAGCTGGTGGTAAAGGAGTTATCAAGACTTGGTCAAGAGCTTCTATGATTACTCCAGACTTCGTTGGACAAACTATTGCAGTACATAATGGTCGTCAATTTGTTCCTGTGTATGTTACAGAGAACATGGTAGGACATAAATTAGGTGAGTTTTCGCCAACAAGATCTTTTAGAGGTCACGCTGGTGCAAAGAATAAAGGTAAAAAATAATAAGAAGCTATGGGAGTTCGTAAAAGAGAAAGAGCAGAGCAAGTTAAAGAAGCTAATAAGCAAGTTGCTTTTGCTAAGCTAAACAATTGCCCTACTTCTCCTAGAAAAATGCGCTTAGTTGCGGATTTAGTAAGAGGTCAGAAAGTAGAAAAAGCTCTAAATATATTAAGATTCAGTTCAAAAGAAGCTTCTCGTAAATTAGAGAAATTACTTTTGTCTGCTATTGCAAACTGGCAAGCGAAAAACAGTGATTCAAACATTGAAGAAGCTGGATTGATCGTTAAAGAAATCAGAGTTGATGGTGGTATGATGTTGAAAAGACTTCGTCCAGCACCTCAAGGAAGAGCACACAGAATCAGAAAACGTTCTAATCACGTTACAATCGTATTAGGATCTAATAATAACACACAAAGCAATTAGTAAACAGTATGGGACAAAAAACTAATCCAATCGGGAATCGCCTTGGTATTATCAGAGGATGGGACTCAAACTGGTATGGTGGAAACGACTACGGTGATAAAATCGCTGAAGATCACAAAATCAGAAAGTACATCCATGCTCGTTTATCAAAAGCTAGTGTATCTAAAGTAATCATTGAGAGAACTTTGAAGCTTGTAACCGTTACTATCACTACTGCTAGACCTGGTATCATTATCGGAAAAGGTGGACAAGAGGTAGACAAGTTAAAAGAAGAATTGAAAAAGATTACTGATAAGGAAGTTCAAATCAACATCTTTGAAATCAAACGTCCTGAGATTGATGGATATTTAGTGGCTGCTAGTATCGCTCGTCAAATCGAAAACAGAATTTCTTACCGTAGAGCTATCCGTATGGCTATGGCTGCAGCGATGAGAATGAATGCAGAAGGAATCAAAGTAATGATTTCTGGTCGTTTAAACGGAGCTGAAATGGCACGTTCTGAAACATTCAAAGAAGGAAGAATTCCATTATCAACTTTCAGAGCTGATATTGATTATGCACTTGCAGAAGCTCACACTACTTACGGTAGAATGGGAATCAAAGTGTGGATCATGAAAGGTGAAGTTTACGGTAAAAGAGATCTTTCTCCGTTAGCTGGTATGGATAAAAAACAATCCAAATCATCAGGGTCTCCAAAAGGTAAATCTAACCCACGCAAAAGAAAGTAATTTTTAAACTGAAGAAAAATGTTACAGCCTAAAAGAACAAAATACCGTAAGGTACAGAAAGGTAAAATGAAAGGGATTTCTCAAAGAGGGCATGAACTTTCAAATGGTATGTTTGGAATCAAATCTATGGACTCTGCATTTATTACTTCACGTCAAATCGAGGCAGCGCGTATCGCTGCTACTCGTTTTATGAAACGTGAAGGGCAGTTATGGATTAAAATTTTCCCAGACAAACCGATCACTAAGAAACCTCTCGAAGTACGTATGGGTAAAGGTAAAGGTGCAGTAGAATACTGGGTTGCTGTGGTAAAACCAGGAAGAATCATGTTCGAAGTTGGTGGAGTGCCAATTTCAGTAGCTAAAGAAGCTTTGCGTCTTGCAGCTCAAAAACTTCCTGTAAAAACTAAATTTGTAATTGCTAGAGATTTCGAAGCATAATAAAATTTTATCATGAAACAATCAGAAATAGTAAATCTATCTGTAGCTGAATTACAAGATCAACTAAACCAGTTGACTAGCACATATAACAGCTTAAAGTCTTCTCATGCAGTTTCTCCAATCGAGAATCCTCTTCAAATTAAATCAATTAGAAGAAGTATTGCAAGAGTTAAAACTGAACTAAGCAAAAGAGAGTTACAATAATTGTATTTTGCCGAAAGATGGAAAATAGAAAATTAAGAAAAGAAAGAATAGGTGTTGTTACTAGCAACAAAATGGAGAAATCTATCGTTGTAGCTGAAGTAAAAAGAGTTAAACACCCATTATATGGTAAGTTCGTGTTGAAAACGAAGAAATACGTTGCACACGACGAAACAAATGACTGCAACATTGGAGATACAGTTAAGATTATGGAGACTCGTCCAGTATCTAAATCTAAATGTTGGAGATTAGTTGAAATCATTGAAAGAGCGAAATAATTATGGTACAACAAGAATCTAGACTTAAAGTAGCAGATAACACAGGAGCAAAAGAAGTTTTGACTATCCGTGTTTTAGGAGGAACGAAACGTCGTTATGCCTCTGTAGGTGATAAAATTGTAGTTTCTATTAAAGAAGCAACTCCAAACGGAAGCGTTAAGAAAGGAGCTGTTTCAACTGCAGTAGTTGTGCGTACCAAAAAAGAAGTGAGAAGAGCTGATGGATCTTACATCAGATTCGATGATAACGCTTGTGTATTATTGAATGCTGCAGGTGAGATGAAAGGAACTCGTGTTTTTGGTCCAGTAGCAAGAGAACTTCGTGAAAGACAATTCATGAAAATTGTATCATTAGCACCTGAGGTGTTGTAATTCGTTCTAAACATGATTAAGCTAAAGATAAAAACAGGAGATACAGTACGAGTTATCGCTGGAGATCACAAAGGATCAGAAGGTAAAATCGTACGTGTATTACGTGAAAAGAACAAAGCTATTGTTGAAGGAGTTAACATGATTTCAAAACATGTTAAGCCAAGTGCTTCTAACCCTCAAGGTGGAATTGTTAAAAAAGAAGCTCCGATTCATATTTCTAACTTAGCGATCGTTGATCCTAAGACTAATGAAGTTACTAAAGTAGCTATCAAAGAAGAAAATGGAAAAAATGTAAGAGTTTCTAAAAAATCAAATCAAGTATTATAGTTATGGCTTATATACCAAGACTTAAAGAAGAATATAAAAGCAGAGTTATCTCTGCTCTTACTGAGGAATTCGGTTATAAAAACGTAATGCAAGTTCCTAAACTTGAGAAAATCGTTGTTAGCCGTGGAGTTGGTGCTGCTGTTTCTGACAAAAAATTAGTTGATTACGCTGTTGAGGAGTTAACTAAAATTACAGGACAGAAAGCAGTTGCAACAATTTCTAAGAAAGACGTTGCTTCTTTCAAATTAAGAAAAGGAATGCCAATTGGGGCAAAAGTAACGTTACGTGGAGAGAAAATGTACGAGTTTTTAGACCGTTTAGTTACTTCAGCTTTACCACGAGTTAGAGATTTTTCTGGTATTAAATCTGATGGATTTGACGGAAGAGGAAATTATAACTTAGGTGTTACTGAGCAAATTATTTTCCCTGAAATCAACATCGATAAAGTAAACAAAATCGCTGGTTTTGATATCACTTTCGTTACATCTGCTAATACAGATAAAGAAGCGAAATCTTTACTTGCTGAATTAGGATTACCTTTTAAAAAGAATTAAGTATGGCTAAAGAATCAATGAAAGCCCGTGAGGTTAAAAGACAGGCATTAGTAGATAAATATGCTGCTAAAAGAAAAGCTCTTTTAGAGGCAGGTGACTACGAAGGATTACAACTGTTACCTAAAAATGCTTCACCAGTACGTTTACACAACAGATGTAAATTGACAGGTAGACCAAGAGGGTATATGCGTCAATTCGGTATTTCTCGTGTTACTTTCCGTGAGATGGCAAACAATGGGTTAATACCTGGTGTTAAAAAGGCAAGTTGGTAATTAAGATTTAAAGGTAAAAACAATGTATACAGATCCAATAGCAGATTTCCTTACAAGAGTTAGAAACGCTGTTAGAGCAAACCACAAAGTGGTTGAAATCCCAGCATCTAATTTCAAAAAAGAAATCACAAAAATTTTATTCGATCAAGGATATATCTTAAGCTATAAATTTGATGACAGTACAGTTCAAGGTACAATCAAAATAGCTCTAAAATATGATAAAGACACGAAAGAGTCTGTAATTAGAGATATCCAAAGAATTAGTAAACCAGGTTTGCGTAAATACGCTTCTGCAACAGACCTTCCAAGAATCTTAAATGGTTTAGGAATCGCTATCGTGTCAACTTCAAGAGGATTGATGACAGGAAAACAAGCGAAACAATTAAACGTTGGTGGAGAAGTAGTTTGTTACGTATACTAATTTAAAAAGACTAAGAGATGTCAAGAATAGGAAAAAGTCCAATAGCAATTCCTGCTGGTGTAACTGTAACAGTTAACGAAGGAGAAGTTGTTGTAAAAGGTAAATTAGGAGAACTTACTCAGAAATTTAATACAGTTAGTGTTAAAGTTGAAGAAAATCAAGTTATTGTTGAGCGTTCTTCTGATGCAAAAGAAGAAAGAGCACAACACGGTTTATACCGTAGTTTAATCAATAACATGATCACTGGTGTTTCTGAAGGATTTACTATCAGTTTAGAATTGGTTGGGGTAGGATATCGTGCTTCTAACCAAGGACAAAAATTAGATTTAGCTTTAGGATTCTCTCACAATATTGTGTTGAATGTTGCGCCAGAAGTTAATGTGGAAACTATATCTGAAAAAGGTAAAAACCCTATCATTAAATTAACTTCATTTGACAAACAATTAGTTGGTCAAGTTGCAGCTAAAATCCGTTCATACCGTAAACCAGAACCTTACAAAGGTAAAGGTATCAAGTTTGTGGGTGAAGAGTTAAGAAGAAAAGCAGGTAAATCAGCTTAAAAATTAAGACTATGTCATTAACAAAATCTGAGAGAAGACAACGTATAAAATTCAGAATCAGAAAGACAGTTAGCGGTACTCCTGCTCAACCAAGACTTTCTGTTTTCAGAAGTAATAAAGAAATCTATGCACAAGTTATAGATGACGTGAATGGAGTAACTCTTGCTGCTGCATCTTCAAGAGAAGCAGGTATAACAAGAGGAACCAATATTGAAACTGCTGCATCGGTTGGGAAACTAATTGCAGAGAAAGCTTTAAAAGCTGGGGTTGAAACTGTATCTTTTGATAGAAGCGGTTATTTATACCACGGACGTGTTAAATCATTAGCAGAAGGAGCTAGAGAAGCTGGATTAAAATTCTAATTAGTTATGTATCAAAATTATAAAAACGTAGAATTTGTAAAACCAAGTGGTCTTGATTTAAAAGATCGTTTGGTTAGTGTAAATCGTGTTACCAAAGTAACTAAAGGGGGAAGAGCTTTTGGATTCTCAGCTGTAGTTGTTGTAGGTGATGAAAACGGTGTAGTGGGTCATGGTTTGGGTAAATCAAAAGACGTTTCTGAAGCAATCGCTAAAGCAGTAGAGGATGCTAAGAAAAATCTAGTTAGAATTCCTTTAAACGGACATACTATTCCTCACGAGCAAAAAGGAAAATTTAGTGGAGCAAGAGTTTTATTGATGCCTGCATCTTTAGGTACTGGAGTTATCGCTGGAGGTTCTGTTAGATCGGTTGTGGAATCTGTAGGAATCACGGATTTATTATCTAAATCTCAAGGTTCTTCTAACCCACATAACGTGGTGAAAGCTACTTTCGATGCTTTATTACGCCTAAGAAGTGCTTCTACAGTTGCAAAACAAAGAGGAATTTCTTTAGAAAAAGTATTTAAAGGTTAATTTGAAAGAATTATGTCAAAGATTAAAGTAAAACAAGTAAGAAGCCAAATTAATTGTCCTCTTAATCAAAAGAGAACATTAGAGGCTTTAGGACTTCGTAAAATGGGACAGGTAGTAGAACATGAGTCTACATCTGCTATTTTAGGAATGGTAAATAAAGTTCAACACTTAGTTTCTGTAGAAGAAATTAAATAATATTGTAAAGTATGAATTTAAGTAATTTACAACCAGCTAACGGTTCAGTACACAACCAAAACAAACGTGTTGGTCGTGGTGAAGGTTCTGGAAAAGGAGGAACTTCTACAAAAGGACATAAAGGAGCTAAATCACGTTCAGGATATTCTAAAAAGATCGGATTTGAAGGAGGGCAAATGCCACTTCAAAGACGTGTTCCTAAATTTGGTTTCAAAAATATCAATAGAGTAGAATATGATGTTATTAACTTAGAGAAATTACAGTCTTTAGTTGATAGCGGAGTGATTACAGATACTGTTGATTTCGCTCTTTTAGTTGAGTTAGGATTAACTTCTAAGAATAGTTTGGTTAAGGTTTTAGGGCGTGGAGAAATCAAAGCAAAATTGAAAGTTTCTGCACACAAGTTTTCAGCATCTGCTATTGAAGCAATCGAGGCAGCTGGAGGAGAAATTGTAAAGTTATAAAATCTTAATAAACAAGATGAAGAAGTTTTTTGAAACATTAGCCAGTATTTGGAAAATAGAGGAGTTGAAGAACAAAATCTTGATAACATTGGGATTATTACTTGTGTACCGTTTTGGTACACAAGTAACCCTTCCAGGTATTGACGCAACGAAATTGCAAGCTTTAACAGAGCAAACTGACCAAGGTATTGGTTGGTTGATTAATGTTTTTACAGGTGGTGCATTTTCGCAAGCATCTGTATTTGCATTAGGTATTATGCCTTATATTTCTGCTTCCATTGTTGTTCAGTTGATGGGAATCGCGGTTCCTTATCTTCAGAAACTCCAAAATGATGGGGAAAGCGGTAGAAAGAAAATGAACCAGATAACAAGATGGTTAACTATTGGTATTACTTTATTACAAGGACCTAGCTATATCTATAACTTGTATGTCCAACTACCATCAGATGCATTTTTGTTAGGTTTCAATTCTTTCTCATTCTTGTTTTCTTCAGTAATTATACTAGTTACCGGAACTATTTTTGCAATGTGGTTAGGTGAGAAAATTACTGATAAAGGTATTGGAAATGGTATTTCATTATTGATTATGGTTGGTATTATTGCAAGACTTCCAATGTCTTTCATCCAAGAATTCCAATCAAGAATCACTGATAATAATGGAGGACCAATGTTGGTGGTTATAGAAGTAATTTTATGGTTGTTAATCATTGTTGCTTGTATCTATTTAACTCTTGCAGTGAGACGTATACCGGTTCAATATGCAAGAAGAAGTGCTTCGGGGACTTATGATCAATCTATGTTAGGCGGTAATCGTCAGTGGATCCCTTTAAAGCTAAATGCTTCAGGAGTAATGCCGATCATTTTTGCTCAAGCAATTATGTTCGTGCCAGCTGCAGTAGCTGGTTTATCTACTTCTGATACTGCTAAATCAATCAGTTCTACATTCCATAATGTGTTCGGATGGCAGTATAATTTACTTTTTGCTTTATTAATCATAATTTTTACGTACTTTTACACCGCAATTACAGTACCTACTAATAAAATGGCAGACGATCTTAAGAGAAGTGGTGGATTTATCCCAGGTGTTAAGCCAGGATCTGACACTGCTGATTACTTAGATAGAATTATGTCGTTAATTACATTCCCAGGGTCTCTTTATCTGGCTTTGATAGCAATTTTTCCTGCTATTGTAGTTAGTTTATTAGGAGTTCAACAAGGTTGGGCAATGTTTTACGGTGGAACGTCGTTATTGATTATGGTTAGTGTTGTAATCGATACAATACAACAAGTTAATTCATACTTGCTGAATAAACAGTATGATGGTATGATGACGAGTGGTAAAAATAGGAAAGCAATAGCTTAATTTTTTATGGCAAAACAATCAGCAATAGAACAAGACGGTTCAATCATTGAAGCATTATCAAATGCAATGTTCCGTGTGGAATTAGAAAATGGACATATAGTAATCGCTCATATATCTGGAAAAATGCGTATGCACTACATTAAGTTGTTACCAGGTGACCGAGTTAAATTGGAAATGAGCCCTTACGATTTGACCAAAGCAAGAATTACTTATAGATATTAAAGAGGCTATTAAAATGAAAGTAAGAGCATCAGTTAAAAAAAGAAGTGCCGAGTGCATTATAGTACGTAGAAAAGGTAGACTTTACGTTATTAATAAAAAGAATCCTAGATTTAAACAAAGACAAGGATAATTATGGCAAGAATCGCAGGGGTAGACATACCTAAACACAAAAGAGGAGTTATTGCTTTAACTTATATTTTCGGAATTGGTTCAAGCAGAGCTAAAGAAATTCTTGGAAGAGCGCAAGTTAGCGAAGATAAAAAAGTTCAAGAATGGAATGATGACGAGATCGGAGCTATTCGTGAAGCCGTTTCTCATTTCACTATTGAAGGTGAATTACGTTCTGAAATTTCATTAAATATCAAACGTTTAATGGATATTGGATGCTACAGAGGTATCCGTCATAGAGTTGGTCTTCCTTTAAGAGGACAAAGAACTAAAAACAACTCTAGAACAAGAAAAGGTAAAAGAAAAACTGTTGCTAACAAGAAAAAAGCAACTAAATAATAAGTAGTAATATGGCTAAAGCGAATACAAAAAAACGTAAAGTACTTGTTGAAGCAACAGGTGAAGCTCATATTAATGCGACATTTAACAATATCATCATTTCATTGACTAATAAAAAAGGTGAAGTGATTTCTTGGTCATCAGCAGGTAAAATGGGATTCAGAGGTTCTAAAAAGAACACGCCTTACGCTGCTCAAATGGCTGCAGAAGATTGCGGTAAAGTTGCACTTGAGGCAGGATTGAAAAAAGTAAAAGTTTATGTTAAAGGACCAGGTAACGGAAGAGAATCTGCTATCAGATCTTTACATAACAACGGAATTGAAGTAACAGAGATTATCGATATTACTCCAATGCCACACAACGGATGTCGTCCTCCGAAAAGAAGAAGAGTTTAATTTTATAGTATAACCTAAGGTAGGAATAGATTATCGAAGGAAAGTGACCTGAATTCATAATCCCTACCTTTTTTTAATTTTTAGAAATGGCAAGATATACTGGTCCACAAACGAAAATCGCTCGTAAGTTCGGTGAAGCAATTTTTGGTGATGATAAATCATTCGAAAAAAGAAATTACCCTCCAGGGCAACACGGATTAGCAAAAAAGAGAGGTAAAAAATCTGAGTACGCTGTCCAATTGATGGAGAAACAAAAAGCTAAATATACTTATGGTATTTTAGAAAAACAATTCAGTAATTTATTCAAAAAAGCATCTGCTGCTCGTGGAGTAACAGGTGAAGTTTTGATCCAATTATGTGAGTCAAGATTAGATAACGTTGTTTACAGAATGGGTATCGCTCCTTCTCGTAGAGCTGCACGTCAAATCGTTTCTCACAGACATATTACTGTAAATGGAGAATTGGTTAACATTCCTTCATACCAATTAAAACCTGGTGATAAAGTAGCTGTTCGTGCTAAATCAAAATCTTTAGAAACAATCGAACGTTCATTATCTAATTCTAGTGCTGTTTATGAATGGATTACTTGGAATCCTGAAACTTTAGAAGGTACTTTCGTTTCTGTACCTCAAAGACTTCAAGTTCCTGAAAACATCAAAGAACAGTTAATCGTAGAGTTGTACAACAAATAATAATTGACATTCAGTCGAAACAAATATGGCAATATTTAATTTTCAAAAGCCCGATAAAGTTATCATGATTGATTCGACCGATTTTAAGGGTAAATTCGAATTTAGACCTTTAGAACCGGGATATGGATTGACTATAGGTAATGCATTAAGAAGAGTTCTTCTTTCTTCACTTGAAGGATATGCTATTACTTCAGTTCGTATCGAGGGTGTGGATCATGAGTTTTCTACTATCGCTGGTGTAGTTGAGGATGTTACTGAAATCATTCTTAACTTAAAACAAGTTCGTTTTAAACGTCAAATAGAAGATGTAGATAATGAAACTGTAAGTATTTCTTTCTCAGGAAAAGAACAGTTAACTGCAGGAGACTTCCAGAAATTTATTTCAAGTTTCCAAGTTCTGAACCCAGAATTAGTTATCTGTAACTTGGATAGTAATGTAACTATTAATATGGATCTTACTATTGAGAAGGGAAGAGGTTATGTACCAGCTGAAGAGAATAGAAAACCTAATGCACCTATTGGTACTATCTTTACTGACTCAATTTATACTCCAGTTAAGAACGTTAAGTATGCTATAGAAAACTATCGTGTTGAACAAAAAACTGACTACGAAAAGTTAGTTTTTGATATCATTACAGATGGTTCTATTCATCCAAAAGATGCGTTAACAGAAGCTGCAAAAACTTTAATCCACCACTTTATGTTATTCTCTGATGAGAGAATTACTTTGGAGGCTGATGAGATTGCACAAACTGAATCGTATGACGAGGAATCTCTTCATATGAGACAGCTTCTTAAAACTAAATTGGTAGATCTTGATCTTTCAGTTAGAGCATTGAATTGTTTGAAAGCGGCTGAAGTAGATACATTAGGAGACTTAGTTTCATTTAACAAAAATGACTTAATGAAGTTTAGAAATTTCGGTAAGAAATCTCTTTCTGAATTAGAAGAGTTAGTAGCTGTTAAAGGACTTAATTTCGGTATGGATCTATCAAAATACAAATTAGATAAAGAATAATATAGACTTTAAGTCTAAATTCTAGAAAGAAATGAGACACGGAAAGAAAATAAATCATTTAGGTAGAAAAGCTGGACATAGAAATTCTATGTTGGCTAATATGGCTTGTTCTTTAATTGAGCACAAGCGTATCAATACTACTGTTGCTAAAGCTAAAGCTTTAAAACAGTTTATTGAACCATTAGTAACTAAATCTAAAACTGACGATACTCATAACCGTCGCGTTGTTTTCTCTTATTTAAGAAGCAAAGAGGCTGTTACTGAACTTTTTAGAGAGGTTGCTCAAAAAGTTGGAGATCGTCCAGGAGGATATACTCGTATCATTAAGTTAGGTAACCGTTTAGGTGATAACGCTGATATGGCAATGATCGAATTAGTAGATTTCAATGAAATCTATAATGTTGCTAAGAAAGATGCTAAAAAATCTAACACTCGTAGAGGTAAGAAAAAAGCAACTGAAGCTCCTGCAACTGAAGCAAATACTAATGAATAGTTTTTTTAAAATTATTTATTATTAATTATATTAAAGGACACCCTTTTAGGGTTGTCCTTTTTTTTTATTTTTGTAATTCATACAACACAACTTTATTATGGAATATATAGAAAGAAAAAAGGCTCTTTTAGTTTTAAAAGATGGAACTGTTTTTTATGGTAAATCAATTGGTATAGAAGGTACTGCATTTGGTGAAATCTGCTTTAATACGGGTATGACGGGATATCAAGAGATATTCACTGATCCATCTTATTTTGGTCAAATTATGTTAGCTACTACTGCGCATATTGGAAATTATGGAGTTAATAATAATGAAGTTGATTCGGATAGTATTAAGATAGCAGGTTTAGTTTGTAAGAATTTTAGTTTTAATCATTCACGTGTAGATTCTGATTCTGATTTGTTTACTTACTTAAAGGAGGCAAACTTGGTAGCTATTTCTGATGTCGATACTCGTGCTTTAACTGCTCATATCCGTGATAATGGTGCAATGAATGCAATTATATCTACTGATGGTAAGTCTGTTTCTGAATTGAAGGAATTACTAAGTAATGTTCCTTCAATGGATGGTTTAGAACTTTCATCAAAGGTGTCTACAAAAGAGGCTTATACTTTTGGAGATAGTTCTGCTACTTTTAAGGTTGCAGCAGTGGATTTTGGTATTAAAACTAATATTTTACGTTGCTTTGAAGAGCGTGATTGTTTTGTAAAGGTATTCCCTTATGATGTTTCTTTTGCTGAGTTAGAAGCTTTTGGAGCTGATGGATATTTCTTATCTAATGGACCTGGTGATCCTAAAGCTCTTGCATCACTTGGTGTTTTAGATACAGTGAATAAGGTTATAGATTCAGGTAAACCAGTTTTTGGAATTTGTTTAGGACATCAATTGATAGGTCTCTCACAAGGTGTTTCTACATTTAAAATGTTTAGTGGACATAGAGGTGTTAACCATCCTATTATGAATAGAAAAACAGGTAGAGGAGAGATTACTTCTCAGAATCATGGTTTTGCTATTGAAAAGTCTGCATTAGATAAACATCCAAAATTAGAATTAACACATGTGCATTTAAATGATGGTACAGTAGCTGGTATGAAAATGGTAGACAGAGATGTCTTTTCAGTACAGTATCACCCTGAATCAAGTCCTGGTCCACATGATTCAAGATATTTATTTGATGAGTTCGTACAGAGTATGACAAAAAAGAAAGGAGCTTAATAAGCTCTTTTTTTTTGGTTTTTTATTAGTATTTCGTTGAATTATAGGAATACCTCTTTTTTAATTTGTAAATTTGTTTATACTAAATTTTAAGACACAATATATGAGTACAATTGTAAGTGTGCATGCACGTCAAATCTTAGATTCAAGAGGTAATCCTACTGTTGAAGTTGATGTAATTACTGAGAATGGTTTTTTAGGTAGAGCTGCTGTTCCTTCTGGAGCATCTACTGGTGAACACGAAGCTGTGGAGTTACGTGATGGTGGAAAAGCATTTATGGGTAAAGGAGTTTTGAAAGCAGTTGATAATGTTAATAGTATTATTGCAGAACATGTAGTTGGTGTTAGTGTTTTTGAACAAAATACTATTGATCAACTAATGATTGAACTTGATGGAACTTCAAATAAAGGTAATTTAGGAGCAAATGCGATTTTAGGTGTTTCTCTTGCAGTTGCCAGAGCAGCAGCAGCAGAATTGAATATACCATTGTATCGTTATGTAGGTGGTGTTTCTGCTAATACTTTACCAGTACCTATGATGAATATTATTAATGGAGGTTCTCATTCAGACGCACCGATAGCATTTCAAGAGTTTATGATCATGCCTGTTAAAGCTATCACATTCACACATGCTATGCAAATGGGGACAGAAATTTTTCATCATTTGAAGAAGGTTCTTCACGAAAGAGGATTGAGTACAGCTGTTGGTGATGAAGGTGGTTTTGCTCCAACTTTGAAAGGAACTGAAGATGCATTAGACTCTATCAAAAAAGCGGTTGAAAATGCAGGATATAGATTTGGTGATGAAATTATGATTGCATTAGACTGTGCAGCGTCCGAATTTTATGTTGATGGGAAGTATGATTATACTAAGTTCGAAGGTGATTTAGGTAAAGTACGTACTTCTAAAGAACAAGCTGATTATCTTGCTGAATTAGCAGCAAAATATCCTATTATTTCAATTGAAGATGGAATGCAAGAAGATGATTGGGAAGGATGGAAGTATTTAACTGAAAGAATTGGAGATAAAGTTCAATTAGTTGGAGATGATTTGTTTGTAACAAATGTAGAGCGTTTATCAAAAGGAATTGAAGGTAGTATTGCAAATTCAATTTTAATTAAAGTTAATCAAATAGGTACATTAACAGAAACTATCGCTGCTGTTAATATGGCTAAAAATGCTGGTTATACATCAGTGATGTCTCATCGTTCTGGTGAAACAGAAGATAGCACTATTGCCGATTTAGCTGTGGCTTTAAATTGTGGACAAATTAAAACTGGTTCTGCTTCTCGTTCTGATCGTATGGCTAAATATAACCAATTGCTTAGAATTGAAGAGGAGTTAGGAGATGTTGCTTACTATCCTCAAAGCAATGCTTTTAAAGTGAAGTAATATATTTTATTTATTATATAGTAAAGAGCGATAACAATCAAATGTTATCGCTCTTTTACATTATTAGTTATTCTTTTTACTGTTATGAAACTTAGGTGAGCTATAAAAGCTTTCTTTTTTCTATTTTTTTAGGTTTTTGATTGTTTTGTTTTTTAAGATTTTTATTGAGAAAAATGAAATATACTTTAGGTTAAATTTCGATATGATGTCGTTCAATGTCAAAGCTTAATTTTTAAGTATAATTCTATGTGTTTAGGTTGTGTTTAAACTTGTATGTATGCATAATAAGTCGTATCTTTCCTTCTGAATTTCTTTGGTTTTTTAATAAATAGCAAAGATTTAATTTAGTAATGAAAAAATAAAATAATAACAATATGTCTAAAACAGCTTATATAGAAGTTGATGGTCAAAGACACGAGTTTCCAGTGTTAGTTGGTACAGAAGATGAAGTAGCAATTGATATCCTTAAATTACGTGCATTAACAGGGGCTATCACTTATGATCCAGGTTATAAGAATTCTGGGTCTTGTAAAAGTGCAATTACTTTTCTTGATGGTGAAAAAGGAATTTTAAGGTATAGAGGATACTCGATTGAAGATTTAGCTGGTAAATCAAACTTTTTAGAAGTAGCATATTTAATTATCTTTGGTGAATTACCTACTAAAGAGCAAATCGAGAAATTTGAAAATGATATTAGAAGACATTCTTTAGTTAATGAAGAAATGAAAAATATCATTGACGGATTTCCTAAAACTGCACACCCTATGGGGGTTTTAGCTTCTTTGACAAGTGCTTTAACTGCTTTTAATCCAAAGGTTGTAAATGCTGAATGTGAGAAAGATTTATATGATGCAGTATGTAAAACTATGAGTAAGTTTTTGGTTATTGCAACATGGACTCATAGAAAAGCTAAAGGTTATCCTTTAAATTATTATGATAATACTAAAAGTTATGTAGATAACTTTTTACGTTTGATGTTTGCTTTACCAACTCAACCGTACGAAATTGATCCTGTAATTAAAAATGCAATAGATAAATTATTTATTTTGCATGCTGATCATGAGCAAAACTGTTCTACGTCTACAGTAAGAATAGTAGGATCTTCTCACGCAGGTCTTTTTGCTTCTGTTTCTGCTGGAGTTTCTGCTTTATGGGGACCATTACACGGTGGTGCTAACCAAGCAGTTCTTGAAATGTTAGAAGCTATTCAAAATGATGGTGGTGATGTGGATAAATATATTGCAAAAGCTAAAGATAAAGATGATGCTTTTAGATTAATGGGATTCGGACATAGAGTTTATAAAAACTTTGATCCAAGAGCTCGTATTATTAAGAAGGCAGCAGATGAAGTTCTTAGTAAGTTAGGTGTTGATGATCCAGTTTTAGAGATTGCTAAAAAATTAGAAGAAGCTGCATTAAAAGATCCTTATTTCGTAGAAAGACACTTATATCCTAATGTTGATTTCTATTCAGGAATTATTTATAGAGCATTAGGTATTCCAACTGAAATGTTTACTGTAATGTTCGCTATTGGACGTTTACCTGGTTGGATTGCTCAATGGAAAGAAATGAGAATTAATAAAGAACCAATTGGAAGACCTCGTCAATTATATGTAGGGGAAGCTTTAAGAAGTTTTGTTCCAATTGATGAAAGAAAATAATTAGCTTTTTGCTATGTAAATTATAAAGCCACTTTTTAGTGGCTTTATTTATTTGCGACATTATTTATTGTCTTGATTATTCGGAGTCCTTTTTTGTTATATTTGTGGAAAATGACTATTATGTTAAAACTACATGTAACCAATGAAACTGCTCGTTTGCGGGCTGTGGTCCTTGGTACTGCTAACAGTATCGGACCCACACCTACGATTGAAGAAGCGTATGATCCAAAATCATTAGAACATATTAAAGCAGGGACTTATCCTGTAGAAGCTGATATGGTAACTGAAATGGATGCTTTTAATAATGTATTTAAGAAATATGATGTTCAGGTTTTTAGACCTGAGATAATTGAGGATTACAATCAAATTTTTACTCGCGATATTGGTTTTGTTATTGAAGATAAATTCATTAAGGCTAATATACTTCCTGATAGAGATCGTGAGCTCGAAGCTATACATTACGTTTTAGATAAAATTAATGATAATGATATTATATCCGCACCAGACGAAGTTCATTTCGAGGGTGGTGATGTAATGTTATGGGATGATCATATTTTTATCGGTTCTTATAAACGTCCAGATTATAAAGATTATATTACTGCAAGGACTAATGAAGCTGGTGTAAACTTTATAAAAGAACTATTTCCTAATAAAATTGTGAAGAGCTTTGACTTGGTTAAGTCTAAAGTTGAACCAAGAGATAATGCTTTACATTTAGATTGTTGTTTTCAACCAGTTGGAAAAGATAAAGCTATAATATATAAAGGTGGCTTTTATGATGAAAAGGAATATCAATATTTAGTTGATCTTTTTGGTTATGAGAATTTGTTTCATATCGAAAGAGAAGAAATGTATCATATGTTTTCTAATGTATTTTCGATAGCTCCAGATGTTGTTGTTTCTGAAAGAAACTTTAAACGTTTAAATGATTGGTTAAGAAATCATAATTTTATTGTAGAAGAAATTCCTTATGCAGAAATTGCTAAGCAAGAGGGATTATTAAGATGTTCTACTTTACCTTTGATACGTGATTAATAATATAAAAAGATATGAGTCAAACTACAAATAATATATTAATGATTCGCCCAGTTGCTTTTAGAATGAATGAGCAAACTGCTGTGAATAATTATTATCAAAAAGTTTTAGATAATCTAACACCTGCAACAGTTAACGCAAAAGCTCAAATTGAGTTTGATGCGTTTGTTGAAAAACTTAGAGCTGTAGGTGTGAATGTTATTGTTGTTGAGGATACAGTTGATCCTGATACTCCTGATAGTATTTTTCCTAATAATTGGATTTCATTTCATGAATCTGGAGAGATAGTTTTATACCCTATGTTTGCTGAAAATAGAAGAGGGGAACGCAGAGAAGATATTCTTGATGCATTAGAAGAACAGGGCTTTGTTATAAATGATGTATGGGATTATACATCAGCTGAGGAAGATGATTTGTTTTTAGAAGGAACAGGCAGTTTGTTACTTGATCGTGTAAATGAAAAAACATATTGTGCATTATCTCCTCGTGCAGATGAAGGTTTAGTAATAGAGTTTTGCGAAGACTTTGAAATGGACCCTGTGATTTTTGAAGCATTTCAAAATGTAAATGGTGAGAGAAAACATATCTATCATACAAATGTTATGATGTGTTTAGCTGAAACATTTGCCGTTATTTGCTTGGACTGTATTGATGATAAACAAGAGAAAAAGATTGTTTTAAATAATTTAAAAACGTCAGGTAAAGAAGTAATAGCAATTACTGAAGATCAAGTGAATAACTTTGCGGGTAATATGTTACAAGTTAAAGGAGCTAATGACAAGAAATATTTAGTAATGTCTACTCAAGCTTTTAATAGTTTAACACCAGTACAAGTTAAAAGTATAGAAAAACATTGTGAAATTTTACATAGTTCTTTAGATACAATTGAAGCTTGTGGAGGAGGAAGTGCTCGCTGTATGATGGCAGAAGTTTTTTTACCACAGAATTAATGTAATGTTATATAATTGAAACGGAGCTTTTAAGCTCCGTTTTTTTATTTTAAATATTATTATTTAAACTCATTTTAAATAATAATATTTCTTATATTTGCAATTGAGAATTTATCTTAATAAATAATAAGAAAATATTAATGAAGCGTAAGTTAATAATTGCACTTGGACTTTATTCAGTTTTTAGTGTAGGGGCAAGAGCACAAGTAAATGATACTATTGCTTCACCAGATCAAAAATTAGAAGAAATTGTTATTTCAGGTCAATATAATCCACAATCAATAAATAAAGCTGTTAATAATGTTACTATTTTAAATAGGCAAAGAATTGAAAATTTAGGAGCTGTAACTTTAGCTGATGCTTTAAATCAGGTAATGAATATCTCTATATTGCCTAACGGAGGTACAGGACGTTCATCTGTGAAAATGTTTGGATTAGACGCACAATATTTTACAATATTAATTGATAATGTGCCTATGATTAGTGATGAAGGATTTGGAAATAATACAGATTTGACTCAGATAAACCTGGATGATGTTGCGCAAATTGAAATTGTAGAAGGTGCAATGGGGGTTGATTACGGAGCGAATGCTGTTACAGGAATCATCAATATTATAACTAAGAAAAATAGTATTCATGATTGGAATGTAAAAACTTTTGTTCAAGAGGAAACAGTTGGAAAGGAATATAATCTCAAGAATAAAGGTAAACATATCCAAGGTATTACTATAGGACATAATATTAATGATAATGTATATGCAAGTATAAGTTATACTCATAATGATTTTAAAGGTTGGTATAACGATAGAGAAGGACAAAATTATTATGGAGATGTTGATAAAAGAGGACATGATTGGTTACCTAAAAATCAGAATAATGTTAAAGGATTATTGAATTATCATAAGGGTAAATATCGGGTTTTTTATAAGTTTGAATATTTCGATGAGCGTATGAAAAATTATTCTCATTTATATGAATTCAATGAAGATCCCATTTTTGAAACTATTGACCCAACAGCTAAAGATAAAATTACAAATACTAAACGTTGGTCTAACGTATTAAATACTTCTGGAACAATGGGAGATTTAATGTTTTTTGACCTTTCTTTTTCTTATCAAAAACAAGAAAGGAACATAGATACTTATCGTTACCGTATTAAGTATGATGAAAAGTTTGATAGAGAGTCTTTTAAAAATGAAAGTAAGGAAGTTTGGTTTTCAAGAGGAACTTTTAGTGATTTTATTAAATGGGAAAAAGCAAAGTTTCAAGTAGGTTATGAAATTTTAAATAATAAAGGGTATTCAAGTATGACTGAGTTATTAGGAGAGAAACCTAAAAAGAAAACTTTGGGAAGTTATGATTTTTATGCCTCTTCTGAAATTACAGTTACTCCTAAATTTATGGTGAGACCTGGATATCGTTTAATGACCTCTAATGTTTTTGAAAGTCAACATGCTTTTAGTTTAGTAATGAAGTATGTGTTTAATAAGGATTATGAATTACGTGCAACTGTAGGTACTTCTCCAAGATTACCTAATTATGAAGAACTTTATACTTACTTTGTAGATGTTAATCACGACTTACAAGGTAATCCCAACCTTAGTCCTGAGAAAGGAAAAACTCTTTTTGTAAATCTAAAGAAAGAGTATAATCTTTCTGACGATTTTAATGCTACAACGAGTTTAACTGGTCGATATCTTACTGTTCAAGATAAAATAGATTTGATTGAGATTGTTAGTCCAGATGGATTGAGATTTGAGTATGATAATGTTGATCGTTTTAGAAATATTGGTTTTACTATTTTGAATCAATTAAGTTA
The DNA here is from genome assembly GCF_038039755.1 of Myroides sp. C1519. Taxonomy (NCBI): domain Bacteria; kingdom Pseudomonadati; phylum Bacteroidota; class Flavobacteriia; order Flavobacteriales; family Flavobacteriaceae; genus Myroides; species Myroides sp. C1519. Next base: position 279,778 of record NZ_JBBPHM010000002.1, read on the forward strand.
TAAGCAGTTTGACTTTGGACTTGGTTTTACTATGTCAGGTACTGCTCAAGAAATATTTAATGCTCCTCAAGATGTAGATAAGTTTTTATATACACCTGAAGTTACTGCTAATATTAGTTATAGATTACCTAAAACAGGATCTGTTTTCTCGGTTTATTATAAGTATAATGGCGAGGAGTATAAGTATAAAAAGGAGAGTGATATTTTTGGAGAATATTATATTAAGGGAAAACAAGAGAGTTATTCAATGCTTGATTTAACCGCAAGACAACCTTTTTTAGATAAAAAGTTAATGTTAACTGTAGGGATAAGGAATTTATTTGATGTAAAATATTTGAAATCAACAACAAGTGCAGGAACAGCTCATGATGGTGGAGTTACGACAATTCCTTTAGGATACGGAACGAGTGTTTTTATGAAATTACAATATGATTTAGGTTTTTAGAAGAAAAAGAAAATGAAGAATTTTATTAAAATAAGTATATTATTATTGATAACGTGTTTTTTTGCTTCTTGCGAAAAGGATTCAAAAAATGGTAATAATGAAAGCAGAGATTTTATTGTAGCGTTTGCAGAACAGTCTATTTCGTATTTAGATATAAAGAGTACAAAAAATATTTCATTAATATTTTCTGATGTTGCTGTTGAAAGTGGAAGTGTAGAGATTCGAGTGAAAGCAATTAATGCTGAATATGGAGTTGATTTCGAAACTTTACCTGCTGTTTCAGATGAAGTTTTAATTATACCTTTTGTAAAAGGCGATAGAGGAGCTGAATTCACGTTTAAGAATATTGAATTTCCATGGAGACGTCAAGATATGACCATCCAATTTCAAATAGAAAGAATTAATTATAAGGGGGCTAATTCATTTATTCAAGGATACGATGTAATGGCTATTAGTTTTGATGCTGCATTAGGAGGGATTTTGAGTCCTGCTATTGGTGGACCAAGTCAGCCATTTCAAGTATATGTGGACTTAGGAGGTAAAGCTACTTATCCAATTAAACGTGATTCTTGGGACTTAGCTTTTTATTCTGGTAAAGAGGATGTGGTTAAGATAAATGGAGCTGTTTATATGGCAGCTGGTAAGTTAGCTTTTAATGATATTGATAAAGTGAATGAAGGTCATGTTAGTGAAATGAAAAAACAGGTTCAAATAGGAACTTTTGATGCTGCAAATACTGCTTATATTGATCATACTTCGGGTAGTTTAGATTTTACTGCAATAAACAAAGTAAGTGATAATGATGTAGAGAATAACGTTTATCTCTTAAATTTAGGATTTCTTCCTGGTACTGGAAATGTAGCACCTGGCTCTGTTAATATTACTGGTGATGAAAGAGGTTGGATGAAAATTCGTATTTTGAAAAGAAACGATGGTTATTTATTGCAGTATGCAAATTTGAGTGACCTAACGCATAAGGAAGTAGTTATTTCTAAAAAAGAAGCTTTTAATTTTCAATTTTTTAGTTTAAAAGACCTAAAGGTTGTAAATGTTGAGCCTTCTAAAAAGAAGTGGGATTTAAACTTTACTGTTTTTACAAATACAGTAGATCAAAATGGTACTCCAAAAGGGTCTTATGGTTTTTCGGATTTCATAGTTATTAATCGTTATGCAGGAGTTAAAGCATATAAAGTTGATATTCCTAAAGGTGATAAGAAATTTTATAAACAGTTTGCTAAACAAGATATTGTCGAAAGTAATTTATCTTCAGATTTAACCACTATTGGTGGTAGTTGGAGAGATGTTGCAAATGCTAAGGTTTTAAATAGAGATGTTTTTTATGTTATAAGGGATTCGAAAGGAAACTTTTATAAAATGAGGATGCTTGGTTTTATGAATGAGAAAGGGGAACGTGGTTATCCTAAGTTTGAATATAGCTTATTATATTAGAGAAGATATTACATAGAGAAATGTTGTCGCACTTTATGTATGTGATTCAATTAAATTGCCAAATGCTAATGTATTTGTTGTTTATTGAGTTGTTAGTTTATTTTTGTTAGAAGAACCCCAAGTTTGTCGCACTTGGGGTTTTTTGATATATGTAAGTATTATATTAAAAGTGTTTTATAGTATAATGAAGTATTAGGAGTGTATTTATTGCTAAATTTCAGCATAGTATTTTTTATAAGATATTCTATTATCTGTTTTGCATTGCTTGTTTGTTAGATTATGGTAAATTCGCAGACTAATAAATTTAGTGTATATTGATATGCTAAATCGAAAACATACAACACAACAAAAAAATGGAATTATTACGTCAACGTATTCTTCAAGATGGTAAATGTTTTGAAGGAGGTATTTTAAAAGTAGATAGCTTTATTAATCATCAAATGGACCCTGTTTTGATGAAGTCAATCGGTGTAGAATTTGTCCGTCGTTTTGCTTCGAGTAATGTTAATAAGATTATGACGATTGAAGCAAGTGGTATTGCTCCTGCTATTATGACTGGGTATTTATTGAATCTACCTGTGGTTTTTGCTAAAAAGAAAAAACCAGCGACTATGGAAAATATGTTGCATACACAGATTCATTCTTTTACAAAAGATAGAACTTATGATGTTGTTATCAGTGGAGACTTTTTAAAGCCTGGGGATAATGTTCTTTTTGTAGATGATTTTTTAGCTTATGGTAATGCTGCAATCGGAGTTTTAGATCTAATAGAGCAATCTGGAGCAAATCTTGTAGGAATGGGATTTATAATTGAAAAAGCTTTTCAAGATGGCAGAAAGCTATTAGAGGAGAAGGGAGTGAGAGTAGAATCACTTGCTATTATTGATGATTTGTCTAATTGTACAATTGATATTAGATAGTTATACAAAATCACTTCTTTGATGGAGTGATTTTTTTGTTTAGAATGGTATGTGTACGTTATTCATTTTTTAAAATAAAAATAAGTAACTTGTATTTTGTGTGAAATTATAAATGAATGTTATGGGAGATAAATCTAATAAAATACCTTATTCTTTTTTAGATCTTGCAATTGTAGGAGAGGGAAAAAGTATAACTCAAACTTTACATAGTGTTTTAAGGTTGGCTCAATGTGCTGAGAATTTAAACTATAGTAGATTTTGGATGGCAGAACATCATAATATGGCTAATATAGCTTCTTCTGCTACATCAGTTCTAATAGGATTTGTAGCAAGTGGCACGTCTAAAATAAAGGTGGGGTCAGGTGGAATTATGTTGCCTAATCATTCGTCTTTAGTTATTGCTGAACAATTTGGAACTTTAGATGCATTGTATCCTGGTCGTATTGATTTAGGATTAGGACGTGCTCCTGGAACAGATCAACTTACCGCCAAGGCATTAAGAAGAAATGATGTTCAAATAGCGGATTCATTTCCTAATCAAATTGAGGAGTTGAAGAATTATTTTAGCAATACAGATAAGCAATGTAAAGTTCGTGCTTTTCCAGGTGAGGGGGCTAATGTTCCTTTATGGATATTAGGCTCAAGTACTGAAAGCGCATATTTAGCGGCAGAGCTTGGATTACCTTATGTTTTCGCAAGTCATTTCGCTCCTCATCAACTTCAACAAGCGAGTAGGATTTATAAGAGATATTTTAAGCCATCTTCTCAATTGCAAGAACCTTATTTTGTTGCTTGTGTAAATGCTATTGTTGCAAAAACGTCTGAAAAAGCACAATTCTTAGCTACGTCTTTTTATAAAATGTTTTTAGGGATTATTAGGAATGATAGAAAGCCAATGCAAGAACCTTGTGAAACTATGAGTGGGGTTTGGACTGCTGAAGAAGAAGAGGCAGTATATAATATGACGGCTTGTTCTTTTATAGGAACTCCTGAAGATATAAGCGAGGATGTTCAACGTTTTTGTGACATCTTAGAGGTGGATGAATTAATGATTACATCACCTATCTATGATGAACAAGAAAAAATAATTAGCTTAGAATTATTTTCTGAGGTAATGAAGAAGTGTAGAAAATAAAATTTTTGTTGATAGTATAAATATGAGTTTGTTTACGAGAATAGGAGGATTAATTTTTATTGCCACTTTTTTTTTGAATTGTAGTGATAAAGTAGATGTTAAGGTTGTTGATTTTAATAATGAGTACTCTATAGAGTTACCAACTTATTTAAAAAGAGTTGAAGGTTTGAACTCTGAAGCATCATTACAATATATGAATACTATTAATGGTGTATGTGTAATGGTAATTGAAGAGCCTAAGTCTAATCTAACAAAGTTAATAGCATCATCTGCTTTTAAGGAAAGTTATTCGGATAGTTTAGAAGGATATGCGGATATTTTTTTGAACCAAATTGATAAGAAATTTAGTATAATTGGTAAGCCCATTATTCAAAATTCAACTATAAAAAACAATAAGTTTGTATTTCTTTCTTTTAATGTAAGATTGGTCGAGAATGATATTTATTATGATATTGCTTTAGTTGAGGGAACAGGAAAATATTATCAAGTATATACCTGGGTTCCTGTTAATGGAAAAGTAAAAGAACAAAATTCTATGAGGAAAGTATTGGAGTCATTTGAAGAATTATAAATTATATTTAGAATTTTTTGAAACGATATTATATAATATAAAAACAAAAAAAGCCACTTAACACTTGCGTTAAGTGGCTTTTTTGTTTGGCGTTAGTACAG